>JAWWBD010000067.1:0-14227 GCA_033721115.1 Woeseiaceae bacterium | reverse complement strand
GGCAAGGACAAGGCCGATGCGACGATGGACATGCTGCTCGCGAAAAAGCGTGCCAAGGACCGCCGCAAGTGGCTCGAGACCAAAGGCAATCTCGCCGAGGTATAACGAATGCAGAACAGTCTGAATCTCGAGGGCGTCGAGCAGCAATCGCTGAGGGACTACACCGAGAAGGCGTATCTCGACTACTCGATGTACGTCATCCTCGACCGCGCGCTGCCGCAGATCGGCGACGGCCTGAAACCCGTACAGCGGCGCATCATATACGCGATGAGCGATCTCGGACTGTCGGCAGCGTCCAAGCCGAAAAAGGCTGCGCGAACGGTTGGTGATGTCATCGGTAAGTTTCATCCGCACGGCGACTCGGCCTGTTACGAAGCCATGGTGCTGATGGCGCAAAATTTTTCCTATCGCTACCCGATCGTCGACGGGCAGGGCAACTGGGGCTCGACCGACGATCCGAAGTCCTTCGCCGCGATGCGTTACACGGAGTCGCGGCTCGCGCCCTACGCGAAGGTGCTGCTTGCCGAGCTGGGGCAGGGCACGGTGGACTGGGTCCCGAACTTCGACGGCACGCTCGAGGAGCCGGTCGTGCTGCCGGCGCGGCTGCCGAACCTGCTCCTGAACGGCACGACCGGGATCGCGGTTGGCATGTCGACCGACGTCCCGCCCCATAATCTCAACGAGGTCGCGAGCGTACTGATCCATCTGATCGACAAGCCGAAGGCCACGGTCGCCCAGCTGATGAAGCACATCAAGGGGCCGGACTTTCCGACCGGGGGCGAACTCGTCTCTTCCTCCGCGGACATCCGCGAGACCTACGCGACCGGCAGCGGCACGCTGCGCCTGCGCGCGGCCTGGAAGGTCGAGAACGGCGACATCGTCGTCACGTCGCTGCCGCACCAGGTATCCGGGGCCAAGGTGCTCGAGCAGATCGCGATCCAGATGCGGGCGAAGAAACTGCCGCAGGTCGAGGACCTGCGCGACGAATCGGACCACGAGGAACCGACCCGGCTCGTCATCACGCCGCGCTCGAACCGGGTCGACAAGGACCAGCTGATGTCGCACCTGTTCGCGACGACCGCGCTCGAACGGACGTTTCGCGTGAACATGAACATCATCGGCCTCGACGGGCGCCCGCAGGCGTTCAACCTGGTCGGCGTGCTCACCGAGTGGCTGAAGTTCCGCAAGGCAACGGTCAAACGGCGGCTCGGCCATCGCCTCGAGATCGTCAGGGATCGCCTGCACGTACTCGACGGACTGCTCGTCGCTTATCTCAACATCGACGAGGTGATTCACATCATCCGGACCGAGGACGAGCCGAAGCCGGTCCTGATGAAACGCTTCAGGCTGTCCGACGTGCAGGCCGAGGCCATCCTGAACCTGCGGCTCAGAAATCTCGCCAGGCTCGAGGAAATGAAGATCAGGGGCGAGCAGGATGAGCTCGAAGCGGAGCGCGACACGCTGGAGAAGACGCTGAAGAGCGCCGCGCGCCTGAAATCGCTGATCAAGAAGGAGATCCTCGCGGACGCCGAGGCGCACGGCGATGCGCGCCGGACCGCGATCGTCGAGCGCGATGCGGCCAGTGCTTTCGACGAGACGGAACTCGTCGCCAGCGAACCCGTGACCGTGGTGTTGTCCCAGCGCGGCTTTGCCCGGGCGGCCAAAGGTCACGAGATCGACCCGCTGGCGCTGTCCTACAAGTCCGGCGACGCGTTCCTGGCCGCGGCGCAGGGTCGCAGCAACCAGCTCGCGATGTTCATCGACTCGACGGGGCGGGTCTACAGCGTCATGGCGCACACGCTGCCGTCGGCGCGCGGGCAGGGCGAGCCGTTGTCCGGCCGCTTCAAGCCGCCGGACGGCGCCGTCTTTTGCGGCGCGATGATCGGTGAGGCCGACGACCGCGTGCTGCTGGCGAGCGACGCCGGATACGGCTTCATTGCGAAGCTCGAGGACCTCGTCACGCGCAACAAGGCGGGCAAGGCCGTGCTCCGGGTGCCGAAAGGCGGGCGGCCCGTCGTGCCGGCCCCGGTGCCGCGCGACACGGAATGCCTGATCGCTGCGGTGAGTTCGATCGGCCGCCTGCTGATGTTCGAGATGGACGACCTGCCCGAGCTTGCGAAGGGCAAGGGCCTCAAGCTCATCAACATCCCGGGCAAGAAGTACCAGGCGGGCGCGGAGCAGCTGGTGGCCGCCGCGGTCGTGCCCGAGGACGGTAACCTGCAGGTGTACAGCGGCACGCGCATGATGACCATCAGGTGGGACGATTCCGACCCCTACTACGGAGAGCGCGCACTGCGTGGCGGGTTGCTGCCGCGCGGCTGGCGCAACGTCGAACGCCTGGCCGGCGTCTTCCCCGACTGACCCGCACGCACACTCGTAGGAGCGGCCCATGGCCGCGATCCGCGTTCGATCGGCTCTCGATCCTTTCGGCCTGTCGGCGCGCTGCCGGGTATGCGGGCTCGCTTAAGCTCGCTCGGCGTCCTGCCGAGCGAGCATCGCCTGCGCTCGCTCGGGCGTCCTGCTTCGCTCGCTCCGGACGACGCTCGCCCGCACACCCGGCATCGCGCCTACCCGTCCGAGAGCTGACCGCTGCGATCGGCCGACGCGTACGGCATCGGCACACGGATCGTCAGCGCCGATGCGATCGCCCGGCCAGCCGGGCGAGGGTGGCGATTGACCGGAAATAAAGCGCAGCGCAGCGAGCCATTCCGGTCCAACGCCACCGGAGTCCGGCGACCATGCCGAACGAATCGAGAGCCGATCGAGCCGCGATCGCGGCCGTGGGCCGCGCCTACGTCTCGGAGGTCGTCGCGGCCGTGGGCCGCACGGCGCGTCAGCCGGAGCGGGTGCCGCGCTTCGCCGGCATCTCTGCGGTGATGTCGGTGTCGCCGCCTTCGGCGGACGGCATCTCGACCGTCTTGTCGTCGGCCTCGAGCTTCGCGGTGAGCGCCTCGTTAACACCGGTGTTAACGAGGCGCTCAGTGCCTCGTCTTCATCCCGGTTGAGCCGCGCCGTAGCCTCCTCGATCGTCGTGACCGAGGCAAGGCCCATTTCCGCCGTCTTGTCGTCCGGTCCCGGGTCGTCCAGGTCCTCGTCCATGCTCTCGGCCAGTTCGGCCGCGGCACGAGCGATCTCCGCTTTCAGCGCCTGGGTCGCCGTGAATTCATCCTCGTAATCCTGCTCGAGGATCTCGAAGTCGGCTTCCTGGTCGACGGTGTACTCGTCAGCGCCGTCTGCATCGTCATCAATCTCGACTGCCGCGAGATCACGCTCGGTCACGTCTTCGGGACGCGGCATCTTGGTTGCATCCATGATGACGGACATGTCGTACTCGTCCTCGTCGTCATGCTCGGGCAGGACTTCGCTCTCGAGTATCGACTCCAGGTCCGCGGTGATTGGCGGAATGATGTCGGTCTCGACCGTGTCGCTAACGCCCCCGCTCGACATCTCCTCGGGCAGCTCGATGTCGACCTGCGTCGTGGCCGCGAACCCGAAGTCGTGGGCGACGTCGACGTCGGCGTTGTCACTGAGTCCCGTACCCATCACTAGGTCGGCGTCGAGCGCCGGGTTCTCGTGGGTCGGCGAGTCGTCGGCCAGCGGCTCGACCGCGTGCGTCCGCGGGTCCGGGAGTGCTTCGAGTTCGCTGGTGTCGGGCTCGGCCCTGCGTCGCTCCGGTGCGCGGGCAGGGGCGATCGGCGTGGAGCCGAACGTGTCCCGGACCCGGCGGCCGAGCAGCAGCAGGCCGCCGACCAGCGCGACCACGCCCCCGAGCAGCCAGCCGACCCAGCCGCCGGACGCCGGCTCCTCGACGCGCGTGCGGACCGTGGCCGCGGGCACGTTCGGTGCCGCTGCGCGGGTTTCGGGCCCGTCGAGCTCGGTGTCCGGGATCAGCGTGGTCGCCGCTCCCGGGGTGACGAAAGGATTCTCGCTGGGCGTCGCCGCGGCATCCGTCGGCACGGGGCCGGCTGCGTCCGCCGGCGCGCTGTCGACGAGCCCGGACGCCGCCGCAGCGGTCGCCCCGGATGTCGCCGCGACGGGCGCCGGAGCGACGGACAGGTCCGGTGCTGCGGTCTCTTCCGGTGCCGCCACGGGTGTAACCGTGGCGGATGTCGCCGCCGCGGCCGGCGCGGGTGCCGGCGCTGCCGTGCTGGCCGGCGTGCCGGTCGCGTCGGCGGGCGGGAAGACGACGGCCGACGTCCCGCCGACGGTAACGAGGTCGGGGATCGTCAGCCACGTGCCGGCCATCAGCCGGTTCGGATCACCGTCGATGAAGGCGCCAGGATTCGCGTCGAAAATGAGCCCGACCGCATCCCACAGCCCGACGGAGCGGTTCTCGATGCGCTGGGCGATACCGGACAGCGAGTCGCCGGGCTGGACGCGGTAACGCGTGCCCGTCGCTATCGGCGGTTGCGCAGGCGCCCGCACAGTCGCGGCGGCGCGCGTGGCCGGTACGACATCCGGACGGGCCGATGCCGGTGGGCGGGCTGCCGGCACCGACCGGACGGGGTCGTTCGCCGCGGCGGCCACGGTCGCCGTGGTCGCCGGCACGGCCGGATCGATGAAGAGCATGTACTCGCGGGTCAGCTGCGCCGTGTAGGGGCATCTGATATTGACGGCGAGGGCCATGAGCGGCTCGCGCGCGATGCCGCTGCCGGTGACGGTGATGAGCCCGTTTGCCACACTGACGTCCGCCCGGGAGACGGCCGGCAGGCCGCTCGCGGATCCGCCGCCGCGCACGCTGACGCAGCTCGAATCGAGCGCCTCGTTGGGGCCCAGGGTGTAGGGAATCGATGCCCGCAAAGGCTGTCCCAGCGTTGACGAGACCTGCGCCTCGCCGAGTTCGAGGGCGAGTGCCGGGGCGCTGGCCAGGCTACTGCCTGCAGCGAGAAGGACGGGGATCAGGTGCTGCCGACGGACTTCGGCGCGGATTGCGGCGCCGAGTGCGGTGTGTGAGCGCTTGTTCAAAGTGACACTCCGTTGCTCATGGCCGGCGGCCTCCTGCCACCGACTCTCGATCGGTACGAGAGAGTTTAAGTGTGCAATCGGCGGCGCGATACCGCACCGTTCCGCCTGCAAAGTGTGACCTGCGTCACATTCTGTGCCGTCCCGTGCCCGACTAGCTAACGTTTGCGAGCTCGGCCAGGGTCCTCTGCGTACCGCTGCCCGTATCCTGCAATACGACCTCGGGCTCGTGGACATAATGCCCCTGCATGAAGTCCAGGCCGAGCTGGAACAGGACAGCCATCGCGTTCGCATTCTCCACGCGTTCAGCGATCGACTTGATGTTGCGCTGTGCTGCGGCGCGGACGATCTTCTCGACGCTGGCCTGTACTTCGGTATCCGTCATCAGCGTGTGCATGAGCTCGCCGTCGACCTTGATGTAGTCCGGCTTGAGTACATCGAGGATCTGGAAGCGCTCCGTGTCGATCCCGTAGTGCTCGATCGCAAAGCCGACGCCCATCTTCCGCAGTTGCTTCACGATCTGCCGCGTTTGCTTGATGTGTTTTGCCGCGTCCCGCTCCGGCACCTGGATCACGAGCCGCGAGCAGTCGAACTCGTTGTCGTCGAACTCGCGGTCCATCCAGCCGACGGTCGTCCGGTCGAGTATCGACTGCCTCGAGAGGCGCACGAATACCCGGTCGACCTCCGAGCGGTTACAGAAGTCGACCGCCGCGCGGATCATCCAGCGATCGATGTGCTTCATCATGTTGTTGCGCTCGGCGGCCGGCAGGAATTCCGACGGCAGTACCGACTGGCCGCGCTCGTCCAGCATCCGGACGAGCAGGTCGTACATCTCGACGCCGTCGCTGCGCAGTCCCGCAATGGGCAGCTGAGCGAGGCGGAACCGGTTTTCCATCAGTGCGGCCTTGAGGTGCTTGACCCAGATGGCATCGAACTCCTGCTGTTTCGTGTCTTCCTTCGCCTCCTGGCTCAGGAAGGTCCGGTTGCCGCCCGCTTCGCGGCCGGTGCGGCAGGCGTCGACGGTGGCCGCGACGAAAGCTTCGAGTGTGCCGAAGATCTCGTTGGCGGGACAGACGCCCACGGTACAGGTCAGCTGCGTCGAATGGTCACCGACGTCGAATGTTTCCTTGCTGACCTGGCGGCAGAGTTGTTCGCCCCAGACCTCCGCATCGCGCGCGCTGCCGCGCTCGAGCAGCACCATGATCGTCGTGCCCTCGAAACGCCCCGCGAGATCGCGCGGATGCAGGCGCTTGCGCAGCAGCTCGGCAAACTGCGCGATGACCTCCTCCGAGTCGATGAACCCGACCTTCTCGCAGACCGCCTTGAAATTGTCGATGCGCACGCCGGCGAGCACGTGCAGGCCGGATCGCGGTTTACGGCCCAGCCGCTTGCGCAGTCGCTCGAGGAACTGCGCGCGGTGGAAGAACAGCGTCGTCGGATCCCGCTTGAGCGCGTCGTGGACGAGCTTGGTCGGTTCCTCGGGTTTTTTCTCCGGCGGCCGGATCGTGACCTTGACGCAGGGGCCGTCGTCGAACACGTATTTCTGGAATTCCAGGCGCACTTCGTTGCCGTCGTCCGTGATCACCTGCGATTTCGCGACGAGCTTTTCGTCGATCTGCCATTTGCCGGCAACGGCCGCGATCAGCGCGCCCTTGATCGCCGCGTGGCTTTCCGCGTCGAAATTGTCCATGAGCGGGAGCCCGGCAACCTCGTCGTTGCTGGCTGCGCGGAACAATGCGAGCCAGGCCTCGTTGACGTCGGTGATGATGCCTTCCTGGACCAGCGCAATTGCACTGGTGGATTCCTGCATATAGGCCTTGAGCTGGCGCTTGTACTCGCTCGCCGAATGAATGGTCGAATTCAGCGCACGTTCGACACGCAGCGCGCGGAGTTCCCGGGTCACGACCGACTGGAGGCGGCCGCGCAGCGCGAGCGAGACGAGGTCGCAGGCGCCGTGCTGCATTGCCGCCTCGATCGCGGCTTCGTCCGCCTCGCGCCGGAGTGCGATCACGGGCAGCTCGGGATTGATGCGGTCTTTCTGCTTGACGACGTCGCGGATGGAGTCCGGATAGTGGTCGCAGTTCAGTATGATCAGCTCGACGTGCTCGGCCGAGAGGGTGTCGGCCAGGTCCTTCGGTCTGGCGACCCAGTGACACTTCGCGGCGTGCCCTGCATCGCGCAGCGTGCTGTCGATCAGGGCGGCGTCGTCCTGGTTCCCCGACAGGATGGCGATCGATATGCTGTGGCGGCCGTTCAATCTGCGGTCCCTGCACCTTTTCCGGAGCGTCCGTGGCCCCGGCATATTGTCAAACGTCCCGGCAGTCTAGCACCCCCGCCGACCGCCGCTGCGACCCGGTTCGCAAAACCGTGACGGGCTTCAAGTTTCCGCCGCGCGTGCGCGGACCGGCAGCGATTCCGGGGTTTCGGTGGCAGGTCGGGCGGACTCGGGTATCATAGCGCCCGCGGAAAAGCAGAGCGCGAGAATTCATGGCAAGTTACAGCACCAACGAGTTCCGTTCGGGACTCAGGATCCTGATCGACGGCGATCCCTGCATCATCGTCGACAACGAATTCGTCAAGCCTGGCAAGGGCCAGGCATTCAACCGGGTGCGGATCAGGAACCTGAAGACCGGCAAGGTCGTCGACAAGACGTTCAAGTCCGGCGATTCCGTGGAGGCGGCTGACGTCATGGACACGGAAATGCAGTATCTCTACGCCGACGGCGAGTTCTGGCATTTCATGGTGCCGGATACCTTCGAGCAGTACGCGGCCGACGAAAAGGCGGTCGGCGATGCGAAGAACTGGCTGTCGGACGGCGACATGTGCCAGATCACGCTCTGGAACAACGCGCCGCTGATCGTCGAGCCGCCCAACTTCGTCGAACTCGAGATCGTGGAAACCGACCCCGGCGTCAAAGGCGATACGGCAAGCGGCGGCGGCAAGCCGGCGAAGCTGTCGACCGGCGCCGTCGTGCGCGTGCCCCTGTTCGTCGACCAGGGCGAGGTGATCAAGGTCGACACGCGCTCCGGCGAATACGTCTCGCGCGTCAAATAAAGCCGGGGCCGGCCGCCAGGTGCCGGCCAAACAGCGCGGCAAGCCCCTCGATTCCGGCCTGGTCTGCGGCCGAGAACCGCGCGCGGCGCGGGCTGTCGATGTCGAGGACCCCGACCAGGCGCCCGCCGATCTCGAGCGGTACGACGAGTTCCGAGGCCGAAGCGGCGTCGCAGACGATATGTCCGGGAAACGCGTGGACGTCCTCGACGCGCTGGGTCCGGCGGCTCTCGGCGGCCGTGCCGCAGACGCCTTTACCCAGCGGGATCCGGACGCAGGCAGGCTTGCCCTGGAACGGGCCGAGCACGAGCTCGTCCCCGCGCAGGACGTAGATGCCGAGCCAGTTCACGTCGTCCAGCGCATCGTAGAGCAGCGCGACGAAATTGGCCGTCAGCGCGAGCGCGTCGGTCTCGTCGTCGAGCAACGCTCGAGCCTGGGCTGTCAGCAGCTCGTAGTCGGTATCAGCCATCGTCGGTGTGGGCTCCGAATGTCACCACGTCGGTGATCTCCCGGGTCGCATCGTAAACCATCTGCAGCCGCTCGGCGCCGAGTGCGACCCCGGCACACTGCGGCAGTCCTGCATCCAGCGCGGCCAGCAGCAATTCGTCGCGGGGCAGGGCCGGCAGGCCGCGCGCGGCGCGCCACGCGAGTTCGGCATCGAAGCGGCGGCGCTGTTCGGCGGGATCGGTGAGTTCGACGTAGCCGTTCGCGAGCTCGAGGCCGCCCAGGAACAGCTCGAAGCGGTCCGCGACACGCGGGTCGGCCGGGCAGAGGCGGGCGAGCGCGGCCTTGTCCGCCGGGAAGTGCGCGAGCACGGTCGGGGCTGCCGGGTCGAGCGCCGGGACCACGCGCGTTTCGAGCAGCAGGTCGAGCCAGGCATCGCGGTCCGGGCCCAGGACCCGCCGCAGTTCAGCGTCTGCGCCGGCGGCGTCCGCGAGCGCGTCGGCCGGCGCCGAGAATACGTCGATGCCGGCGTACCGCGCGAACGCGTCGGCGTAATCGAGCCGGACGAGCTTTGCGCCGAGTCCGGGTTGCTCGAGGCAGGCAGCAACGAGCGCGACCGTGTCGGCGACGATCGCGTCGAGTTCATGGCCGAGCCGGTACCACTCGATGAGCGTGAACTCGGGCAGGTGCCGCGCGCCCGACTCTGCGTCGCGGAAAACTCGCGCGATCGAAAAGATGTCGGGATAGCCGGCGGCCAGCAGGCGCTTCATGCAGGACTCGGGCGAGGTCGCGAGATACAGTCGCCGCCCGTCGCCGGCCGTGACTTCGAAGCTCGCGAGTGCCGGGTCCGTGTTCGCGAAGGCGGAAAGCGCCGGCGTATCGACCTCGAGAGCGCCCGTCGCGGCGAAGTGGCCACGGACGCGCTCAAGGAGGGCCGCGCGCCGCCGGGCCGCGGCCGGCCCCGACGCGGGGCGCCAGGCGGTCACGGCCCCGGCTTGGCGAGCCGGCCGATGGCCTCGCCCATGCGCAGGCTCGTGCCGGTGGCGAGTTCCTCGTGCCAGCTGCAGGCGCCCGGCGGCAGCAAAAGGATCACGGTCGAACCCATGTTGAACCAGCCGAGCAGTGCGCCCTTGTCGACGTCGACGCTCGCCGCGTCCAGGTCGAGGGCTTGGGCGAGACCGCGCTGCCGGGGCCGGATTTCGCCGGTCCAGGGCGTCGTGATGCTGCCGACGTTCAGCGCGCCGACCATGACGATCGCCGCGGGGCCGTAGGCTGTCTCCAGATGCAGCACCAGGCGCTCGTTGCGCCGGAACAGGCCGGGGATGATCGACGCCGTCGTCGTGTTGACGCTGAACAGGTCGCCGGGCACGTAGTGCGCAGCAACCAGCCGTCCGCCGAGCGGGGCATGCACGCGATGATAGTCGTAGGGTGCGAGATAGATCGTGGCGAAGCTGCCGTCGTGAAAACGACGCGCCGTATCGAGATCGATCGCGAGCAGTTCGTCCGGGGTATAGGTGAATCCCTTTGCCTGCAGGATCGCGCTGCCGTCGATGGCCCCCGCCTGGCTCAGCGTCCCGTCGCAGGGCGACACGATGCTGTCCGCCGCGGTGTCGACGGGCCGCGCACCGTCTTTCAGCGCGCGGGTGAAAAAGTCATTGAAGGTCGGAAAATCGTCCGGGATCCCGTCCGCAACGTCCGCCGTATCGACCGCGTACAGCCGTATGAAGCGGCGGATCAGGAAGTCCTTGAAACCGCGCTGGCGGATCCGTGCGATCCGGTACACGAGCGCGGTGAGGCCGTAGCGGGGCAGCAGGTACTGCAGGCGGGCGAGGGCGCGTGCCAGCATGTCAGCTGCCCTCCCGCCGTGCCACCGATACGGAGAGGAGCAGCGAATCCCCCGCAAGGAATTCGAGCGTGACCGGCCCGGCGTCCGCGGCCGGGCCCGCCAGCATCAGGTGCCGGCCGCCGCGGCGGAACTCGACGGTCTCGCCGGGTTCGAGCCGGAGTGCTTCGAGCGGCCGCATGCGCGAGATGCCGTCCTCTACGGTCGTTTCGTGCATCTCGACCCGCATGAAGTCCGGGCTCCGCACCCCGGTGACGACGACCGGCTCGCGGCCGGGATTGTGCAGCCGGAAGTAGGCTGCGCTCATCGCGCTGCCGGGCACCGGCCGCGTGACGACGACGTCCTCGACGACGAGCGGCGGACCGTTAGCATTGCAGGCCGCCAGCAGCACCGCGAGCGCGAGCAGGCAGCGCCGGCTCACGAGTTGCCCATGATCCGCGGCAGGTCCGCGACGTAACGTCCGACCTCGTGGGGACCGCCGAACACGGCGCGAAACCGGGCATCGGGCCCGATCACCAGGACCGCGGCCGAGTGGTCGACGAGATAGTTCGTCCCGGTGCCGGGCGCGCGATTGAAAAAAATGCCCAGGCCGTCGGTCAGTTCGCGCACGTCGACCTCAGTGCCGGTCAGGCCGATGGCGGTAGCGTCGAAGTGGGCGACGTAGTCGCGGACGAGTTCGGGTTTGTCGCGGGCGGGGTCCACGCTGACGAAAACGATTCGCGGCAGCGGCGAGACGCCCGCGGCGGCGAGCTCGGCTCGCGCACTCGCGAGTACCTTAAGCGTCAGCGGGCAGACGTCGGGGCAATGCGTGAAGCCGAAGAACACGAGGTTCCAGTGGCCCTCGAAGTCCGCGCGCGTGAACCGCTCGCCCGCCTGGTCGACGAGCTCGAAAGGCGGCAGCTCGACGGGTGCCGGGAGCACCGTTGCCGAGACAGGCAGAGCCGGCCGGGTGGTGATACTGAACGCGAGCCACGCGCCGATCGCCAGGGCAACGAGCGACACGATCGCGACGAGCAATCTGATTCCGGTCATGATTCGGGATGGTTTACTGCGGGGCCCCGTATTCTACAGGCACCCGGCGGCCGATGGTGATAGATTCGCCCGATGCCATGGGCAGCCCGCGCCGACAACTCCCGACGGTCGAAACGCTGATCCGGTCGCTTGCCGTCCGCTTCGACGAGGCGGGGCTCGCGTTCGGGCACGGCACCGACAACGCGCTCGACGAGGCGGCCTGGCTGGTCTTTTCGATCATGGGTCTGGCCCACGACGGCACCGCGTCCGCCTACACGAAGCGCGTGCCCGCCGAGCGGCAGGCGGCGATCGAGCGCCTGGCCGCGCAGCGCATCCGCGACCGGGTACCGCTGGCCTACCTGCTCAACGAGGCCTGGTTCGCGGGGCTCGACTTCTACGTCGACGAGCGCGTGCTGGTGCCGCGCTCGCCGATTGCCGAGCTGATCGCCGCGCGCTTTGCGCCCTGGATCGACCCGGCCCGCGTTCGCCGCGTCCTCGACCTCGGGACGGGCAGCGGCTGCATCGCGATCGCGGCGGCGCTGGCCTTTCCTGCCGCGGCTGTCGACGCTGTCGACGTCGCCGAAGACGCGCTCGCCGTGGCGCGGATCAACGTGGCGCGACACGGGCTTGCCGCGCGGGTCAGGCTCATCGCATCGGATCTCTTCGCCGGGCTCGGGGCCCGGCGCTACGAGCTCATCGTCGCGAATCCCCCCTACGTCGATGCCGCGGATCTCGCCGCGATGCCCCCCGAGTTCCGCCACGAACCCGTGCTCGGGCTCGCGGCGGGCACGGACGGACTCGACTTCGTCACGCGAATTCTCACCGGGGCCTCGCGATTTCTCGGCGACGGTGGAATACTCGTTTGTGAAGTCGGCAACAGCCGGCCCGCGCTCGAGGCCCGCTATCCGGACATCGCCTTCGTCTGGCCGGAGTTCGAGCACGGCGGCGCCGGGGTTTTCGTGTTGACCAAGGACCAGCTGGAGGACATCTGACCGTGGCGGGCAACAGCATTGGACGCAATTTCGTCGTGACGACCTTCGGCGAGAGTCACGGTCCGGCGCTCGGCTGCATCGTCGACGGCTGCCCGCCCGGCCTCGAGCTCACCGAGGCGGACATCCAGCATGACCTCGATCGCCGGCGCCCCGGGCGCTCGCGCCACACGACGCAGCGCAAGGAGCCGGACGCGGTGCGGATCCTGTCCGGCGTCTTCGAGGGACTGACGACGGGGACGCCGATCGGCCTCGTCATCGAGAACACCGACCAGCGGTCCAGGGATTATGGCGACATCAAGGACAAGTTCCGGCCCGGGCACGCGGATTACACCTACCAGCAGAAGTACGGCATCCGTGACTACCGCGGCGGCGGTCGCTCGTCGGCCCGCGAGACGACGATGCGCGTCGCGGCCGGCGCTATTGCGCGCAAGTACCTGCGCGAGCGCCTCGGCGTCGAGATCCGCGGCTACCTCGCGCAGCTCGGGCCGATCGAGCTCGCGATGAAAGACCTCGATGCGGTGGATGCCAACCCGTTCTTCTGTGCCGACCCCGGCCGGGTCGACGAACTCGCTGCCTACATGGACGAGCTCCGGGAACTCGGTGATTCGATCGGTGCGAAGATCAGCGTCCTGGCGACGAACCTGCCGCCGGGTCTCGGCGAACCCGTGTTCGACAAGCTCGAGGCATCGATCGCGCACGCCCTGATGAGCATCAATGCGGTCAAGGGCGTCGAACTCGGCGCCGGCTTCCGGGCGGTCGCGCAGCGCGGCAGCGAGCACCGCGACGAAATCGGGCCCGACGGCTTCGCGAAGAACGACGCCGGCGGCACCCTCGGCGGCATCTCCTCCGGCCAGGACCTGCTCGCGAGCATCGCGCTCAAGCCGACGTCCAGCATCTCGGTGCCGGGCAAGACCATCGACAGGTCCGGCAAGGCGACCGAGATCGTCACGACCGGCAGGCACGATCCCTGCGTCGGATTGCGGGCCACGCCGATTGCCGAAGCCATGGTTGCACTGGTGCTGATGGACCATTACCTTCGCCACCGCGCGCAGAACGCGGACGTCGAGTCCGCAACGCCGGTAGTCTGAACAAGGGGCGGCGGATGCCGCGAAACGACAGTCCCGGGACGAAACGATGCCTGAAAAATTCAACGTAGCCGTCGTCGGTGCCACCGGCGCCGTCGGCGAGGTGATGCTCGAGATCCTGGCCTCGCGCAAGTTCCCCGTCGGCAAGGTGCACGCGCTCGCGAGCGAACGGTCGGTCGGCAGGAAGGTCGCTTTCGGCAACCGGGAACTGACGGTCGCGAATCTCGAGGATTTCGACTTCTCCGGGGTGAGAATCGGGCTCTTCTCGGCCGGCGGCTCCATCTCGGCGCAACACGCGCCGCGCGCGGCCGAAGCCGGCTGCGTCGTCGTCGACAACACGTCACATTTCCGCTACGAGGACGACATTCCGCTGGTGGTGCCCGAGGTCAACGCGGAGCGCATCGCGGATTACCGCAACCGCGGCATCATCGCGAATCCCAACTGCTCGACGATCCAGATGGTCGTCGCGCTGAAGCCGATCCACGACGCGGTCGGGATCGAGCGCATCAACGTTGCGACCTACCAGGCCGTGTCCGGCGCCGGCCGCAGCGCCATCGAGGAACTCGTGCGGCAGACGACCCTGCTCCTGAACGGCCGGCCGCTCGAACTGAAAGGGCCGGCCAAGCAGATCGCCTTCAATGCGCTGCCGCACATCGACGTCTTTCTCGACAACCGGTACACGAAAGAAGAGATGAAGATGGTCTGGGAGACGCGCAAGATTCTCGAAGACGACAGCATCCAGGTGAATCCCACCGCGGTCCGGGTGCCGGTGTTCTTCGGGCACTCCGAGGCGGTGCACATCGAAACCCGCGACAAGATCAGCGCCGACGAGGCGCGTC
>JAWWBD010000066.1:0-14270 GCA_033721115.1 Woeseiaceae bacterium | reverse complement strand
GTCGCTGGGCTGACCAACCGTCTTCTGGCGCGTCTTGCCCGGGTTGTGCTGCAAGCCTTCCCGGGCAGTTTTAATTCGAAGATCGCCGCGGAAACCGTGGGCAACCCGGTGCGCGACGACATCGCCGCCGTCCCGCCCCCGGACGTGCGCTTCCGGGACCGGGGCGGGCCGCCCAGGCTGCTCGTCCTCGGCGGCAGCCAGGGCGCGCTGGCGCTGAATCGCACCGTGCCGGCCGCGCTCGCGCGCCTGCCGGCCGACCGGCGCCCGCTCGTGCGACACCAGTGCGGTTCGCGGACGGCCGACGCCGCCCGCGCGGCCTACGGCGAACACGGCCTCGAGGCCGAGCTCGTCCCGTTCATCGACGACATGGCCGGAGCCTATGCCTGGGCGGACCTCGTCGTCTGCCGCGCCGGCGCGCTGACGGTCGCGGAACTGTGCGCCGCAGGGCTGCCGGCGCTGTTCGTACCGTATCCCGCGGCGGTCGACGATCACCAGACGGCCAACGCGCGGCCCATGGCCGACGCCGGTGCCGCCGTCATCATCGACGAAAGCAGGCTGACGGCCGAGGTGCTGGCGGTCGAGCTCGAGCGCTGGCTCGGCGACCGGCAGCGGCTTGCCGAGCGTGCGGCAGCCGCGCGCCGGCTCGCGCAGCCGAACGCGCTCCGCCGGATCACGGAACTCTGCCTCGAACTGGCGGGGGTGACGACATGATCAAGCGCATGCGCCGCATCAACTGCGTGCACTTCGTCGGCATCGGGGGTTCCGGCATGTCGGGCATCGCCGAGGTCATGCTGAACCTCGGCTACAGCGTGCAGGGCTCCGATCTCAAACCCAACAAGCAGACCGCGCGGCTCGAGGCGCAGGGCGCCACGGTCTTCATCGGGCATGCCGCAAAAAACATCGACAATGCCGACGCCGTCGTCGTCTCGAGTGCGGTCGACGAGGACAATGCCGAGGTCGCGGCGGCGCGCGAGCGGCGGATGCCGGTCGTGCCGCGCGCGGAAATGCTCGCGGAGCTCATGCGCTTCCGCTACTCGATCGCGGTGGCCGGCACGCACGGCAAGACGACCACGACGAGCCTGGTCGCGAGCGTGCTCGCCGAGGGCGGGCTGGACCCGACCTTCGTCATCGGCGGCAGACTCAAGAGCGCCGACGCGAATGCGCGGCTGGGGCAGGGCGACTATCTTGTCGCCGAGGCCGACGAAAGCGATGCCTCGTTCGTGCACCTGAAACCGATGCTCGCGATCGTGACGAACATCGACGCCGATCACATGGGCACCTACGACGGCGACATCCAGAAGCTGCGCTCGGGATTCGTCGAATTCCTGCACAACCTGCCGTTCTACGGCCTCGCGGTCGTCTGCACCGACGACCCCGGCGTCAATGCGATCCTGGGCCAGATCGGGCGCTCGGTGATCACTTACGGAATCAACGACGAGGCGGACGTCAGGGCCGAAAACGTCCGCTTCGACGGCACGCGGACACGTTTCGAGGTCGAGCGACCCGGTGGCCGGGCGCGGCTCGACGTGTCACTGGGGCTGCCCGGGCTGCACAATGTGCAGAATGCACTCGCCGCGATCGCAGTCGCGGACGAACTCGATATCGCGGACAACGCCGTCATGGCCGCGCTCGAGAAATTCGAGGGCATCGACCGCCGCTTCCAGACGCTGGGCGAGGTGGCGACCGCGGCGGGCAAGGTGCTGCTGGTCGACGACTACGGCCATCACCCGACCGAGATCGCGGCCACGCTCGCCGCCGCCCGCAACGGCTGGCCGGAGCGCCGCCTCGTGCTCGTCTTCCAGCCGCACCGCTACACGCGAACGCGCGACCTGATGGACGATTTCGCTTCCGTACTCTCGGAAGCCGACGTGACGATCGTCCTCGACGTCTACGCGGCCGGCGAGGAGCCGATCGCGGGCGCCGACGGTCGCGCAATCGCGCGCGCCGTCCGCACGCGCGGAACCGTCGAGCCCGTGTTCGTGGAATCGCTCGACGAGCTGCTGCCCGTGCTCGACGGACTGGTCAGGGACGGCGACCTCGTGCTGACGATGGGCGCGGGCGACATCGGTGCCTACGCCGCCGGGCTGCCGGACCTGCTCGGCGGGCGGGCAGCGTCCGGGGTGCAGCAATGATGGCTGCGGCGGCACGCAATGCAGCGGGCGGCGAGCTCCGGCGGGACGAGCCGATGCGGAAACACACCTCGTGGCGCGTGGGCGGCCCCGCGGACCTGTTCTACGTGCCTGCGACGCTCGACGATCTTGCCGCATTCCTGCGCGACCTCGACCGCTCGGTGCCGGTGTTCTGGCACGGCGTGGGCAGCAACCTGCTGGTCCGCGACGGCGGTATCCGCGGCGCCGTCGTGTCGCCGAGCCGCATGCTGCGCGACCTCGAGCGGGCCGGCAGTCACCAGGTCCGCGCCGGGAGCGGCGTGCCGTGTACGCAGCTCGCGCGACAGTGCATCCGCTGGGGCCTCGGGCCGTCCGAATTCTTCGCGGGCATCCCGGGCACCGTCGGCGGGGCACTGGCGATGAACGCCGGCGCGCACGGCGGGGAGACCTGGGAGCGCGTCGCCGCGGTGCGGACCATCGACCGCGGGGGCGACATCCACGAGCGCGGGCCGGGCGATTACAGGGTGGGTTATCGCAGCGTCCGGGGACCCGCGGACGAGTGGTTCGTCGAAGCGCTGTTTGCCTTCGATCCGGCCGTCACGCCGAGCCGGGAGACACTCGATGCGATGCTAAAGCGGCGCAGGTCGACCCAGCCGCTCGGCCTGCCGAGCTGCGGCTCCGTGTTCCGCAACCCGCCGGGCGATCACGCGGCCCGGCTGATCGAGGCCGCGGGCCTCAAGGGCTTTGCGATCGGCGGTGCCGAGGTGTCGCCGAAGCACGCCAACTTCATCATCAACACGGGCGACGCCACGGCGGCGGATATCGAGCAGCTGATCGATCACGTGCAGGCCACGGTCCGCGACGTGCACGGCGTGGAACTCGTGCACGAGGTGCGCATCGTCGGGGAGGCCCCGGCATGAGCGGGCTTCTGACCCGCACCGAGCGGCGCATGCCCGTGACCGATGCCGCCGAGTTCGGCCGGGTTGCGGTGTTCCTGGGCGGTTACTCGAGCGAGCGCGCGGTGTCGCTCGAGACAGGTGCAGCGGTGCTCGAAGCACTGCGCTCGCGCGGCGTCGAGGCCGAACGCTGGGATCCCGCGGAACGCGGCCTGATCGAGTTCGCCCGCGCCGGCTTCGACCGCGTCTGGATCGCCCTGCACGGCACGGGTGGCGAGGACGGCTCGCTGCAGGGTGCGCTCGCCTGGCTCGACACGCCGTTCACCGGCAGCGACGTCATGGCGTCGGCGCTCGCGATGGACAAGATCCGGTCCAAGCACCTGTTTACGGCCTGCGGCATTCCGACGCCGGACTACCGGGTCGTGCGCCACCGGGCCGATGCCGTGCTGGCAGCGGAGGAATTCGGTTTTCCCCTGATCCTGAAGCCGGCTGCGGAAGGGTCGAGTGTCGGGATTGCCAAGGTGTTCGATTCCGACGAGCTCGGGCCGGCCGCGGACCAGGCACTCGAGCACGGCGGCGTCGCGCTGGCCGAGCGCTGCATCGTGGGCGACGAGGTGACGGTCGGTGTACTGCAGGGCGAGGCGTTGCCGTCGATCCGCATCGTCACGCCGCGCGTGTTCTATGACTACCGCGCGAAATACGAATCGGATCGTACCGAGTATCACTGCCCGGGGACGGGCGACGCGGAGGCCGAGGCCCGTTACAGCGAACTCGCGCTGGCCGCCTTCGCGGCGCTCGGCTGCAGCGGCTGGGGCCGGGTCGACTTCATGACCGGCAGCGACGGCAAGCCGCAGGTGCTCGAGGTCAACACGATCCCGGGCATGACCAGCCACAGCCTCGTGCCGATGGCCGCAAAAGCGGCGGGTATCGATTTCGCCGAGCTCTGCTGGCGGATCCTCGAGACGAGCGTCGGCGTCGACGTGCGGGCAACGAAAGTGGAGGTAAAGGCCAATGGCACGTAAGCAGGCCCGGCGGCGCAAGCCGAAGAAAAAGGCAGCGATCCGGATGCCGAAATTCAGGCCCCGGCTCGTCGTTGCGCCGAGCGTCGCCGTGGCGGCGGTCCTGGGCACCTACAGCCTGAGTGCGAGCATGCTCGACCGCGAGATCCGCTCGCTCGAGATCAGCGGCCCGTTCCAGCGTGTGACGCCGCTGATGATCGAGGAAGCGATCGGGGCCGATCTCGAGGAAGGCTTCGTCAGCGCCAACCTCGACCGGATCCGCGAGCAAATCGTCGCGTTGGCCTGGATCGACGACGCCACGGTCGCGCGGCGCTGGCCGAACCGGCTCGCCATCACGGTGACGGAACAGGTCCCGGCCGCCACCTGGGGCGAGCGCGGCCTGCTCAACACGCGCGGCGAACTGTTCGTCGCCGATGCGCGCCACGTGCCGGCCGAGCTGCCGCGGCTGTCCGGACCGGAGAGCCGTGCAGCCGACGTCGCGCGGCGCTACCTCGAGATTCGCGAACGGCTGATTCCGATTGGCCTCGATCTCCGGCGCGTGCACCTGGACGAGCGTGGCGCATGGGACATGACGCTCGCGAACGGTGTCGAGATACGCCTGGGACGGCGCGATGTCAGCGAGCGGACGGACCTGTTCCTCGCCGTCGTCGCAAACATCATCACGAGCCGTGCGGCGGACATCGAGTATGTCGACATGCGCTACAGCAACGGCTTCACGATCGGCTGGGTGGACGGCTCGCGCACGCCGGCCGAAGACCTGACCGGGGACGAGGACGGGATGCTGGCGCTCAGGGGTAACGACTAGATGTCCAAACGCTCGGACAAGAATCTCATCGTCGGACTCGACATCGGCACCTCGAAGGTCGTCGCGATCGTCGGCGAGATCAATGAAGACGGCATGATCGAGGTCGTCGGCATCGGTTCGCACCCGTCGCGCGGCCTGAAGAAAGGCGTCGTCGTCAACATCGAGTCGACGGTGCATTCGATCCAGCGCGCGGTCGAGGAGGCCGAGCTCATGGCCGGCTGCGATATCCACTCGGTTTACACCGGGATCGCGGGGAGCCATGTCCGGAGCCTCAACTCGCACGGCATCGTCGCGATCCGCGACAAGGAAGTGAGCGCGGGCGACGTTGACCGGGTCATCGACGCGGCGCGCGCAGTGGCCATACCGGCCGACCAGAAGATCCTGCACATCCTGCCGCAGGAATTCCTGATCGATAACCAGGAGGGCATCCGCGAGCCCATCGGCATGTCGGGCGTGCGGCTCGAGGCCAAGGTGCACATGGTGACCGGGGCCGAGAGCGCGGCGCAGAACATCGTGAAATGCGTGCAGCGCTGCGGGCTCGAGGTCGACGACATCGTGCTCGAGCAGCTGGCGTCGAGTTACTCGGTGCTGACCGACGACGAGAAGGAACTCGGCTCCTGCATCGTCGACATCGGCGGCGGGACGACCGATCTGGCCGTGTTCCTGGGCGGCGCGATCCAGCACACGGCGGTCATACCGATCGCCGGCGACCAGGTGACCAACGACATCGCGGTCTCCATGCGCACGCCGACGCAGTACGCCGAGGAAATCAAGATCAAGTACGCGTGTGCGCTCTCGCAACTCGCAAACCCGGACGAGACGATCGAGGTCCCGAGCGTCGGGGAGCGGCCGCCGCGGCGCCTCGCGCGCCAGACGCTGGCCGAGATCGTCGAGCCCCGCTACGAGGAACTCTTCGGCCTGATCCGCGACGAGCTGAGAAGGAGCGGGTTCGAGGAACTCATCGCAGCCGGCATCGTGATCACGGGCGGCAGCGCCAAGATGGAAGGCGCGGTAGAGCTCGCCGAGGAAGTCTTCCACATGCCCGTGCGGCTCGGGTCGCCGCAGTACGTCGAGGGTCTCATGGACGTCGTGCGCAACCCGATCCATGCCACGGGCGTCGGGCTCCTGCTCTACGGATACGAGAACCTGACACGGAAGAGCAGCCGCTCCACGCCGATTACGAACAACCTGGGCGACGTGTGGGAACGCATGCGGGCCTGGTTCAGCGGACAGTTTTGAGGAATGGCGGCAGGCAACTGCCGGAACAGAAACAACGGGGATTACCCGGGAAGCAGTAACAACCAAGCGGAGGAAGTTTGATGTTTGAGTTAATGGATGCACACAGCCAGAGCGCTGTGATCAAGGTCATCGGGGTCGGCGGTGGCGGCGGCAATGCCGTCGCGCACATGGTCGACACCGGGATCGAGGGAGTCGATTTCATTTGCGCCAACACCGACGCGCAGGCGCTCAAGAGCGCACGGGTCCGGACCGCGCTGCAGATCGGCTGCAATATCACCAAAGGTCTCGGCGCGGGCGCCGATCCCGACATCGGCCGCCAGGCCGCGATGGAAGACCGCGACCGGATCCTCGAGGTCATCGAGGGTGCGGACATGCTCTTCATCACGGCCGGCATGGGCGGCGGCACGGGCACCGGTGCGACGCCGGTCGTGGCCCAGGTCGCGAAAGAACTCGGGATCCTGACGGTTGCGGTCGTCACGAAGCCGTTCCTGATGGAAGGGTCGAAACGCATGGCGATCGCCGATCGCGGCATCATGGAGCTCGGCAAGTACGTCGACTCGCTCATCACGATCCCGAACGAGAAGCTGCTTTCGGTGCTCGGCGGCGAGACCACGCTGCTCGACGCGTTCCGGTCGGCGAACCAGGTGCTGCAGGGCGCGGTACAGGGCATCGCCGAGCTGATCACGCGGCCGGGCCTGATCAACGTCGACTTCGCGGACGTCCGCACGGTCATGGCCGAGATGGGTATGGCGATGATGGGGTCGGGCACCTCGTCGGGAGAGGATCGCGCACGGGAAGCAGCCGAAGCTGCGATCTCGAGCCCGCTCCTCGAGGACGTGAATCTCGCCGGGGCGAACGGCATCCTCGCCAACGTCACGGCCGGCATGGACCTGTCGATCGGCGAGTTCCAGGAAGTCGGCAACACGATCAAGGAGTTCGCATCCGACGACGCGACGGTCGTGGTCGGCACGGTGATCGACCCCGACATGACGGACCGCATCCGGGTAACGGTCGTGGCAACGGGGCTCGGCCAGCCCGCAGCGAACGCGGATGCGCCGATGCGCATCGTCCGGCGTCAGCAGCCGGCGGTGAAGGAGCCCAATTACCAGGGACTCGACAAGCCGACCGTGCAGCGCAAGCGGGCCGTGGGCGACGGACTCGGCGATGCCGGCCTGCAGGAAGACCTGCTCGACATTCCCGCGTTCCTGCGCCGCCAGGCCGACTGACCCGGCACGGACGCCGGGTTCATCCTCCGCGCGGCCGGCCCGGGACACCCGGGCCGGCCGGTTTCCGTCACACTGTTCTGGTGAGCACCCAGTCCACTTGAGGCTCTGATGCTAAGAGCTTGAATTATTGCAGTTTTGTCTCACTGTGATAATCTTCCCGCACCTTCCCGGCCCATGGCGCTGCCATGCTCAGACAACGAACGCTCAAAACGGCGATCCGTGCGACGGGCGTCGGCCTGCACACGGGCGAAAAAGTGTATATGACGCTCCGCCCGGCCGCCGAGAACGCCGGGATAACCTTTCGCCGTGTCGACCTCGAGCACCCGGTGGACGTGCCCGCCGATCCGCGGTTGGTCGGCGAGACGATGCTCGGCACGACGCTGATCCAGGACGGCGTCAAGGTGGCCACGGTAGAACACCTGATGTCGGCGCTCGCGGGACTCGGTATCGACAACGTCAGCGTCGACCTGTCGGCGCCCGAGGTCCCGATCATGGACGGCAGCGCCGGGCCGTTCGTGTTCCTGCTGCAGTCGGCCGGGATAGAGGAGCAGAACGCACCCAAACGTTTCATCCGGATCCGCAAGAAGGTCCGCGTCGAGGCCGGCGACAAGTGGGCCGAACTGGTGCCCTTCGACGGTTTCAAGGTGAACTTCGAGGTGTACTTCAACCACCCCGTGTTCAACAAGATCAAGCAACAGGCCGCGATCGACTTTTCGTCGACGTCGTTCCTGAAGGAAGTGAGCCGCGCGCGAACCTTCTGCTTCCTGCGCGACGTCGAGGCGCTCCGGGAACGCAACCTCACGCTCGGCGGCAGCATGGACAATGCGATCGTGCTCGACGACTACCGCATCCTCAACGAGGACGGCCTGCGTTACGCGAACGAATTCGTCGTGCACAAGATTCTCGATGCGATCGGCGACCTCTACCTGCTGGGCCGCTGCGTCATCGGCGAGTTCCGCGCCTACAAGTCCGGTCACGATCTCAACAACAAGCTGCTCAGGGCACTCCTCGACCAGGCATCGGCCTGGGAAGAGGTGACCTTCGAGGATTCACGCAAGGCGCCGATCTCGTACGCCACGCCCTCCTACGCGTAGTGACTTGAGCGGTCAGAGCCCTTTTTACCCGAACGGGCTCTGACCCCTATAATCCCGTCCATGACCGAAGCACTGTTCCGCGACGACGCCTACCTGCGCGACTGCGACGCGACGGTCGTCGCCGTCGACGACGAGGGCGTCGTCCTCGATCGCACCGTGTTCTATCCGCTGGGCGGCGGGCAGCCCGGCGACACCGGGCAACTGGACTGGGACGGCGGCACGGCCACCGTCGTCGACACCCGTTACGGTAGCGACGGCGCAATCCGCCACGTGCTCGCGCCGGACTCGGCAGCGCCGGCGCCCGGCACACAGGTCAGGGCCGCGATCGACTGGGCGCGGCGCTACCGCCACATGCGCATGCACACGGCGATGCACCTGCTGGGCGCGGTCCTGCCGCACGGGGTGACCGGCGGCAACATCTCGACGGAAAAAAGCCGGCTCGATTTCGACATGGAAGAGACCGTCGACAAGGACGCCGTTGCCGCGGCGCTCGCCGAACTCGTGGCCGCGGATCACCCGGTCGGCTGCCGCTGGATCAGCGATCAGGAACTCGATGAGCAGCCCGAACTCGTGCGCACCATGAAAGTCGCGCCGCCGCGCGGCCAGGGCCGGGTCCGCCTGCTGGAAATCGAGGGCATCGACCTGCAGCCCTGCGGGGGAACCCACGTCGCCTCGACAGCGGAAGTCGGGACGGTGCGGATCGGCAAGGTCGAAAAGAAGGGACGGCACAACCGCCGCGTCAATATCCATCTCGACGACTAGGCCTGGCCGCCCGTCGCGCCGTGCGCGACACGTACCTCGCAGCGCGCGACCGGGGGCTTCGTCCGGCCGGCCGCCGCGATGAGCGCGTCGGCCTCGAACCGCAGCCGCGCGGCCCAGGCCGGGGATTCGACCAGCACGACGAGCGTACCGTCGTCGCGAACATTGGCCGCGACGATCGGCGTGCCGAGTTCGCGGCCCAGGGCCCGCCTGAGGCGCTCCGTCAGTTCCCCCATGCCGCGCGCGCGCCGCACGACGTCGCCCAACCCCCCGTTTTCATTGGGATTCAGCAGCGAATCGAGGCGTTTGGCGGGCATGAAAATGTGACGGAGTTGGCGTTTTCGGCGGTCCCGGGGTGATGCATATCACCCTTCGCGGGGGGCTGTCTTGTAATAAAAACCGACATTATGCATATTGTCGCTCTCGACAAGGGCAAACCTGCCGAAAGGCAGGGGCGCAAAACCACCGGTCTAAGGGATCCGATCCTAGGACAGCGGGGCTGCCGAAGTGGATATCGACGCGACGATTACGATAACGAGGGGGCACCGCCTGCGGCCCGAATACCTCGCGTCGATTGCGGACGACAAGAGCAACAAACGTCTGGCACGGTCAATTTCGAGGAATACTCGATGAATGTAGTCATCTTCGGCACGGGCCGCGGTCGGCCCAGGCAAGTCAACCTGTCCGGTTTCTCGGCGGTTGCGCTTGCCCTGCTGTCGGCCGCCGCCGTCTCCGCCGCGGCCTTTGCCGGTGGCTACTGGTATTCCGTCGTCAACGGCTCGGGCGTCAGTGTCGCGCGGGTCCAGGGCTTAAACGACGAGATCGAGGCCCAGCGCGCCCAGATCGAGACCATCCGGCAGGAAAACGAGGATACGCTCGACGCGCTGGCGATCCGCATCGCGCAGATGAACGCGCGGATCATCCGGCTCGACGCCCTCGGCCGGCGCCTGACCGACATGGCCGACATCGAGGAAGGCGAATTCGATTTCGATTCCGAACCCGCCGTCGGCGGCCCGGAAGAACCGGTCATGAGCGGCTCCGGCGTGCTCGTGCCGGACGTCCTCGAGGCGATGGCGACGCTCGACACGCAGCTCGACAACCGCGAGGCGCAGCTGTCGGCCCTCGAGTCGGTGCTCATGGGCCAGAATCTCAAGGAGCGGGTCTACCCGCAGGGCCGCCCGGTCAGCTCGGGCTGGATCAGCTCCTACTTCGGCCGGCGGACCGACCCGTTTACCGGCAAGCCCGCCAACCATACGGGCATCGATTTCGCGGGCAAGCTCGGCGCCGAGGTCGTGGCCGTGGCGGACGGCGTCGTCACCTGGTCGGGCGACCGCTACGGCTACGGGGTCATGGTCGAGATCAACCACGGCAACGGCTATTCGACGCGGTATGCCCACAACTCCGAGAATCTCGTTGCCGTGGGCGAGGAGGTCCGGAAAGGTCAGGCCGTCGCGCTGATGGGCGAGACCGGGCGCGCCACGGGCCCGAACCTGCACTTCGAGGTCGTGAAGGACGGCCGGCGCGTCAACCCGGTCAATTTCATCCGCGGGTCCTCCCGCTAGCCCCGCCGGCCGGCCCGCCGCGGGCCTTGAGATCGCGGATCCTCACCCATAGATCACGAGATTCGTTAGAATAGCGGGCTTTGTTCGTCCAGGGCGACCAGGCCCGGAACCCGATTTCCATGCAGGAGCCCCTGTGGCCAACTTTCTGACGCGAATCTTCGGCAGCCGCAACCAGCGCCTGCTCCGGCAGTACTCGAAAGTCGTCAGCCGCATCAACGCGCTCGAGGAGAGCATGCAGGCCCTGGACGACGCGGCACTGCGCGCCAGGACCGACGAATTCCGGGCGCGCTACGCCGACGGCGAGACCCTCGACGACCTGCTGCCCGAAGCATTCGCCGTCGCACGGGAGGCAGCGGTCCGCACGCTCGGGATGCGGCCGTTCGACGTCCAGCTGATCGGCGGCATGGTGCTGCACGACGGGAATATCGCCGAGATGCGGACCGGTGAGGGTAAGACCCTGGTCGCGACCCTGCCGGCCTATCTCAACGCACTGAGCGGGGACGGCGTCCACATCGTGACGGTCAACGAGTACCTCGCGAGCCGCGATGCCGACTGGATGCGCCCGGTCTACGAGTTCCTCGGGCTGACGGTCGGCGTATCGAAGAGCGGCCAGACGCAGGAGGAAAAACGCGCCGCGTACTCGAGCGACATCACCTATGCCACCAACAACGAGCTCGGCTTCGACTACCTGCGCGACAACCTCGCATTCTCGCTGGCCGACCGGGTCCAGCGCGGGCTGAGTTTCGCGATCGTCGACGAGGTGGACTCGATCCTGATCGACGAAGCGCGCACACCGCTGATCATCTCCGGGCCCGCGGAAGCCAGCACGGACCTCTATGCCCAGATCAACAAGCTGATCCCGAAGCTGACGCCGCATCCGGAATCCGATGCGCCGAGCAATTTCGAGATCGAGGCGCGGCACGTGACCCTCGTCGACGAACATGGCAAGCCGGTCACGCTGGAGACGGACGACGGTGCGACCCGGGAAGCGCTCAGCCTGGAGGAGGCCGTCGAGCTGGCCGAGGCGCGCAACGCGGACGTCGTACTGGTCGAAGCCGGCAAGAAGTCGGCCGCCTGCAAGCTCGTGCCGCGCGGAGACTACACGATCGACGAGAAGGCCAAGCAGGCCTACATGACCGAGGAAGGCCAGGAGAAAGTCGAAAAGCTGATGGCCCGCGCCGGTCTGCTCGAAGAGGGCGAGAGCCTCTACGACGCGGCCAACATCCGGCTCCTGCATCACCTCAACGCCGCGCTGCGCGCGCACGCGATCTACCAGAAAGACGTCGAGTACATCGTCAAGGACGGCGAAGTCGTCATCGTCGACGAGTTCACCGGGCGCACGATGCCCGGGCGCCGCTGGTCGGACGGGCTGCACCAGGCGATCGAGGCAAAGGAGGGCGTCGCGATCAAGCAGGAGAACCAGACGATCGCGTCGATCACGTTCCAGAACTACTTCCGCCTGTACCATAACCTGTCGGGCATGACCGGTACGGCCGACACCGAAGCGTTCGAGTTCCAGCAGATCTACGGCCTCGAGGTCGTCGTGATCCCGACCCACAAGCCGATGATCCGCGACGACGCGCCGGACCTGGTCTACCTGACCCAGAAGGACAAGTTCGAGGCGATCATCGAGGACATCGTCGATTGTCGTGAACGCGGCCAGCCGGTCCTCGTGGGCACGACGTCCATCGAAACCTCGGAACTGCTTTCGTCGTTGCTCAGGAAGCGCAAGATCAAACACGAGGTGCTGAACGCGAAGCAGCACGAGCGCGAGGCGATCGTCGTCCAGCAGGCCGGGCGGCCGGGCGCCATCACGATCGCGACCAACATGGCGGGCCGCGGTACCGACATCGTCCTCGGGGGCAACCTCGAGGCAGAGCTCGCTGCCGCGGGCGAGGACGCGGACCGGGATGCGATACGCGCCGACTGGCAAGAGCGCCACGACGCCGTGATCGAGGCCGGCGGCCTGCACATCATCGGCACCGAACGCCACGAGTCCCGACGCATCGACAACCAGTTGCGCGGCCGCAGCGGACGCCAGGGCGACCCGGGTTCCAGCCGCTTCTACCTGTCGATGGAAGACACGCTGATGCGTATCTTCGGCGATCCCGACCGGACCAAGGCGCTGCTCGCGCGGGCCGGCATGCGCGAAGGCGAGGCGATCGAGAGCAGGCTCTTGTCACGCCAGATCGAGCGCGCCCAGCGCAAGGTCGAGGCACACAACTTCGACATCCGCAAGAACCTGCTCGAATACGACGACGTCGCCAACGACCAGCGCAAGGTGGTCTATCACCAGCGCTCGGAGCTGATGGAGGCGGACGAGATCGAGGAGTCCGTTGCGGCAATCCGGGACGAGGTCATCGCCGAGACGGTCGCCCAGTACGTCCCGCCGGGCAGTCTGGACGAACAGTGGGACGCGGAAGGTCTGTCGAAGGCGCTCGAGTCCGAGTTCGGCCTCGACGTGGACGTTGCGAAGTGGATCCGGGACGACAAGACGCTCAATGACGAAGGCATCACGGAGCGCTGTGTCGCGGCCGCCGCGGAAGCCTACAAGGCCAAGGAAGCCAGCATCGGCAGCGAGCTCATGCGCACGGTCGAGAAGCAGGTGATGCTGCGCCAGCTCGACCAGCACTGGAAGGAGCACCTCGCGGCCATGGACCACCTGCGGCAGGGCATCGGGCTCCGGTCCTACGCCCAGAAGAACCCGAAGCAGGAATACAAGCGCGAGGCGTTCGAGATGTTCGGGGCGATGCTCGACCAGGTGAAGCACGACACGATCAGCATCCTGACCCGGATCCGGATCCAGGGCGAGCAGGATCTCGACGACACGGCCGAGCGCCGCCGTGCCGCGGCCGCGATGCGCTACCAGCATGCGCAGGCGTCGGCCCTGGCCGCCGCACAGGCCCAGGCGCCGGCAGGCGGTGCACTGCCACAGGGGGCACCCGTTGGCCAGGCCCCGCCCCCGCCGCGGCCCGACCCGGTCCAGCCGTTCGTGCGCGAGGGCCGCAAGGTGGGCCGCAACGAACCCTGTCCCTGCGGCTCGGGCAAGAAATACAAGCAGTGCCACGGCAAGCTGACCTGAATCCGCTGTGAAGCGGTTGCACGTCGCGGCCGGCATTCTCCGCGACGCGCGCGATCGCGTGCTGGTCTCGGAGCGCCTCGCGGACGGTCCGTTCGACGGGCTCTGGGAATTCCCCGGCGGCAAGATCGGCGCGGGCGAGACGGCCGCGGCCGCGCTCGGCCGCGAACTGGCCGAGGAGCTCGGCATCGAGGTGACGGACCATCGGCCGTTCATGGATTTGAACCACGACTACCCGGACCGGGCCGTGCGCATCGAGTTCTTCCTCGTCGAAGCCTGGCACGGCAAGCCCGCCGGCCGCGAGGGCCAGCGCCTGCGCTGGGTCCACATCACCGACCTCGACCACGCCGAACTCCTCCCCGCCGACGCCCCCGTCGTAGAGGCGCTGCGGGAAGAACTGCACGCGGGGCGGACCGGCGGCCGCGACGCGACGAAGCGGATAGTGACGGGGGGCGGGGACCCGCAGATCGCGGGGTGGAGGAC
>JAWWBD010000065.1:0-14356 GCA_033721115.1 Woeseiaceae bacterium | reverse complement strand
TCGGCGATCGCCGAGGAACCGGACGACATCCGGGCGCACGGCCAGGACGAGCGCATCGGCATCGAGGCCTTCGAGGTTGCGACCGAGTACTGGTACCGGCTGGTCAGGAAGCTGTCGACCCCCGCGGCAGATCCGGCGCCCGCCGGCATCCGGTGAAAAAGCTCCTCGTCGGCCTGGCCGTTGCCGCGGCCTGCGCGGCCGCCGGGATGCACTGGTACTACGCCGACCGCGGCCGCTTCACCACCGACCCCGTCTACACGGGCCTCGAGCGCAAGGTCCGCGGGAACACCATCGTCTCTGCCCGGGACCCAGCCGTCACGCTGCGGTTCGACCCGGCCTACGAGTATGCCGGCGGGCAGAAATTCGTGCTGTACGGCGTGGCGGACGTCGAACAGCACTTCTTCGTCGAGACGACGCCGGCAGGCAAACTCGAAAGCGTGTACTGGATCCAGTTCGAGGGTTACCTGCCGGACAACGACTACGCCTACGATTACGATGACTCACCATTGCGCCTGACGCTCGGCGACCTCGAGTTCTACGCGGACACCACGCCTGCCGAGTCCGACCCGGACCGGAAGCGGGCCCGCGGCACCGACGGCGCGATGGCGCGCACCCTGCTCGCGAGCAAAGGCTACGAGTTCCCGCGACACTTCGCCTATGCGCGCCTCGTGCACCTGACCGATGAAACGCAGCGCAAGGAGCTCATGATCATCTTCGTGGACGATCTCGCGCGCTACGGCTACACGGCGCCGGAGCTGAAGCAAGGCGGTGTGAAAGCAGGCGACTGGTCCGCAGTCGAGGCGGCGCATCTCGACCGCATTCGTGCCACGCTCGAGGTGTTGCCGCCGGCGCGGGAAGAATAAGCGACGTCGTCAGTCCCTGCCGCCAGGCCGGAAGTAGTTCGCCGGATCGATGCCGAACGCGCCGTGTTCGTGCCCGGTTGCGATCCACATCGCGTTCGCATGCGTCGCGTCGGGCGGCAGGTCCCGCATTTCGACGATCTTGGGCTTCGGCAACGGCTCGTGCTCCGCGTCGAGCACCAGCATGACCTTCGGCCTGAGCGCATTGCTCCGGTTCTGCTCGATGACGAGCCCGAGCATGCCGTTGTTGAGCTCGACGACGCTCGCCGTCGGGAACACGCCCACGGTGCGCAGGAATTGCTCGACGACTTCCTCGTCGAACTGCCGGCCCCGCATTTCGTTCAGCGCACGCGCGACCTCGTACGCGGGATAGGCCGGGGAATACGCGTTCTCCGTGGTCATCGCGTCGTAGCAATCGGCGATTGCGGCCATGCGGCCGTAGAACGGGATCTTCGTGCCGCCGATGCCGCCGGGATACCCGGAGCCGTCCGCACGCTCGTGGTGATGGGCGACCATGTCGAGCACGTTCGCGCTGACACCGCGCGAGCGTTCGAGGATATCCAGCCCGAACTCGACGTGCCGCGCAGCCAGCGCGCGCTGATCGCGGTCGAGCTCGCCGCGCCGGTTGACGAGTTCCGGCGGCAGCTTCGTGTTGCCGATGTCGAGCAGCAGGCCGCCGAGCGCGAGATCCTCGAGCCCGAGCCGGTCGAACCCGAGATGCCGGCCGAACATGACGCACCAGACGCTGGTGGCCACGGCGCGACCGACGGCCTGGCCGCCATGCCGCCGCGAGAAGATCGTCCAGGCCATGGCATCCGGATTGCGCAGGATGCTGTCGATCAGCGGCCGCAGCGTTTTCCGCAGCGACCCCCCCGGCACCGTGCCGCCGGCGCGGACTTCGTCGGCGAGGCGCCGGTAGGCGAGGAACACCGATTTGCACACCGAGAACGCCACCGGCGCCTCTGCCCGGACGGTGGTCGTAATCGGGTAACCGTCCGCCTCGAGCCGGGACTCGCGCCGGAAACGCGCGGGCAGGCCGGTGCGCCAGGCGAGCCTTGACAGCCAGCGCGACAGGCGCCCGTCCTGGCGCTGCGGCAGCGCACGCTCCCCGGTTCGGGCGACCGTGCGCGCCGAACGGGTCGCGAGCAGTTGCTTGACGTCGGCCGCCGTGAGCTGGCCGCGCCGGACGTCGACGTAGATCGTGTTGCAGTACGCCTGCAGCATCTCGACCTCTTCCCGGGTCCGGATCTCGAACCCCTGGAACACGAAGGGCGTTTCGAGCCATGGGCGATCGAGCTTCGCGACGTACATGCCGATCGCCGCGTTGGCGCTGTCGATCGCGATTCTCTCGATACTTTCGGTGTAGAGGTCGGCCATGGCTCCCCGTCATGCGTTGCGGGCGCCGGGCCCGGGCGCGCCGGCAAGCGCGCAAGTTAAACGCGATCCACGGCGTCCGGAAGGGACGGCGTCCCGCTTCTGCCCATCCTGCGGGCCCGGCCCGCGTGCTGCCGTGTCGTGCCGCCCGATTTCTGGGCCGGAATCCCCAGATGCGTCGATTTTGTGAACCAGGTCAGAGCGATACGGCCCCGCCCTGCGTACCGTGGGGCGACATTACATAATCCCGGAGCGCCATGAAAGGCATCATATTCAACCTGCTGGAGGACGTCGTGCACTCGAATTTCGGGCCTGACGCGTGGGACGACATGATCGAATCCGCGAAGGTCAGCGGAGTCTATACGTCGCTCGGCAACTACCCGCACGGCGAACTGCTCGCACTGATCGACGAATTCTCGGCGCGGCACGCTTCCAGCCGGGACGAGCTCCTGGTCTGGTTCGGCCGACATGCGATTCCGCTGCTCGCCGAGCGGTATGGCGACTTTTTTACCGCGCACGAGCGCCTGAAGCCGTTCCTGCTGACCCTGAACGACGTCATTCACAGCGAGGTGCGCAAGCTGTACCCCGGCGGCGAACCTCCCGTGTTCCTGTTCGAGTCGCCCGCGGATGACGACGACGCCGAACTCCTGATCCGGTACCGCTCCCGCAGGATGCTCTGCAAGCTGGCTGAGGGCTTCACGCTGGGGGCCGCCGACTACTTCGGTGAGAAGGTCACCATCGAGCAGACGCGGTGCATGCTCGACGGCGAGGACGAATGCAGGCTGCTCTGCTCGTTTGCACAGTGAACGAAACTCGCGAAAAACTGCTGGAAAAAAAGATCGCCCGCCTGAAGCGGCGGTACGAGCGCGAGCGCAAGGCCCGGCTCGCCGCGGAAACGATCGCCGAGCGATTCACGCGGGACGCGTTGCACGACGCGCTGACCGGCCTTGCCAACCGGGCCCTGTTCGTCGACCGCGTCGATCACGCACTGGCGAGCCGCGAGCGCGAACAGGCGACCGTCGCCGTCATGCTGATCGACCTCGACGACTTCAAGGAGATCAACGACAACTTCGGGCACGACACCGGTGACCGCTTCCTGTGTGCGGTCGCGGAGCGCATCACCGCCATCGTGCGGCCGGCGGACACGGTTGCACGCCTCGGCGGCGACGAATTCGCCATCCTGTTCAATGACCTGAGCGGCCACGACAGCGACCAGCTCGCAGCCCGCATCCAGCAGCAACTGTCCACGGACGTCGAGGTCGACGGCGAGCAGTTCACGATCAGCGCGAGCCTGGGCCTGGCTGTCTGTGCCGCCGACGACATGGCGGCTGAAAGCCTCCTGCGCAATGCCGACGACGCGATGTACGCGGCAAAGCGCGACGGCAAGAATCGCTACGCGCTCTACGAGACCGGCCTGCACGAGACGGTCGTCCTGCAACAGGTCGGCAAACTGGGGCTGAACGACGCGATCGAACGTGACGAACTCGAGCTCGTACCGCAGCGGCTCCTGCGCATGGCCGACGGCGCCGCGATCGCTGAGCGCGCCGCCGCTGCCTGGCAGACGTCTGACCGGCCCGCCGGAAGCAACGCCGATCTCTACGGGCTGGCCTATGAGCACGGCATGGAGGCGCGACTGGCCTGGTGGCTGATTGACGCTGCGTGCAGACGGGCTACTTCGAGGCACCGGCGGCGTGCCCGGCTGCCGGTCACGCTCCCCATCCCGCTGCGGGTCGTGTGCATGGCCCAGACGGCCCAGCGTCTGCAGGCAGCCATCGAACGGCACGACCTCGACCCGGCGGCTGTCACGGTCGAGATTTCCTGCCGCTTCCCGGTCATCGACGGCGAGCAGTTGGGCGAGTCCCTCACCGGCCTCGATGCGCTCGGCGTGACGCTTTGCCTCGGCGACGTCGGCGCGGGCGCGCTGCCGCTGGTCGCGATTCACGAGCACCCCATTCGGGCGCTCTACCTCGACCTCGCGCTGCTCGAGGCGCTCTGGCCGGACGGGCGCCACGACGGCGTGGTCCGCTCGATGGCGTTGCTGGCGAGGGAGCTCGGCCTCGAGCTCGGTATCGTCAACGTCGACAGGGCCGATCAGCTCGAAGCCGTCGCCGGCATCGGCTTCGATGTCGCCCACGGCCCCGCGGTCGAAGCCGCCAGGGCGGTAAGGCTAAAGACCGTTTGAGCCGTGGCCGCCGGGCAGGCGGAACAGGAACTCCTGCATCCCGTTCGCGAGCAGCCGGGCGCTGTCGATCGCGAAGCCCCCCATGAGGCGATCGAGTTCCTCGGGGGAATAGCGCGGCGCATCGATCGTCCCGGCCGCCGCCGCGTTGTCGACGAGCCGGGCGTCCGCCGTCGGCACGAAGCGGCCGGGACGCGCCGGCATGGTCCCTGCCGAATAGTAGATCAGCATGTGCGCCACGGCGCCCGGGCCGGCGCGGGCGGCGACGGCCGTCATCAGCGCCGTCAGGCCCTGGCGATTCAGGTGATTCGGGATATCCCAGCAGAATATGGCGTCGAAACGGGAGTCTTCCCGGCGGGCCGGCAGCAGCGCGTCCGCGGCTGCGATGACGGCGTCCGGCTCTGCGGCGTTGACCTGTTCGAGTTCCCGGTCGCTGCCGAGGTCCGCAATCTCGACCCGGCAGGGAGACCGGCCGAGCAGGTCGAGCATCGGCGTGGTTGCGGCGCCGAGATCGAGGATCGCGCGGCGCCGGCCGTCCGCCAGCCTGTCCGTCAGCAAGCGGAACAGCGGCGCGTTGAGCGCCGCCGAATCCCCGGCCAGTCCTGCGACCGGGGTCCGGATTGTCGAGACCGGCACGGCCGTCAGGCGGCTCCGGCGCGCGTGTTCAGCCCGGCACCCGACTCCTTCGCGACTTTCTTGGGCGCCGCCTTGCTGTCCGGTGCCTTGTCGTCGGTCCTGCCGCTGGTATCGGCCGCAGCGGCCTTGCGGCTCGACTTGCCGAGTGCCTTGTCGACCGCTTCCTGGTCCATTTCGATCGAGCCCTTGAAGCGGGCGCCTTCCTCGATCCCGACCCTGGGCGCGATGATGTTGCCGTTGACGCGGGCATTCACGTGGACGACGACCCGCTCGGTGGCGTAGAGATCGCCTTCCGTCGTCCCGTCGACGGCGATCGACTTGGCGAACACGTCGGCACGGACCTTGCCTTCCTTGCCGATCGTCAGGCTGCTGTTCCGGAGTTCGACGGTCCCGCTGACGTCCCCCTCGATGCGCAGGTCCTCGTTGCCGCGCAGGTCACCATTGATCTGGATGGAGCGGCCGATGATCGCGGTGCCTTTCTCGCGTACGGCAGGCTTCGCGCCGACCGATCCCAGGAAGCCCTGCGTACCCGTCGACCCCGAGTCCGTGTCGCCGGTCCCGTTGTCGTCTTTCTTTCCGCGCTCAAACATGTTTTTTTCCTCCCAAGCTCGCTTGAGCACCAACAGTTATCACGCACCCCCTGCCCTAACAAGTGTCTCCAAAATGCGACGAGCGCCGCCGTAAAGGCCAGCCCGGAAAAGGTGTCAGGTTTATTTATCCCGAAAAAGGTGTCAGGTTTATTTACCTCAAAAATAAACCTGACACCTTTTTTCTGACCCGCTTTCGGATTCACCGTGACGCCCGCACCGCGTAACCGGAAACGCAGCCCGGCGGCCCTGAGGCGCCGTCGGCGCTGGTTCGTCGTGCTGGCCGCCGTTCCCGTGACATTCATTGCCGTGAGCGTTCTCCTCACCCTGCCCTTGCGCTGGTTCGACCCCGCGACGACGGCTTTCATGCTGCAGGACGACAGCGGGCGCGATCCACTCCTGCACGAATGGATCGAGTGGGACGAAATGGGCGCCGCAATCGTCCTTGCGGTCGTCGCCGCGGAGGACCAGCGGTTCTCCGTTCACTTCGGCATCGATTTTGAATCCATACGAAAATCGATCGACAGCGCCGGTCGCGGGGGCCGCCTGCGCGGCGCATCGACGATCACGCAGCAGGTTGCGAAGAACCTCTATCTCTGGCCCGGCCGCAGTTATCTGAGAAAAGGCATCGAGGCCTGGTTTGCACTGCTCCTCGAAACGTTCTTGCCGAAACGGCGCATCCTCCAGATCTATCTCAACATCGCCGAGTTTGGGCCGGGCATCTACGGCATCAGCGCGGCGAGTCGATACTATTTCGGCGAACCGGCAATACAATTGCGGGATGGCGAAGCCGCATTGCTCGCAGCCGTGCTTCCGAGTCCCCGCCGTTTGCAGCCGCATCGCCCTTCCGATTACGTCCGCGAACGCCAGCGCTGGATTCTCGGTCAGATGCAGAGGCTGCGGCGCGAAGGCTGGCTTGCGACGCTGGACTAGCTCGCCCGAAAAGGTGTCCGAAAAGGTGTCAGGTTTATTTTCCCGGCCCCGGGCCCGAAAAATAAACCTGACACCTTTTCCATAAAAATAAACCTGACACCTTTTCGGCGGTTTTTCATGTGGGGAATCAAGGAGTAGAGTATCCCTGACAGGAACGCCGGCAGGATGGCTGCCGCGATCATCCGGGGGGACGGCATGGGACGGCTGACAACGCATGTGCTCGATACGGCCGGCGGCGTACCGGCTGCCAGGGTGTGCGTGCGCCTGTACACGCTCGGCGAGACGCGCAAACTCGTCACCACGGCCTCGACCAATGCCAACGGCCGTACCGACTCGCCGCTGCTCGACGGTGACGCACTCGAAACCGGCGCGTACGAGCTCGAGTTCGACGTCGGCAACTATTTTCGAGAGCGCGGCAACACGCTTGCCGAACCGGCCTTCCTCGACACCGTCGTACTCCGCTTCTCGCTCCGCGGCGACGAGCACTACCACGTCCCGCTGCTCGTTTCGCCCTGGAGCTATTCGACCTACCGGGGCAGCTGACCTGCATGGCCGCGTCGGACCGCATCCAGTTCGTACTCGACGGCAACCTCGTCGAGCTGACCGACGTCGACCCGACGCGGACGGTACTCCAGTACCTGCGCGAGGACCTGCGCCGGACCGGGACCAAGGAGGGCTGCGCCGAGGGCGACTGCGGTGCCTGCACCGTGGTCGTCGCGGAGCAAAGAAACGGCAAGGCCGAGCTGCGGGCGATCAACTCCTGCATCCAGTTCGTCCCCACGCTGCACGGCAAGGAGCTGCTGACCGTCGAAAGCCTCTGCCGCGGCGGAGAGAGCCTGCACCCCGTCCAGCAGGCCATGGTCGACAACCACGGCTCGCAGTGCGGTTTCTGCACGCCCGGATTCGTGATGTCGCTTTACGCGCTGTACGAGACGAATCCGGCACCGACCCGCCGCGAGATCGACGATGCGCTGGCCGGCAACCTGTGCCGCTGCACGGGCTATCGCCCGATCGTCGCCGCGGCAAGGGCGATGTACCAGGCGCCCCGCCCGGACGGCCTGTTGCACCCGGAAACCCTGGCAAAAACGCACGGCGAAAGCCTGGCCATCGAGCATGACGGGCGCCGCTTTTTCGCGCCGGTCTCGATCGCCGAACTCGCCGGGCTGTGCGCGCGGTACCCGGACGCGACCCTGCTGGCAGGCGGCACCGACGTCGGGCTCTGGGTGACGAAACAGCACCGCGTGCTCGACACGATCATCCATACGGGCCGGGTAGCTGAACTGCACACGCTCGAGACGGGCGCTACCCACATCGATATCGGGGCAGCAGTGTCGCTCACCGATGCCATGGCCGTCTTTGTCGATCAGTACCCGCAACTCGAGGAGATCTTCCTGCGGTTCGCGTCGCCCCCGATCCGCAACGCAGGAACACTCGGCGGCAACGTCGCGAACGGCTCGCCGATCGGCGACTCGATGCCGGCGCTGATGGCAGCCGGCACCACACTCGTGTTGCGCTCGGCCGACGGTTCGCGCGAGATCGGGCTCGACGATTTCTATCACGACTACATGCAGAACGACCTCCGGCCCGGCGAATTTCTCGAACGCATCCGCGTACCGCTGCCCGGCGCGGGCACCGTCCTCGCGAGTCACAAGCTCTCAAAGCGCTTCGACCAGGACATCTCGGCCGTGTGCACGGCATACCGGCTGGAGCTTGACGGCGACACCGTCAGCTCGTTCCGCATGGCCTGCGGCGGCATGGCCGCAACGATACGGCGCGCCCGCCAATGCGAGCAGGCAGTGACGGGGCAGCCGTGGAACCAGGCCACGCTCACCGCGGGCCGCGCTGCGCTCGCGAAAGACTTCACGCCCATCAGCGACATGCGCGCCACCGCCGCTTACCGGCTGCGCGCGGCGCAAAACCTGCTCACGCGTTTCTACCTCGAGACCACGGGCGCGAGCGAAGAGACGGTGTATGCGTATGGACGCCAGGGCTGATCGCAAAGGCGGCACCGTGCGCGGCGTCGTCGGCCGCGCGCTGCCCCACGACAGCGCCGTGCTGCACGTCAGCGGCACGGCCGCCTACACCGACGACCTGCCGGAGCCGCGCGACCTGTTGCACGTCGCGGTCGGGCTCTCTGACCACGCCCACGCGCGGATCCGCGGCATCGACCTCGACGCGGTCATCGGAGCCGAAGGCGTCGTCGCGACCTGCATCGCGGCCGACATCCCGGGCGACAACAACTGCGGGCCCATCGTCGCCGACGAGGAGATCCTTGCCTCGGACACCGCGCTGTACGCGGGCCAGGCGATCTTTGCCGTCGCCGCCGACACGGTGGACCGCGCGCGCCGCGCGGCCCGGCTGGCCGAAATCGACTACGAGCCGCTCGAGGCCATCCTCGATCCGCTGGCGGCGGTCGAGAAAGAGTCCTTCGTGCTGCCGACGGAGACGATGACTCGCGGCGACGCCGCGGCCGCGATCGAAAAGGCCCCGCATCGTGTCAGCCGCCGGCTCACGCTCGGGGGCCAGGACCAGTTCTACCTCGAGGGCCACATCGCGATGGCGATCCCGCAGGAGGACGGCGGGCTCCTCGTCTACAGCTCGACGCAGCACCCGGACGAGGTCCAGCATCTGGTCGCACATGCGATCGGCCGCAGTGCCAAGGACGTCGTCTGCATCTGCCGCCGCATGGGCGGCGCGTTCGGCGGCAAGGAAAGCCAGGCTGCGACCATCGCCTGCATCGCGGCGATCATGGCCGTGAAGACCGGCCGCAGCTGCAAGCTGCGGCTCGATCGCGACGACGACATGGTCATGACGGGCAAGCGCCACGACTTCGTCATCGAGTACGAGGCCGGTTTCGACGACCACGGGCGCATTCTCGGCGTCGACTTCATGTTCGCCTCACGCTGCGGTATCTCGGCCGACCTGTCGGGGCCGGTCAACGACCGCACGATGTTCCATTGCGACAACGCTTACTTCCTCGAAAACGTGCACATCACGTCGCATCGCTGCAAGACCAACACCGTGTCGAACACGGCGTTTCGTGGCTTCGGCGGTCCGCAGGGCATGCACGCGATCGAGTACGTCATCGACGACATCGCGCGCACGCTCGGCAAGGACCCGGCCGACGTACGACGCCGGAACTTCTACGGCAAGACGACGCGCAACGTCACGCATTATCGGCAGACGATCGAGGACAACATCCTCGAGGACCTTTTCGACAAGCTCGAGGCGGACGCGGACTACCGTGCGCGGCGCGACGAGATCCGGGCATTCAATGCGGAACACCGCGTACTCCGGCGCGGCATCGCGATGACGCCGGTCAAGTTCGGCATCTCGTTCACGGCCACGCACCTGAACCACGGCGGCACCGAGATGGGCCAGGGCCTCTACATCAAGGTGGCGCAGGTCGCGGCCGACGAGCTCGGCGTCACGCTCGATCGCATCCGCATCAACGCGGCCGACACCAGCAAGGTACCCAACGCCTCGGCCACGGCGGCATCGAGCGGCTCGGACATCAACGGCAAGGCCGTGCAGGCGGCCTGCCGCAAGATCCGCGGCCGGCTCACCGAGTTCGCGGCGCGGCACTTCTCGGTGTCCGAGGCCGGCATCGACTTCGCCGGCAACGTCGTCAGCATCGGCGAGCGCGAGCTCGCGTTCGAGGAGCTGGTCGGCCTCGCCTGGTTCGACCGCGTGCAGATGTTCGCCACCGGCTTCTACAGGACACCGAAGATCCACTACGACCGCGACACCTTCAGCGGCCGGCCGTTCTTCTACTACGGCTACGGCGCGGCGGTATCCGAGGTCGTCGTCGACACGCTGACGGGCGAATACCGGCTGACCCGGGTCGACATCCTGCACGACTGCGGTGACTCACTGAACCCGGCGATGGACCTGGGCCAGGTCGAGGGCGGCTTCATCCAGGGCGCCGGCTGGCTCACCTCCGAAGAACTCTGCTGGAACGACAAAGGCGAACTCACGACGCATGCGCCGTCGACCTACAAGATCCCGACCTGTTCGGACCTGCCGGTCGACTGGCGCGTCGAATTGCTCGAGAACGCAGCCAACCGCGAGGACACGATCTACCGGTCCAAGGCCGTCGGCGAACCGCCGCTCATGCTCGCGCTTTCCGTCTTCCACGCGCTGCGCGACGCGATCGCGACCGACGCCAACCCGCTGCCCGACCTTCGCGCACCAGCCACGCCCGAAGCGGTGCTGGATGCGCTCGTGAGCAACGGCTCGTGAATCGCTGGATCGGGGAACTCGCGACGCTCGCCACCGCCGGCACGCCCGCCGTGCTGGTCACCGTCGCGGGCGTACGCGGCTCGGCGCCGCGCGAACCCGGCGCGCGCATGATCGTCACGGCCGACGAGACCATCGGCACGATCGGCGGGGGCCGGCTCGAATTCGAGTGCACGCGGATCGCGTGCACACGCCTCGGCGGCGGCGACGCCGAGCTGCGTCGGTTTCCGCTCGGCACCGCGATGGGCCAGTGTTGCGGCGGCGTGGTCGAGATGCTCTTCGAGCCCGTGGTCACCGGCGAGCCGGACTGGCTCAGCGACCTCGGGGCGGCATACCGGGCCCGCGAGCCGGCCGTGCTCTGCACGCCGCTCGGGCCGTCCGCGCAACCCGCCGTCGTGACGGCTACTGCTTCCGGCAGCCTGCCGGACGACGTCGTCGCAGAGGCACGGCAACTACTCGGCAGCGGCACACGCGTACTCCGTTCCGCTGGCTGGCTCTTCCAGCACACAGGCGCCAGCGAGCTCAACGTCGCCGTGTTCGGCGCCGGCCACGTCGGCGCCGAAGTCGTCCGGATACTCGCGGCGGTCGACTGCCGGATCCGCTGGATCGACAGCCGCCGTAACGTCTTTCCCGCGGCGCCGGCCAATGTCCGCTGCATAGAGACGCCGGATCCCGCGGCTGAGGTCGCCGCGCTGCCGGCGGGGAGCTGCTACCTCGTCATGACTCACAGCCATGCCCTCGACCTCGACGTCTGCACGCGCATCCTCGGGCGCGGCGACGCGGCCTACTGCGGACTGATCGGCTCGAAGACGAAGCGCCGGCGCTTCGAGACGCGCTTCCGCGCGCAGGGCCTGGACAGCGCGGCGATCGCGAAGCTGATCTGTCCCATCGGCATCGACGGCATCGACAGCAAGGAACCCGCGGCGATCGCCATCGCCGCAGCGGCCGAACTGCTGCAGGCGTTCGGCCGCCGGCAGGCCGTGTGGGACTTGCCGGCCAACGTCCGCGCGCTGCACGAGACGCGCTGAGTGGAAGCCTACGTCGTCGACTGGCTGAACCTGCTCGTGCGCTGGCTGCATTTCGTGGCCGGCATCGCGTGGATCGGCTCGTCGTTCTATTTCATCTGGCTGGACAACCATCTCGAGTCGCCGCGCGACGCGGCAGACAACGACAAGGGCGTGGGCGGCGAGGTCTGGTCCGTGCACGGCGGCGGCTTCTACCACGCGCAGAAGTACCGCGTGGCCCCGGCCGTGCTGCCCGCGACGCTGCACTGGTTCAAGTGGGAGGCCTACACGACCTGGCTCTCGGGCATGTTCCTGCTCGGGCTGATCTACTGGTACGGCGCGGAGATCTATCTCGTCGATCCCGCCGTCGCGGCGCTCAGCCCGGGCACCGCCGTGGCGATCGCCGCAGCCTTCATCGTGTTCGGCTGGCTCGTCTACGACGGGCTGTGCCGCTCGCCGCTCGCGCGCAGCGACACGGCGCTCGGCGCCGTCCTCTTCCTTTTCGTCGCGCTCCTTGCGTGGGCACTCTGCCAGCTGTTCGGCGGGCGCGGCGCCTACATCCATTTCGGCGCCGTGCTCGGCACGATCATGGCGGCCAACGTGTTCTTCGTCATCATCCCCGGGCAGCGGCAGATGGTCGCGGCCGCCGAACGCGGCCAAGCCCCGGATCCCGCGCCCGGCATCCGCGGCAAGCAGCGCTCGGTGCACAACACCTACTTCACGCTGCCCGTGCTGTTCGTCATGCTGAGCAGCCATTTCCCGGTGACCTACGGCAGCGCGTACAACTGGGCCGTACTGATCGCCTTCACCTTGGCTGGCGCGCTGATCCGCGCCTGGTTCGTCGCGCGGCACGCCGGCAGCGCCTCGCCCTGGCCGCTGGTCGCCGGTGCCACGCTGCTCGTCGCGGTCGCCGTGGCGCTTGCGCCGCGCGGCGGCGCGGCCGAAGCCGGCCCGGTAGGGTTCGACGAGGTCCGAAGCGTGGTTCGCGAGCACTGTTCGGTGTGCCACGCATCCAGCCCGAGCCATCCCGCGTTTCCGGCCGCGCCTGCAGGCTTCGTCCTCGACTCGGATGCCGAAATCCGCGCCGCCGCGGACCGACGCCACCAGCAGGCCGTCGTGACCCGGGCGATGCCGATCGGTAACCTCACCGGCATGAGTGACGCCGAGCGCGCGCTGCTCGATCGCTGGTACGGGAGCCTGGTGACCGACTGATGGACGACTACCCGAGAGATCTCCGCGGTTACGGGCCAGAGCCCCCGGTGGCGGACTGGCCCGGCGGCGCGCGTATCGCCGTGCAGTTCGTCGTCAACTACGAGGAAGGCGCCGAGAACTGCATGCTGCACGGTGACGCCGCATCCGAGGCGTTCCTGTCCGAGATCGTCGGCGCGGCGCCGATCGAGAATGCCCGCCACATGAACATGGAGTCGCTTTACGAATACGGCGCCCGTGCCGGTTTCTGGCGACTGCACCGCCTGTTCACCGAACGGGCAATGCCGGTCACCGTGTTCGGCGTCGCGATGGCGCTCGAGCGGAATCCGGAAGCCGTCACCGCGATGCAGGATGCCGGCTGGGAGATCGCGAGCCACGGCTTTCGCTGGATCGACTACCAGCACGTCGACGAGGCAACCGAACGGGATCACCTCACGCGCGCGATCGAGGTGCACGAACGGGTCACGGGCGCGCGTCCCACGGGCTGGTATCTCGGGCGCTGCAGCCCGCAGACCCACCGGCTCGTCGCAGAAGAAGGCGGGTTCGTCTACAACGCCGACAGCTACGCCGACGACCTGCCCTACTGGGATACCGCGCACGACAGGCCGCAACTCATGGTGCCCTACACGCTGGATGCGAACGACATGCGCTTCGCGACGGCCCAGGGCTTCAACTCCGGGCAGCAGTTCTACGATTACCTGAGGGACACTTTCGACGTGCTCCGCGCCGAGGGCGGCCGGATGATGTCGGTCGGCCTGCACTGCCGCCTTGCCGGACGCCCCGGCCGCGCCGCCGCGCTGGCGAGATTCCTCGACTACGTTGCCGCGCACGACGACGCGTGGGTCGCGCGGCGCATCGACATCGCCGAGCACTGGCGTGCGCGGCACCCGGTGGGCGCGTAATGGACAGGGCCGAATTCGTCGCGCGCTACGGCGGCATTTACGAGCACTCGCCGTGGGTGGCGGCGGCCGTGGCATCGCGGGCGGCGGAACTGGCCACAGCCGACGCGGTCGCGGACGCCATGGCCGAGGTCGTCGACGACGCGCCGCGGGCAAGAAAGCTGGCACTGATCCGCGCGCATCCCGACCTGGCGGGCAAGGCGCAGATCGCAGGCGAACTCACGGCGGACTCGACCGCGGAGCAGGCGAGCGCGGGCCTCGATCGCTGCACGCCGGACGAATACGCGCGATTCAGGGCACTCAACGACCGCTACCGGGAGAAATTCGGTTTCCCCTTCGTCATGGCCGTGCGCGGCAGCAGCCGGCAGGACATCCTCGCTGCTTTCGAGCGCCGGCTGAAAAACGACCCGCCGACCGAGTTCGAGACCGCCATCGC
>JAWWBD010000064.1:0-14436 GCA_033721115.1 Woeseiaceae bacterium | reverse complement strand
AGGAAACCCAGGCCCGGGATCTCGTCCGGGATCAGGTCCTCGGGCTCGGCGAAGTAGGCGAGCGCGTTGAGGACCCGTGCGGTTTCTTCCTGTGGCAGCCGCCACTCGACGTCCGAGATCATGCGGATCATGAGCTTGAGCCGGCCCAGTCGTTCCTCGACGAACTTCGGCGTGTCTTCCTGGCCCAGTTTCCAGAGCAGTTGTTCCGCTGCGGCCACGATGTCCTCGGGCGCCCTCTGGGTGGCGGCCTTCCTGGCCTCGCGCATGATCAGGCGAAAATGCTTGAGGTCGTCCTCGTCGAGATCGAAGGTTACGCGCAGTGTCATCGGGGCTCCGTCGGCAGGCATCAGGACTCGGGGCAGCGGGATACGAACCTATCGCAAAATGCGGCACCGGCGCAAAGCATGCGTCGGGTGCGGAACCGCGTCTGCGGGGCACGCACGGGAGGGAGGGTTGCCGATCAGTTGCGGAAGCGCCGGTCCCAGTTCCGGGAGCGGTCGAACTGCCCCGTGTTGTAGGGATCGATGCCGGCTTCTTCCTCGGTGTCGACCATCGAATCATCGAGGATCTTGAGCGAATCGTGCGTCCCGGTATCTTCGCGAAGGTACCGGTTTCGTATCAGCACATTCTTGCCCGGGCCGTTGTCGTCGATGCGCCCTTCGAGCCGCGGCCCGAATTCAGGCGCCGGGTCCGCGGGCTTTGCGGGGCGATTTCCGACCGGCTGCGCCTTCGGGCGCGCGGTCACCGGCGCGCGATGGGCGCCCGTCCGCCGGAGCTCTGGCTGCCGCGGCGGCGGGGCGGCGGGTTCGGATCGGCGCAAGAGCCAGTTCAGGAAACGTTTCATATCAGGTCGGTTCGGTCCGCAGTTCAGGCCAGCTTTTGCGCGACTATAAGGCCAGCCAGACCGCCCGAGGCCTCGCTGTTGACATAATCTGTACGGATTCGCCGAAGATAGAGCTTCACGGTATATGCGAACGTGACGCGGTTCACAATTCGGGCGCCCGGATGCGGGGCGCCTTGCGGCCTTCGCCGGGCCGGCCCGCGGCGCGCCAGCCGAGGATCGCCAGGCGCAGGATCAGGATGGCCAGGTAGGGAGAGAGCACGAGAAACCAGGCGTAGAACTCCCCGTTCGTGACCTTCCGCCACAGTTCGCCGAAGAATCCGGCGAAACCGCCGCCGCCGTAACTGCCGAAGATCGCCTGGCCAACCAGGAAGATTACGACGGGCAGGACGGTAAAGCCCACGAAAAAAAGCGCGAAAAACAACAGCAGTTCGCGAATGGCGCGGTGTTCGAGCAACTGGCCCGTGTCCATATGGCAGGTCCCGCAGGGATAAACGCATATCGTTGCGCAGCCGGGCTTCGGAATCAATCGCAGAGGGCAGTCGTCAGGATTCCTCGTTGCGGGCCCGATGGCGGCGTCTGCCGACCAGGAGGCCCATGTGCAGGCAGGCGGCAGAGAACAGGATCCAGTGCGGCACCACCCAGAACCATTCGTTGATGTAGATGGTAGCGGCGAGAGCCAGGAGGCCGACCAGGATGTAGAAGTAGGGTAGTGCGGCGTAGAGCGGTTTCGGCAGCCAGATCTTGCGGGTAAGTAGTGGCCCGGTCGTCGGGCGATCCGTGCCGGTTTCGAAGTTCGCCGCCTTCGGTGATGCGCTGTCCAGCATTCCTTTTGCCTGCCGTCCCTGCAGTTCGGAAAAGACTAGACGATTGGCTGCCGGATGTCCGTGAATGCGCTCACAGTCCGGCGTGTGAATTCCCCGTATGCCGGGTCAGGTGCCGTCGCGCTTCGGCCGCTCCTCGTAGCGGAACTTTGCCAGCCCGATCGCAACAATGTCGCCATTGGTCAGGAAATGCTCGTTGACGCGACGCGAATTGACGAAGACACCATTCTTGCTGCCCCAGTCGATCACGCGCGTTATGTCACCTTCGGTCACAATAACGGCGTGCCGGCGGCTGATGTAAGGCGCCTTGAGCTGAATGTCGTTCTGGCCGGTCCGCCCGATCGTCAATTTGTCCTTGAACAGCGGAAACCGGAGCTCCTGGCCCTCGACGGATCCGACCAGCAGGCGCGTGACACGGTCCCGTTCGGCTGCCGGCCGTTCCGTGGCGCCCCGGTCGCTGCCGGTGCCGGACATACGCTGATCGATATCCTGTATGACGTTTTCGATCTCGCCGATGTGCTCCATCTGCCGGGACCGCGTCGCGAGTTCCGCGAGCAGGCATTTGATTGCCTCGCTCTTGGAGGCCAGTTTCTCCTCGAAGTCCCTGGCTTCCTCCTTGAGCCGCCGGTTTTCGACCTCGAGTTCCTCGATCTGTACGCGTGCTTCGCGGTCCGTCCGGTCGAGCATGGATTCGAGCTCCACCTTGAAACCCCGGGTCTCGACCAGGTCCGACGTCAGCTGCTCGTTGATGAGGTCCTGCTGGCTGATAGTCTCCTGGGCTTCCCCGAGTTCGAAGCGGACTTTCCGGAGCTCGAGTTCGTGCTGCTCATCGATTGCGGCGAGGCGGGCCTCGAGTGCGTCGTGCTTTTCGCGCAGCTCCTCGTTGGCCGTGGCGAGATCGGCGACGCTCGCCCGCGAGCGCTCGAGCTCGATGGTCAGCGTTTCGCGTTCGCGTTGCGCCTCGTCCGCCAGCGCGGTCTGTTCCTGTAACTGCCTGCGTAACGAGTCACCGTACCGCTCGGCGCTGGCATACCTGGCTTTGAGTTCCCGCAGTTCGGCCTCGTGGCTCGCGATTCGGCCGGCCTGTTCGGCCAGCCGGCGCTGGTACTGGCCTGTATCCTCGACTTCGAGGATTCGGTCCATCGAGACTTTCTGCTGCTCGAGATCCTCGATCTCGCTCTGGTGCCGCGCGATCAGGACCTGTGTCTGCTCATGTCGCTCGCGAATCTCGCGTTTGAGCGAGACGATCGATTCGTCGCGTTCCCGCAGCAGTTTCTCTCCCTGCTGCAGGGAGTCCTTCAGCCCCGCGATCTCGGTGTTGAGCCGGCGCGTCAGTTCCTCGCGCGCGCCGATCTCGGTTTCCAGCCCGAGCCAGCGCGAGCGGAGTTGCTCGATGTCGTAGCGCAGGCGGTTGATCGTCGCGTCACGCGAATCGAGGTCGGACTGCAGCTGGCGCACGGAGCGATCCCGCTCGACCGTTTCCTGTTCGAAGTTGCAGGTATCGGCGTCCACCTCGAGCTGGATACCGTCCGGGTCGTCCGCACGGCTGACGGTCAGCAGTTCGAGTTCGGCCGTGGCTTCAATCTCGTCGACGGCCAATTCATTGCTCTTGTTCTTGTCATTAGCCATGCCCGAATATTACCACGGCCGCGGAACGGGCAGCGGGGCGCGGCAGGGATTAGGTAAAGTCGCCCCGGGTCAGTTGCAGGGGACGGTTCGGTCCGCCGCCCAGCTGCGGAGTGCCTCGATCCGCTCCCGCATCACGACGGCAAGCGGCCGCGTTTGCGCGACCTCTGCGAGCAGGTGCTCGCTCCGCAGCGGTTCACGCCCGGCGTGCGCTGCGTACAGTGCCGAAACGACGGCCTGTTCCAGTTCGGCGCCGGAAAAGCCCTCGGAGGCGGCCGCGATCGCGTCGATGTCGAAGGCCTCCGGCGCCTGTTCCCGGGCGGCGAGGTGAATTCGGAGAATCGCCGCCCGAACTTCCAGCGCCGGCAAATCCACGAAAAAGATCTCGTCGAAGCGTCCCTTGCGGACGAGTTCGGGCGGCAATGCCGTGATGTCGTTTGCCGTGGCCACGACGAACACGTTGCTCTTCTTCTCGGCCATCCAGGTGAGAAAACTGCCGAGCAGGCGCTGCGTCGTCCCGGTCTCGCCGCCACGCCCGGCAATGCCTTTCTCGATCTCGTCTATCCACAGCACGCACGGGGCCATGATGTCCGCCGCCGCGAGTGCTTCGCGGAGTTTGCGTTCGCTTTCCCCGTGGTACTTGTCGTAGACCGTCGCGAAGTCAAGGCGCAGGAGCGGGACGCCGAACACCCCCGCCGTGGCCTTTGCGGCCAGGCTCTTGCCGCAACCCTGGACGCCAAGCAGCACGAGCCCCTTGGGTGGGTCGAGATGCCCGGCGCCGCCGTCGCGAAAGACCGGCCGGCGCTGCTCGAGCCAGGACTTCAGGCGCTGCATTCCGCCAACGTCGCTGAAACGCGCGGTGTCGTACTCGAAGGCGAGGACGCCATCCTGATTCAACAGTTCGTACTTGGCCTGCATGACGCCCGGCAGGTCGCTGTGCGTGATCGCACCGTCAACGAAAATCGCCGACCGCGCCAGCCTTTCGGTATCACGGAAGGTCAGGCCTGCAAGGTTCTGCACCAGGAGGTCGTAGGCTTTGCGATCCGCGCGCACGCGCTCGCCCGGATTCAGGTCGGCCCACTCGTCCGCGACCGCGCGGATGATCCTCTGTCGCTCGGCCTCGTCGGGCAACGCCAGTTCGCAACGGGCGCTGAATGCCCGCAGCTCGGCCGGCAGTTCGATCGCGTGACTGATCAAAACGAGCTGCCGCGCCACCTCGCCATAGCGAATACAGATGTCCTTGATCAGCCTGACGTGAACCGGGTCGGCCAGGAACGGGTGGAAGTCGAGCAGTACGTATACGCCGGGTTGCGAGACGGCACGAATGTGGCGAAGAACATCGCCCGGTTCCGAGTTGATCGTCTGTGGTTCGAGGTCGATGTCGAGTCGCTGCAGCCCGTCGGTGACGGTCCAGCGAAAAAGCGGCAGATAGCTCCCCGCCTGGCCGGCGCGCGCAAACCCGGTGAGCATGTCCAGCACGCGCGCCTCGTCGCGCGTCTCGATAACGATCAACGGCGTGCGTGAACGCAGTAAGACCTCGAGGTCGTGACGGCCGTCCATTCCGGGGCCCCGTATTTCAGTCGTCTGCAGCCATCGTACGGCAGCCCGGCAGCTGCTTGCCGTGCAGTGCGTCCGGTTTCGCACCCGTGATCGCCGAGGCTGCCGCGGACAGCCTCGCCAGATCGACGTCGTCACCTGCCTGCCTGAGTGCCCGGGTGACGTTATCGAGCGTCGCCTTGCCGGAGGTGGCGCGACGCAGCTCGGCGTCGAGGGCCGCCAGCACCACGACTGCGAGTGCGGTCGTCGCCCCCGATGCCGAGTCGGTGCAAAGGACCTTCGCCTCTTCGGCCCAGCGGGCGAGATCCTCGCGGGCCGCCAGGTACCGGTCGCGGGTGATGCTGCCGCTCCGGCGCAGCAGCTCCAGCGAGTAGTACTCGGCAAGTCCCTCGATGATCCAGTCTCCGCCGGCAGCGGAATCGAGACCCAGTGCGAGATGCATGATTTCGTGGAGCAGCGTACTCGTGGCGTTCTCGCTGATAAGCGGCCGGTCGGCGTGCAGGTAAATGGAGCGGGGTGCCGACAGGCCGCCGCGCCACATCGGGTCCCCGGCGCTCACGACCGTGAGGCGCTCGGGAAGCTCCGGCAACAGCCGGGCCAGCTCGGGGAGCGTCCAGTTGAGGAGCGCCAGGATGTCCATGCGGCGCACCGAGTGGCCCACCGGTCCTGCCACGGCGACCCGGATGCCCGCAATCGTCTCCCGGCGCACGCCAATACGGCCCATTACGATCCAGCCCGAGGGCTGGTCGAACCGGCGTTCCGGCTTGGTGATGCGAAAGATGCCGTCGTCGTCGAAATACTGCGTCTCGACGGACCACCGGCGCGGCAACCGGAACTGCATCTCGGTTCTGCTCACGGCACCGCGCAGCGTCGTCGTTGCTGCTCGCGGGATGATGTCTTCGGCCCTGAAGAGGCCCCAGTCCGCACCGAGCCAGGCGTCGTAGCCGGCCCCGTTGCGGCGGTGCGGCACGGCAACCTGCCAGGTCAGCGTGCCGCCGGACCGGGGCACGTGCCAGGTCAATTGCCCGTCGCGCGATTCGAGTTCGCCGCGCGTTGCGCGGATGGCCGAGACTCGCGGCCCGGGCTCGAAGCGCAATTCCCGGAGCAGGGCATCCTGCTGCCGGACCTCGAACTGCACGTCGACCCGCCCTTCGGCAGGCACCGGCGTGACGGTATAGAGCGCAGCATAGTGCAGCGATTCGGCCGTCTCGCTGGCCGCCGGTCCCTGCAGCGTGAAGGCCAAAAGCAGCAGGCCGGGTGCGGACGGATGAAAGCGGGTACGGCCGCGCCTGCGGTCGATGCGTCTGGCTGAGATGCAGTTCATACGATTTTCAGCGCGCCTCGCTTATGCTCTGTGCCATGGAACATAAAAAATTCCGGCAATGATAGCCCAACGGTGCCCGAGAGCTGCCGGCTGGTTCGCCGTGCTGCTCGTCGCGCTCGGCGGCTGTGCCACGCAGCCCGAGATGTCGGCCGTCCGTGCGTCAGCGGGCGAGCGTGCGCCGAGCCGGGCAGAGCAGCCCGCGGTCGGCGATCGCGCGGTGACGGTGGCGCTCGACCAGCTCGGCGTGCCGTATCGCTACGGCGGTGCCGGGCCAGGCGGCTTCGACTGCAGCGGCCTGGTGCATTTCGCCTACGCCCGCGCCGGTAAAGCGGTGCCACGAACGACGGGCGAGTTGTGGCGCCGCACGGCTCCGGTCGATGCCGCTGACGCACGGCCCGGCGACGTACTGTTTTTCCGGTTCGACGGCAAGATGTCGCACGTCGGGCTCTACATCGGCGACGGCCGGTTCGTTCATGCCCCGTCGAGTGGCCGGCACGTTGCCGTCGAGCGCCTGGACAGCGAGCCCTACCGGACCGCCTTCATTCGCGCGGCCCGGCCATACTGAATATCGCGGTCTTCGCTAGGCCGGTTCGTCGGTGATGAAGGCGTGCAGCTGGTCTGCCAGCGTGCGACAGGCCTTGGACTGGGTCCTGGCGATGAGTGGCAGCGGTACGACGAGTGCGGGCAGGAACGACGTTCCGCTGACATCCGTCGACACGGTGCCTGCCGATTCGAGGCCCTGCAGATCCCAGACGGATGCGTTGTAGTCCGCGTCCTTCTGCCACCAGGCGAAGCCGAAGCAGCCGCCGCCGCCCGGGCCTGCCGCGCAGGACAGGCTGCCGCCGCCGGCGACGCGCTCGGTGTCACCATCGAGCCAGATGATGTAGCGGACACCCTGCTCGGCGATCCGGTCGGCGACACCGGGTCGCTCCATCAGGCGGGGCAGATTCTTGGTCTCGGCCGGCGCAGTTCGTGGCTCGAACCAGGGAAACAACGAGTCGACGAACTGCCGGTGGGGGATGACGCGAAGCCCTCTCGAACCGCTGGACAGGGCATTCTCCACACAGCGGATGTATTTCTCCTCGGTTTCGTTGCCGAGGTGGTAGCTCTTGGCCATGATGACGACGGATTCGCCTTCGGCGATGCCCGTGACACCTTCGCGGGCATCCTCCACGCGGGAGGTCACGCAGCCCGCGAGTGCAAGCGCGACCAGGCCAGAAGCGACGGTACGCAGTACGGGGTTATCCAGTCTCATCCTCGGGTCCCTCGATGGCGGTAGTCTGCACGTCACCTTCGACTTCCGTCTCCAGCGCGGCCGGCGCAGTGACCGGCGGCGGCGCGGCGATCGTGCTGATGCTCGTGGCATCTTCGAGTTTCATGATGATCAGCGCGGCTGCATCGCGCATGGCGAGAACGGCGGCACGCTGGAGTGCTTCGGAATTGCTGACCGATGCGGTCTGGCTCTTGCCGTAGGCGCTGACAGGCCAGTTGGAAACGAGTTTGCCCTGCCGGTCATAGACCTTCAGCCGGTAGCGCACCCAGACGGCGAACGCGTCGGTCTTGCTCTGCGCCGGCACCGAGAACTCGAATGCGTCGATACTGGGCTCGATCAGCGCATCCAGGCCCATGCTCGCCGGATCGTCGTCCGCACTGACCACCTTGACCGATGTGAACATGTGACCGAACAGCTGCCGGAATAACGACGCGTTCGCGTCACCCAGGTCGATCGACCAGACGTCGCGCCCGTAGACTTCTTCTTCGTGCGAAAAATCGTAGAAATTGGCGGGCATGCGCAGGCCGATCGAGACGGGAATCTTTTCCGTCAGCGGAGTGGGGATGCGCGCCTCTTCCAGCGTGACGCTGGACGCGCAGCCCGCCGCGGCGCCGGCAAGCAGCGTCACGGCTAACAGTTTCATCTGGACCGATGTCAAATCCTGGTTCCGGCCGGGTCGGGTGTTTCCGTCACGGTATTCTGAGCCCGACGAGCCCGCAGAGTTCCGTGTTCGGGCGCCAAAACACCGCTCGGGTCACTCTAGATCGGCCGCAGGATTTCTTCAACTGTTCCCGCGCGGCCGCCGGCGTGCCCGAATGCAGTAGACTCGGGACTTTTGACCGCCCGTATCCGCGAAACCGGTCGCCGCCATGCCACGCCCGAAAATCCTCGTCTTCCAGCACGTTCCCTACGAGCCGCTCGGCACGCTCGATCCGCTGCTCAAGGAGAGCGGATTCCGCATCCGTTACGTTAACTTCGGGCGTGACTCCGGCCAGCGACCGCGGCTCGATCGGTATGCTGCGATCATCGTGCTCGGCGGCCCGATGAACTGCGAACAGGTCGACTCGCACCCGAATCTCCTGACCGAGGTCGACATACTCCGCGAGGCGCTCGACCGCGACATGTCGATCCTCGGCATCTGCCTCGGGGCCCAGCTTCTCGGCAAGGCGCTGGGCGGCAGCGTGCACCGCAACGAGCAGCGCGAGATCGGCTGGTATGACGTCGAGCTGACCGAGGCGGGTGCCCGGGACCCGGTGCTGTCGACCTTCGCGCGCCGGCAGCGCGTGTTCCAGTGGCACGAGGACGGTATACGGCTGCCCGCCGGCGTCGAGCACCTCGCTTCGTCGCCGGCCAGCCCGGTCCAGGCATTCCGTCACGGCGAGCACGCCTACGGTTTCCAGTTCCATCTCGAGGTCAATCGCTCGCTGATCGAGCGCTGGCTGACGGTGCCCGCGAACCGGCGGGTTCTGGCCGAGGAGGCCGGCCGCGTCGATCCGGCGGTGATCCGCGCCGAGACCGCGCGGCAGGTCGGAGCGCTCAAGGCGTTGTCGCGGGAGACGTTTTCGCGCTGGATCGACCGCTTCGAGCTCGGGCCGCGACGTATTACGCTTCCGTCGCGCTGAGGGCCGGTTCCTGCATCAGCGGGATCTGTTCGCGCAGGGACAGCACATGCTCGTCCCAGTACCGGCGTGATTCGAACCAGGGAAACGCCGCCCGGAATGCCGGATCAGCCCAGCGCCGCGCGAGCCACGCGGCATAGTGCATTAGCCGCAGGCTGCGCAGCGCCTCGACCAGGTGCAGCTCGGCATAGTCGAAGTCCCGGAATTCCTCGTATCCGTCGAGCAGCGCCGCGAGCTGCGGTTCCTGTTCGGCGCGGTCGCCCGAGAGGAACATCCAGAGGTCCTGCACCGCGGGGCCGTGCCGGGCATCGTCCAGGTCGACGATGTGGACGCGCTCGTCCCGGACGAGCACGTTGCCCGGGTGGAAGTCGCCGTGGATACGCAGCGAGCGGGTGTCGCCGACGCGCTCGAATACTGCCGCGATGCCTTCGAGAACGTCGTCGGCGACACTCTCGTAGGCCGGCAAGAGGTCCGGCGGGATGACATCGTGTTCGAGCAGGTAGTCCCGGGATGCGGTGCCGAAGCTGTCGATGTCGAGTGCAGGCCTGGCCTCGAACCGCGCCAGGGCGCCGACCGCGTGACTCCTCGCGACGAAGCGGCCGAGCTGCCGCAACAGGTCGAAGTCGTCGAGGTCGGGCGCGCGCCCGCCATGGCATGGATAGACCGCAAAACGGAATCCGCCGTGATGATGGAGCGTCGCCCCGTCGGACGCGAGCGGTGTAACGACGGGAATTTCGGCGGCCTCGAGCTCTGCCGCAAAAGCGTGTTCCTCAAGGATGGCCGCGTCGCTCCAGCGCCCGGGCCGGTAGAACTTGGCCACGACCGGTGCGCCATTCTCGATGCCCACCCGGTACACGCGGTTCTCGTAGCTGTTGAGGGCGAGCAGCCGCCCGTCGCAAGCGAAGCCCTTGCTCGCGAGCGCGTCGGCAATGGTCGCCGGATCGAGCGCGGCGTAGGCGAGCGTGGCATCGACATCCGCGAGCGCGGCAGGGGCGGCCGTGCGTGGTCTTCTCATCCGCGCATGTTGCGGGCTGGCGCGGGGCGAGGCAACATCCCGCGCAGGATGACGACCCTCGTTCCAGGCAATCGAACCCGCGGACCTGCCCGAGTGCTGGCGGCCGTGCTCGTTGCCGCCATGCTCGCGGGGGCCTGCAGCGGCGGTATGGGAGATGCCGACCTGGCTGCCTACCGCGCCGGCATCGAGGCGTGGCGTGCCGAGCGCCTCGCCCGGCTGAAAGGGCCGGACGGATACCTGAACCTGGCGGGCCTGTTCTGGCTGGACCAGGCCAATGCGACGCTCGGTTCTGCGCCGGATAACGACATCGTCCTGCCCGCGTCCGCCGCACCGCGGGTGGGCCGCCTCGAAGTCACGGCAGACGGCGTGGTGATCGTCACGGAGCCCGGCGTCGACGTGCGCTACGAGGGCGTACCGGTTCGGTCCCTGCTGATTTCCGACGACACGACCGCGGCGCCGGTGACGATCACGCATGGCTCCCTGGCCTGGACCATCATCCGGCGTGACGACCGCTTCGCGCTCAGGCTGCGGGACTTCGAACATCCGGCGATCGAGGCGTTTCCGCCGCTCGAGTACTACCCGATCGATCCTGCGTACCGCGTCGACGCGCGGCTGGAGCGGTTCGAAACGCCACGGGTCCTCAACGTCGACACCGTGATCGAAGGGCTGGGCTGGCACCCGGAGTCGCCCGGGCTCCTCGTATTCGAACTCGGCGGCGAAATCTTCGATCTGGAGGCCTATGCGGCCGGCGACGAGCTGTTCCTGGTGTTCGGCGACCGGACCAGCGGCCGCGAGACCTATCCTGCGGGCCGCTTTCTCTATGCGCCGATGCCGGGACCCGACGGCAGGACCGTGCTCGATTTCAACAAGGCCTACAACCCGCCCTGCGCATTCAACGACTTCGCGACCTGCCCGGTCGCGTCACCGCGCAACCGGCTCGCGACTCGCATCGAGGCCGGCGAGAAATACGATCCCGGCGTCCACTTTACGCCGGACTCGGTTCACTGAGGCGCGCGCCGGTCCGCTAGCGTCAGGGCGAGCAGGGCCACGGTTTTCGCGCCGCCGTCGGTCTCCTGGGTTGCGACCTGCCGGAACCCGAGCCGCTCGTGGAACCGCATGGACCCGGGGTTCGGGGGATCGAGATTGACCTCGCAGGTCAGTACGGGAACTTCGGCAGGCAGCGCAGACAAGAAGTCGTCGTAGAGCCGCGATGCGAGACCGGCGCGGCGGTAGCGCCGGCCCACCGCGACGCGGTCGACGTAGCCGAAGTCGTCGTAGTGGGCGCAGAACCACCGGTAGTTGGGGCTTTTGTAATCGAGACCCGGGCGCAGGCCGATCAGGAATGCGGCCACCTCGTCGCCGGCACGCATTACGCGGAAGCAGGCGGCGTGCGCCGCGAACCAGCGCAAGGACCCGATCCCGAGCGGCCCGACGCGGGGCACCTCGGTCTGGTTCAGGGCGAGGATCGCCGGCAGGTCCCGGGATCGTACGTTGTCACTCCGAAATTCCATCGTGGAATCATCTCCGGCCGATCCCGGCTCGCACTCGGGGCGCCATCTTGCGTATACTGGCGGCGACGGCATCCGGCCCAGACCGGTATATCCCAACAAGACCGTCGATTGTCGCCAGCTTACTCACCTTTCTGCAAACCATGGCGCTCCGTGGTCGAGCGCCCCGTGCCCGAAGCAACAAGAAGGATGACAAACTGATGCAATACACCCGTTACCACAGGACCCTTGGGCTCGGCCTCGCTGCGCTGCTCGCGCTGGCAGGCTGCGGCAAATCAGCCGACGACGAGGGGGCCGCCCTGCTCGCATCGGACCTGACGGTGCTGCGCTACGTGCCCGCCGACTCGCCCTACGTGCTTGCGGCGCTCCGGCCGTTACCGGACGACTTGCTCGACGTGATGGAGCCCAAGCTCGACCGCGTGCTCAGGTCCTACCAGTCGCTGCTGCGCCATACCGTGGCGAGTGCGCTGCGCGAGGGGGCCGGAGACGGCCCAGATGCGGAGGAACTCGAGCGCATCATGACCGTTGTCGACGAACTCACGACGCTGCTGTCGATCGAGGGTCTGCGGGCGGCCGGGATCGAACGCGACGCCACGTTCGTCTTCTATGGTCACGGCCTGTTGCCCGTACTGCGCATGACGCTCTCCGACCCCGCTGCTTTCGAGGCCGCGATCAACCGGGTCGAGACCCGGGCAGGGGAAGGGCTGAGCCGCCGGTCGATCGAAGGGCAGGCCGTACGCGAGATCGAGGCCGAACAGGTCCGCGTCCTTTTCGCCGTCGTGGACGGCCAGTTCGTCGCCACCGCGGCGCCCGTCGCTTTCGACGATGCCCAGCTCGGCCGTCTGCTCGGCCTGACGCTGCCCGCCGAGAACGTGGCCGATGCCCGCACGCTCCTCGAACTGGCGGAACGCTACGATTACACGGAGCATTTCGTGGGCTTCGTCGACATTCGGCGTCTCACCGAAGTATTTGTCGGCGAACCGGCGGGCCTGGATGCGGAGCTGCTCGAGGTCACGGGCATCAATGCGGCCCGGCCGCCGCTGTCCGACGTCTGCCGTGCGGAATTTCGCCGCGTTGCGGCGATCGCGCCGCGGATTGCGATGGGCTACAACGACGTCACGACGGAAGTGCTCGCTACCCACGCCATCGTCGAGGTTCGGGACGACCTGGCCGCAGGTCTTGCAACGCTGCCTGCAGCGGTGCCCGGGCTGGGGATCGACGCCGGCGGACTGCTGTCGTTCGGGATGAGTCTGAATCTTCGGGCCGCCCGGGATTTCTACGAAGCACGGCTCGATGCGCTCGAGGCCGAGCCCTACGAGTGCGAGCAGCTTGTGCCGCTGATGGCGGGCATCGCCGCCGGCCGGCAGGCGCTGCAGCAGCCGGTGCCGCCGATGGTCTACGATTTCCGCGGCTTCACGGCCGTCGTGACCAGCCTCGAGGGAATGGACCTCGCGACGAACCAGCCGCCGACCCGCGTCGATGGCCGGCTGCTGCTCGCGATGGACAATGCTCCTGCCCTCGTCTCGCTGGGCCAGATGTTCAGCCCGGAACTCGCCGGACTCGCGCTGGAGCCGAACGGTGACGCGGTGCCGCTCGAGCTGCCACAGCTCGCCGCGCTGGGCGGGTCGGCACAGGTTGCGATGACGAACGACGCGATTGCGGTGTCCGTCGGTGCCGACGATGCGCCGGCGCTCGAGCGGATGCTCGAAGCCGAGGCCGGTGCGCCGGGAACGCTGCTCGCGTTCGGCATGGACGCGGGCCGCTACTACGGCTTCATCGGCCAGGCGATGGCGCTCGAGGCCGACGAGCCGGGCGAGGAAATGCCGCCCGAGGTCGAGGCCGCCGTGACCGAAATGATGGCGGCCCTGAGCGAACTTTACGGCCGCATGACGACGAGCGTGCGTCTGACGCCACGCGGCGTCGAGATGGACAGCCGTGTAACGCTCAAGGAGTAGACAGCATGAAAACGAACAGGCTTGTATTCCTTTCCATCCTGGCCGCGACGGCGGCCTGCGCCGACAATGCCGAGGCACCCGCAGCGCGGCCCTACGTCGACGTCGACACCATTGCGAGCGTCGAGGACGTGGCCCCGGTCGACGGCCTGCGGGCAGCCGGCCAGCCGGACGCGGCCGCCCTGAAGGTTTTCCGCGACGCGGGTTACCGGGCCGTCATCGATATCCGCGGTCCCGACGAAGATCGGGGCATGGACGAAGCCGCCGTCGCAGAAGAACTGGGGCTCGACTACGTCTCGCTCCCGGTCGTGGGCTCCGAGGCGATCAACTTCGAGACGGCCCGGCAACTCGATTCGCTGCTCCAGCGCTATGACGAGCCGGTACTCGTACACTGCGGGAGCAGCAATCGCGTCGGCGCACTGCTCGCGCTCAGGAAGCGGCTCGACGGCGCGAGCGAGGGTGAGGCCCTCGAATACGGCCGGTCGGCCGGCCTCGGTAGGCTCACGCCCGTGGTAGAGGAGCGACTCAAAGCCGGCGAATAGGCCGCGAGGTCCAGGAGGCCAGGGCCCGTTCGGCCCTGGCCTCGCGGCGGCAAATGGTGGAGGTGGTGGGAATCGAACCCACGTCCGCAAGCCCTCTGCTCCGAAGTCTACATGCTTATCCCGCCTTTGATCTTACCCGGTGCTACCCGACGGGCGGGGAAGACACCGAGCCAGTCCAGTTTGGATCTGACGGCTGACGTCCTGGACGAACGCCGGCCGCGGTCCTGTGATATCGACCCCCGGGACCGGACGCACAGGCACGAACCGGGCGGAGGGCACTAGGCTGGTTTTTAGGCAGCTAGAGCGTAGTTGTCGTCGTTGGCAACTATGAGTGTTACAGCTGGATTTACGAGGT
>JAWWBD010000063.1:0-14536 GCA_033721115.1 Woeseiaceae bacterium | reverse complement strand
CCTGAAGACGGTTGCGGCCGGAAAACCCGGTCGCGCCGACCAGCAAAAAGGGGTCAGAGCCCTTTTTAAAAGGGCTCTGACCCCTTTTTGGTCAGTCGTGCGCTATCTGGTCCTCGGAGAACAGGTATTCCCTGAGCTCCTTGTCGAGGCGCGGGTCGCGGCGCCGGATCCATTCGAGCACCATCGCTGCATGCTCCTTTTCCTCGTCCCGGTTATGCGCAAGGATCGCGGCGAGCTCCTTGTCCTTGCAGGCGTCGACGCGCTGGTTGTACCAGTCGACAGCTTCGAGTTCCTCCATCAGCGAGATGATTGCGCGGTGCATGTCGCGCGTCTCGGCGCTCAGTTCCTCGACCGGTTCGTGATAACCCTCGTTAGCCATTCCGCTTGTTCTCCTCGTTTTTTCTGCGCGGCGCGACCGGCAAGACGACCGTAAACACGACGCCGTCGTCGGTATTCGCAGCCGAGATCGTACCATCGTGGCCCTCGGCGATCAGTTTCGCCACGTAGAGCCCGAGCCCCAGATGGCGGTCGTCGCCCCTGCGCACGGAAACCATCGAATCGAAGAGCTGCGAGCGCATCGTCTCCGGGAGTGGCGGCCCCGGGTTCGCAACCGAGAGCCTTATTGCGTCACCCTGTTCTTCCAGCGCGATCCGGATCGTGTCGCCTTCGGCACTGAAATCGACGGCGTTGTCGACGAGCTTGTCGAGGAGCTGGACCAGGAGTTCGGGTGATCCGGAGACCACGGCGGTCACGGGCGGTGACCGGAACTCGAACTGACGGCCGGGATACACGTCCCGGTACGCAGCGATCACCGGCTCGAGCACGCGCTTCATGTCGAATTCTTCAGGCTCCGCCTGCGCCATCAGCTCCTCGACGCGGCTCGCCTCGCTCATCGCGGTCAGAATCCGGCGCAGTCGTTCGGCGCCGTCTTTCGCGCGCGCCGCGTAGCCGAGCGATGCCTCGTTCAGCGGTTCGTGCTCGAGGTTTTCGAGCGACGAGGTGACGATCGCAAGCGGCGTGCGGAGTTCGTGCGACAGCTTCGACGCGAGCGTACGCAGGTAGTCGTTGTAGTCGGCAAGCTGCCGCAGGACGCTCGAGAAGCTGCGCGAAAGGTCGCCGACCTCGTCACCCGCGAGCGCGCTCGGGAGCGAGCGCCGGAGTTCGTCTTTTTCCAGCGCATCTTCGGCGGCGATCGACAGGCGCCGGATCCGGCGCGACAGCCACGTCGCGTAGCCGAGCAGACCTGCCGCGACCAGCAGCGTCGCAATCAGCGTCACGTTGATCAGCCGCGCAAGCCCCCGGTTGCGCAGCGACAGGATCGCATCGGTGCCCTGCTGTAGAACGATCGCGCCGGCGACTGCGCCCGCGATGACTACGGGCTGGGCGACGGCGACGACGGCGCGGCCGCTCTCGGCACTGCGGTACCAGCTGACGGACGCCTCGCCCTCGAGTGCGCGGGCGATGAAGGGCTGGCGTTCGCGGCCGCTCGGATCCGGCTCGGCGAGGGCGGCCTGCTGGCCGGCTTCAACGAGCGCCTCGTAGGCGATGCGAAGCCAGGTCGAGCCGACGCCCGGTTCCGCAGCCCGGCCGGCCGGCAGCCCGCCCACGCTCGCCAGCCGCCACCCGCTCGCGTCGATAACGACAAGTCGCATGCCCGACTGCACGAGGCCGGCGGCCAGGCGCCCGAGCTCCGGCGATGGCGTGACGAGCCGGCCCGGCAGCTGCGCGGCGAAACTCGCGCTGCGCACACCCGGATCGCCCGCTTCGCTCGTGTTGTCGACGACGACGCCGAGGTTCGTGCCGAGCAGGCTCAGCGGAACCCGCGCCTCGACCTGGTAGCCGCGCGCCGTGTCCTGCCAGTAAGCCTGGATGCGCGGTTCCGGCGCGAATCCATAGCCGGTCTGCACGTAGGTAACGATCGGTCCCGGTGCCTCGGCCGCGAACACGAGCGTCTCCTCGAGCCAGGGCGGGCTGGCACTCACGAGGCGGACGTGATCGGCATGCCGTGAGCGGCCGTTCACGGCCACGGTGGCCGGGCTCGCATAGACGATCGTGGCGTCGGGGACCTCGACGTAGAGATTGAGCGCCGCGGCGTTAAGCCCCACGACGAAACGTATCGGCCCGTCGGCACCGCGCATCGTGCGCAGCGATTCGCGGCCGAGCGTCCAGTCGTGGAAATAGCCGTCGATCGCCGGCGCTGCCCCGAGCGGATGGCCGTAGAGCTGGCCGCCGACGCGGTGATCGGCGGTCTCGGCCGGCGGGAACTCCTCCGGGTAGTTCGACAGCGTCTCCGCGATGGCCCGCGCCGTTCCCGCCAGCATCTCCTGCTGGCCGGCACGCAGCGCCGACTCGGTCTCACGGATGAACTGGCAGCCGGCCCACGGCAGCACCAGCGTCAGCAGGCTGACGAGGAGCAACTGCCGCTTCAGGTTCATCGGACGCGGCCGCGGTCAGTCGGTGAGCCAGCGGTAGCCCATGCCGTAGACCGTTTCGATGGCGTCGAAACCCGGGTCGATCGCGAGGAACTTCTTGCGGATGCGCTTGACGTGCGAGGTGATCGTGTTGTCGTCGAGCACGGCCTGCGCGGCATCCATCAGCTGCTGGCGGTTCTTGACGTGCCCCGGATAGCGCGCGAGCGCGTGGACGAGCCAGAACTCGGTCAGCGTCAGGCCGACCGGCACATCCTGCCAGCGCACGGTCATCCGGTCAGCATCGATCTCGAGGCTGCCGCGGACGATGCGGGCGTCCTTCGACTGCGGTTCGCGCACGGCATCGAGGCGCCGGAAGAGCGCAGCGATGCGCGCCATCAGGTGCGGCAGGCTGATGTCCTTGGTCAGGTAGTCGTCGGCGCCGAGCCTCAAGCCCGAGACCGCGTCGAACTCGCTGTCGCGCGCGGTCAAAAAGATGATCGGCAGGTCGGCCGAGCGCGCCCTCAGTTCGCGGCACAGCTCGAAGCCGCCCTCGACGTCGTCTTCCAGGTTGACGTCGATGACGACGAGATCCGGCAATCGCGACTCGAATGCGGCCAGCGCCGGCTTGCGCGCCGCGTACGCGTCGACCGCGTAGCCTTCGCGCCGGAACGCGGCGGCGTAATTGTCGCGGATGGCCGCTTCGTCTTCGACGATGGCGATGCGTCTGGCCAGGGTCTGCTCCTCGGGCAATCGGCACAATTTGCCACAGTCTGCCCGGGCAATGCCACGGTGCGGCCCCGCGCGCGGCCTTCGCCGCTGGTGTCATGGACGCGTATCACGGAGGAGGCCCGCCATGCAGCAAAAGTCCCCGCAGCCCTTGTCCCGCACCACGCGCGAACAGGCGAGCACGCAGACCGGCTGGCATCCCCGGCCGCCGGCGGACCCGGCCCCGGGATCCACGATCGCGTGGGCGCTTAACCGCCGCCGCGAGCGACTCTGGCAGCTGCTCGTCGCGATCGTCGTGACAATCGGCGCCGTGCCGGCGGAGGCGAACGGAGCCGCCGCGCCCCGGGCCGGCACGCTGGTGCTCGTGACGGGCGAGGTCACCCGCCCCGCCACGCTGCTTGATACCGACGTCAGCATCACGGTCAACGGGCTGGTCGCCCGGGTGTCCGTGATGCAGCACTTTGAAAACTCCGGCACCGAGTGGGTCGAGGGGACCTACGTCTTCCCGCTGCCGGACCGCGCGGCGGTCGACCGCATGCGGCTCTATATCGGCGACCGCTTTATCGAGGGCGAGATCCGGGAGAAGGAAGCGGCGAAGAAGCAATACGAACAGGCGAAGCAGGCGGGCAGGAAGGCGAGCCTGGTCGAGCAGCAACGCGCGAACCTGTTCACGACCTCGGTCGCGAACATTGCGCCCGGCGAGACCGTGATCGTCGAGATCGAGTACCTGGAGGAAGTGCGTTACGACGCCGGCAGCTTCAGCCTGCGCTTCCCGCTGACGATCACGCCGCGCTACGCTCCCGGGACCGGTCACGAGCAGGGGCCGGCGGCCGCCCCGCTCATGGGTGCCGCGCACACCGACGCCGGTGTCGTCTCGCCGCCGATGGCGCTGGCTTCGGCGAGCCACCGCGTATCGCTCACGGCGACGATCAACGCCGGGCTGCCGCTGGCGCTCGTCACGAGCCGCTATCATCCCGTACATGTCGGTGAAGCGGGCGGGCGCTACGCCGTGACGCTGGCCGGCGGCCGGGCGCCGATGGACCGCGACTTCGAGCTCGTCTGGCGTGCCGCGCCGGCATCGGTGCCGCAGGCGCTGGCGTTCAGCGAAGTCGTCGACGGCGTGCCGCACTTCCTGCTGCTGTTCGTGCCGCCCGAGGCGGCCACGGCGCCACCGCCGATGCCGCGCGAGGTGATCTTCGTGATCGATACCTCGGGCTCGATGCACGGGCAGTCGCTTGCGCAGGCCAAGGCCGCGCTGACGATGGCGCTCTCGCGCCTGACGCCGGCCGACCGGTTCAACGTGATCGGGTTCAATCACCGGGCCCGCGCCGTATTCCCGACCAGCGTCCCGGCCGGGCCCGTCAACCGCGACGTCGCGAAGATCTTCGTCGACAGCCTCGTCTCGCACGGGGGTACCGAGATGTACCCGGCGCTCGAGCTCGCGCTTGCGACGCAGGATTCCGGCATGACGTTCCGGCAGCTCGTGTTCATCACCGATGGTGCCGTCAGCAACGAGGACCAGCTCTTCCGCCTGATCGACCGGCGTCGCGGCGACATGCGGCTGTTCACGGTGGGCATCGGCTCGGCGCCGAACAGCTGGTTCATGCGCAAGGCCGCCGAGACCGGGCGCGGGACGTTCACGATGATCGGCTCGCTCGACGAGGTGGGCGAAAAGATGGCGGCGCTGTTCGAGAAGCTCGAACGGCCGCAGCTGACCGACATCGAAATCTACTGGCCGGGCGGGGCCGTGGTCGACAGCTACCCGGCGACGGTCCCCGACCTCTACAGCGGCGAGCCGGTCGCGGTTCGCGCCCGGATCGAAGGCGGCGTGCGGCCCGGCGCCGCCGTGCGCGTGACCGGCAACTCGCCGGCCGGCGGCTGGTCGGCGGACCTGCCGCTCGACACACGCTACCAGGGCGCGGGCGTGGCGGCGCTCTGGGCGCGCGCAAGGATCGGCGAGCTGATGGACCTCAAGCGACGCGGTGGCGATGCCGACCTGCTCCGGGCCGAGGTCGTCGCGACCGCGCTCGGGCATCACCTGGTGAGCCCGTTCACGAGCCTCGTCGCGGTCGACAGGACGCCGGTGAACCTGACCGGCCTGGCCGCGAAGCACGAGAAGGTCGCTGCGCTGTTACCGAAGGGCCAGTCGGCGACGGCGATCTTCGGCCTGCCGGGCACGGCGACGGATGCGCCAATGCTGATCCGCTCCGGCCTCCTGCTGCTCGCGGTGGCGGTCATTGTCGCGCTGCTGACCGCCGCGCCGCGGAGACGCCGTCGTGTCCGCGCGGCTTGAGCGAAGCGGGGCGCTGGTCGTGGCGGCATTGCTCGGGCTCGGCTTCTGGCAACTCGGCCAGGGCGCGTATATCCCGGCCAAGGCGTGGGTCGCGCAGGAACTGATGCAGCGCGCGTGGCTGCGCGGCGCCGAGGGCTCAGCGCAGCCGGTGCCCTGGCCCTGGGCCGACACCTGGCCCGTCGCACGGCTGACGGCACGCGCCGGCGCCATCGAGCTGATCGTGCTGGCCGGCGGTTCGGGCCGGACGCTCGCTTTCGGCCCCGGGCACCTGTCGGCGAGCGCGATCCCGGGCGAGACCGGCAACAGCGTGATCGCCGGCCACCGCGATACCCACTTCCGGTTCCTGAAGGATCTCGAGATCGGCGAGACGCTGATGGTCGAGACGATTGCGGGGCGCCGGCACGTCTTCGAGGTGGTCGACGTCGACGTCGTCGACGCACGCCGCGGCAGCCTCGTGCTCGACACCGACACGTCGCTTTTGAGCCTCGTCACCTGCTACCCGTTCGACGCGGTCGAGCCGGGCGGGCCGCTGCGCTACGTCGTCACCGCGCGGAAGATCCGCTGATGACGGATACTGTGGTCTGGGTCGTGTCGGCGAGCGCGGCGGCGGCGTAGTGTGGGGGGGTCGGAATGATGCACCGGGACACGGATCATGGCCAGGATCAACGGGTTACTGACGCTCGCCTTCATCGGCGCCTGCATCTGGTTCGCCGCCACGCTGGGTTTTGGCGGCGGCGCATCGGGCGCCGCGGCGGAGTTCGCCGAGGCCGCCTGCGTCGACGCGATAAGCGACCGCTACGGTGCACAGGCGGTCAAGCCCTATGCCGTCGACCGGAACCCGAGCGGCTTCGTCGTCAGGGCGTCGATCACGGTTCGCGGCAAGCAGCCGGCCAAGGTGTACTGCCTGGCAAACGACCACGGCGGCGTCGAGGAGCTGCGCGTCGTCGAATGGTGACGGAAAAGCCGAAAGCGGGAGGCGACGAATGACGGGCCATGATGTCGCATCCGGGGCCCGGTCCGGGCGCCGCTGGCGCATCGCGTACTGGGGCGGGGCGGCGCTGCTGTTGCTCGCGCCGCTCGTCGCGATGCGGTTCACCGACGAAGTCGCCTGGACGGCCTTCGACTTCGCATTCGCGGCCGGGCTGTTCGCCGTCGTCGGCGGCGTTTTCGAGCTGGCGGTGAAATTGACGCCGGACAGCGCCTATCGCGCGGCGGTCGCCGTCGCGCTGGCGGCGATGTTCCTGCTCGTCTGGATCAACGGCGCGGTCGGCATCATCGGCGGCGAGGACAATCCGGCGAACCTGATGTACGGCGGCGTACTCGCAGTCGGCGTCACCGGTGCTTTCGTCGCCCGCTTCAGGCCTGGCGGCATGGTGTACGCCATGGCGGCAGCGGGAGTTGCGCAGGTCGGGGTTGCCGTCATCGCCATCGTCGCCAGCCTGGGCCCGGACGTGCCGAAGTGGCCATGGGACGTCGTCGGGCTGACGGTGTTCTTCACGGTGCTCTGGGCGCTTGCGGCGTGGCTGTTCGGGACCAGCCGCGACCGTGCGGATGACGGGCCGATCGCGTGACCGGGCACTGGGAATTCTTTCCGTGCCAGATGGGCGAGAACGTCGCGTTCGTCTTCTATGATCACGGAATCCGGAAATCGATCGATGCGCTGGAGCAGGACCGGCAGGTGCGGTTTGACCTGGCCTACAGGCATCCGGACGAGAATGGCCTTCCAAGCGATGAGGAATTCGACGTCGGCAGGGACATCGAGGACCGGATCGACGTATTCGCCAAGGTCAACGCCGGAGCCTACGTTGGCCGCGTGACGACGGCCGGGCACCGGTATTTCTACTGCTATGCCGGTGCCAGCCCGGACGAGGTCCGCGACTTCGTCGCCACCGTAAGTGAGGCGACCGGCTACGATCTGGTGCCACGTATTCTCGAGGACCCCGACAAAAAGGGCTACTGGAACGACCTCTATCCGACGGCCGACGACTGGCAGATGATCAAGGATTCGAAGGTCGTGAATGCGTTGCGAGAGGAAGGCGACGACGACACGATTCCGAGGCGAATCGATCACTGGGCGTACTTCGCGCGCAAATCCGACGCGGAGGCGTATGCGGAATGGCTGGCGGCCGAAGGATTCGGTCTCGAGTGCCTGCGGCGCACAAAGCCCCTGGTCGGCGACTGGCAGCTGAAGTTCTTCCGGTCCGACCGCCCGGAGCTGTATTCGATCAATCGCGTCACCTGCAGACTGCGGCAGAAGCTTACGGAGCTGAACGGCGACTACGACGGCTGGGAAACCAGCGTCGAGAAAGGCGGCGCCTGAGCTTGAGGCACACCGTTCGGCCCCGGGGGGGCCGTATTACCCCGTATTGACGTCGCTACTATCACTGCCAGACTGGGAATCCGGCACATCGGCTGCAGGTACGAGCTATGGCGGGAGATCAGGACAGAAGCACCTGGGTCGTCGGCGGCACGACCCTGGCAGGCGTCGGGGTCGGGCTGCTCCTGGTACAGACATCGGTACTCGCATTCGTGGCGTCGATCCTGATCGGAATCGGCGCAGGGCTTGTCATCACACCGTTCGTTCCGACCAGGCATTGATTACTGCTTGGAACCAGGCTTCGTCCGGCGAAAAACTTCGCCGGACGGATAACGCGAAGGCTGGCGTCACCTCGGTAGCCTGGGTCGTTCGGTCCTGAATCAATTCGCGGAGGGAGCATGTCACCCCATCAAATTCTTGCCGTTGGCGTAAGGCTGTTTGCGATATGGCTGGCCGTGCAGCTTGTCTTGACGCTGCCTTTTCAGCTGGCATGGGTCGCCACCTACCTCGAACAGGCATACGGATCCTCGAGCATCGGAATTTCGCGACTGTTTTACGGCGTCACGGCGCTGCTCTTCATTGTCCTGCTGATAGTTCTGTGGCGATTTCCGCTGACGGTGGCACAGAGAATACTGCCCGGCTCCGGGGAGGCGATTGAGGACTCCGGTGCTCCGGACCTGTGGCTTGCATTGGGTTGCGCGTTGATCGGGCTCTGGTTGCTCGCCGTCAGGGTTCCCGCCGTGGTATTTGGCCTGGTGCAATACGGCGAAGGGTTCGTCGATCGTTTGCCTTACCCGGGAATCATGTTGGCGCAGCATGTCGCAGAAATCCTTATCGGCTTGTGGCTGGCGCTCGGAGCCAAAGGGTTTCGGAAGCTCTTCTGGTGGTTGAGAAATGCCGGGCATATTCACGTAGACCAATAGTCGGCGGGACCGCCCGTTTTTCTATTGCTGGAGAAATTTACCGCCGGCTATTGCGCTCCGGCCGGCGCGCCCTGAAGCCTGACGTGTGGCCGCATCGCCGGCTTCACAGGCGTAACGAAAAGCGGCCCCGCACGGGGGCCGCTTCGAAGTTCGGGCGGGTACCCGGGGGTACGCCGCCGAACGGTGACGTGACGCCGGCTACGATGCCGGCGCGTCCTCCGCAACGAAGTCGACGACCGTTTCCTCGCCGATCGCTATCACGGCTTCCTTGCCGTCGACCGGGACGAAGTCCGTACCGGTGCAGGTGAACGCCGTCGAATAGGTTCCGGCCACGAGGTCTTCGATCAGGTATCCGTACACCGAGGTCTCCATGTCCTGCGTCACCAGGCCCGTCGCGACGGGCTCGTCGGTCGTGTTAGGCATCACGCCCTCGCCGAATACGTAGACCGCCGATTCGAATTCAGCGGCGCAGGTTGCCGCTTCGGCCAGTTCGGTGGCGATGGAGCCGGACAGCGAGCCGACCGGCGGCGGTGCATCCTCGGCCAGGAAGTCGACTATCGTCGTCGCGGCCGGCTGGATCTCGGCGGCCTTGCCGGCGGCCGGGATGAAGTCCGTCCCGCTGCAGCTGAACGCCGCGTTGTAGTTCGCGGCCTGGAGCGGGATCGAGTAGCCGTACTCGCCGGTCGTCGAGTCCATGACAACCTCGCCCGTTGCAACGGGCGTGTCGACAAAATTGGGCTCTACGCCTTCGCCGAATACGTAGACCGTCGGGGTGACCGCCGCATCACAGAACCCGGACTCGGGTGCTTCGGGGTCGAAGAATACGCCGTCGACCTGGCCGGCCAGGATGCCCGGCGCGTCTTCCGCGAGGAAATCGACCGTGGTCACTTCGTCGACCAGGATCTCGGCCGGCTTGCCGGCGAGCGGGGCGAACAGCGTGCCGTCGCAGGTGTAGGCGGCCTCGTAATTGCCGGCCAAAAGGAAGCCGATCGAATAACGCCACTGCATCGATCCGTCTTCCTGCATCTGCTGGTCGACGAGACCGGTCGCTGTCGCGTCGTCTTCCGCGAACGGGTCATCGAACGGATTCGGCGTGACACCGTCGTCGAAAACGTAGACCGACGGTGCGAACTCCGCGTCACAGGCGTCCCAGGCGATCAGCTCGTCGGCAACCTGGCCGACCAGCGTGCCGACCTCGTTGTTCGCAACCAGCTTGACGACGGGCTTCATCATGACGTCCGGCAGGAGGCCCGGCGGTCCGTTGAAGGACTTGCCGAGGTCCCACTCGGCGGTGTAGTCGCCGGTGCGGTTGACCGGGATGTTGATGTCCTTGATCAGCTGCAGGCCGCGCTGCGATCCGCTCGGGATGAAGAGGTTATGCACCTCGCCGGATTCCCTGACGAGATAGGAACTCTCCGTCGCGTCGTCGCAGAGCTCGCTGGTCGGGTCGCCGTCGTTGGCGCCGCCGCCGAGCCCGCGCTCCGCAACGACCTTGAGCCGGATCCACTCGTACGCGCCGGCCGGCACTTCTGCATTCGTGACGATCGGGTGCGAGTTCGCGCCCTGGTTGGCGAGCAGGTTGACGACGACCGGGGCGTCGAAGTCGATCGTCTCCTTGTCTTCACTGTCGGCGTGCTTCAGCTCGACGCCGTCGAAGCGCACGCAGACCTTGGTCGCATCCTTGATGGGCCCGTCACTGACGCTCAGGTTCAAAAAACCGGTGTCGCCGGCAGCCGGCGGTGTCGGCTGCGACGGGTCGTCGATTCCGTTGCCCGATCCGCTGCCGCCGGAACCGCTGCAGGCGGCCAGCGCAAACGCAACGATGGATCCCAGTCCGATTCGGGACCGTTTCGAAAGAGTGGTCATCTGATCATTCCCCTTGACTCGAGATTATTGTTACGTGGGGTGTAACGGTGGCGAAGGCGGCCCGGTTGCAATTTTTTTACATAATGCCGGTCGAATCTTGGCATTGGCACAACCATGCGACAGGTACAGTCCGAATGCCAGCGTCCTGCCCGCTCGTCGGCCGCCAGTCATCCCGGATCCAGGCGACGAGAGTCCCGGCGCTCCGGGCGGACCGCCGCGCATGCCGCATCAGGCAGGATGACCATCGCCGGTGCGCATCGCAGACGACCGGACGACCTGTCGGGAGAACGACCACGCAATATCACCTGGCCATCATGCGCCGAGCGGCAGGGAGATTCGTCCCGTTCCAGATGAATGCGCCTGAGCGCAAGTGGGCTCCATTCGGTTGCCGCTGGTCTGCAGGCATGCGATCAATCGGAACTGGGGATGCCTGGCGGCTCTTTTCCTGATCGGGTCGGCGCCCGGCAACGTTCGACGTTTCCGCGGAAACATCTTTGAGCGACCGGTCTGCTATCGATACCAGCAGTTTCTCCAGTGCTAGACTCGGAGGCTGGTACTGATCCTTTGCGAACGTTGTAGAGGTGAAACAAGACTCCGCTGCATCTGGCTCGGGTTGCTGATCATGATCAAGCCGGTCGCTCCACTGATCCTGATCTTCGGCCTGTCGTCCGCTTGCGTCGATTCGTCCGAGAATAGCCAAATGACAAACAAGACTGATCCCTTTACGAATCTGCCGCTTAGCGAAAACCTGCGGGAACTGCACGTTTCTTTTGGAGACACAGTTCGAATAGTCGACGCCGAAATCACTCGGGAGCTTGGCATAGCAGGATTCGTTGGCACGGTGTATGGCGAGACAACACCGTCTTCGAGCGGCGTCGAAGTCTTTGGGGAGCTGCGTACGGATACCGCTGTGAATGTCTTCTTCGAGGATTTGGACAAAGCCTACTGGCTGGCACCTGATTTGGTTGAGTTCGTAGACCACGGCGGTGGTGCAACTTTTGAGATTGGCGGCGAAGAATGGGAGCGCACCGAAGACGGTCAGTGGATACGGAAGTCGAAAGGCCGGTGATGGGCGGCACTGGCGCACCGCCCCGGATTTTCGTACTACGAGCCGAACGGCTGCTCTGGCAGCAATCGTCTTACGACAGCTCCGGATTTTAGTTGCCTGAGTTGTTCGGGTTACGCAAGCTGCCCGGGTGCACGCCGAGCCCGGTCAGGAAATCTCGTAGCGCTGTCGGAATCTGGCCCCAGGACCGAGACCGGCGAGCCTTGCACGCCTTGCTTGGTTCTTGTTTATTGCCAGATGACCGCGTGTTGGTCTCTTTCAGGTCACTCCCATTCGATACGGCAGGGCATTTCAATTCTTCAGCAGCGCCCTGTAATGAGCGAGGTCTCCGGCCGAAAAACAGCAGAAGATCACCGCATCGAGCGACCCCGGATTCGCGTCGACGAATGCTCGCACGGTCCCTATGGCGACCTGTGCCGCGTCTTCGACCGGATAGCCGTAGACGCCGGTGCTGATGCCGGGAAATGCGATCGAGCGCAGGCCGTGCTCTTTCGCGAGGTCGAGGGCCGTCCTATAGCAGGAGGCGAGCAGCGCCGGCTCGCCGCGGTCGCCGCCGTGCCACACGGGGCCGACGGCGTGAATCACGTGCCTTGCCGGCAGGTCGTAGCCGCCGGTCATCTTCGCACCGCCGGTGTCGCAGCCGCCGAGCGTGCGGCATTCCTCGAGCAGGCGCGGGCCCGCGGCCCGGTGGATCGCACCGTCGACGCCGCCCCCGCCCAGGAGCGAGCGATTCGCCGCGTTGACGATCGCATCGACGTCGAGCGTCGTGATGTCGGCCTGGACGGCTTCGAGCGTCGTCACGGTTCCGGCGCCGGTTCCGCCGGCGGTTTCCGGATGGCGGCGTAGATCGCTGCGATGACGGCGGCGGTCATCGTCGTCACGACCAGCCCGCCCTCGAGGCCGAACTCCCCGCCCGTCATCAGCGCCGGACCCTCGAGTTCGAACAGTTGCCAGCCGAGTCCCAGCTGCCCGGTGCCACTGACCGTGAGGCCGGCCACCGGGCCGAGCAGGAAATTCCAGCCGAAGTGGATGCCGATCGGCAGCCAGAGATTCGACGTCGCGAGGTACGCGAGGCAGAACAGGAGCCCCGCGAGGAACACGTTAACCGGAGGCAGCCAGGCGCCGTCGAAGCCGCCGATATGCAGCAGCGCGAACAGCCCGGCGGCGAGAATGACGGCGGCCACCGTGCCCGCACTGTCGCGCAGCGTCTGCAGGATGTAGCCGCACAGCATGAGCTGCTGCGTCAGCACGTTGAGCAGGGTCGAGACGGCAGCCAGGGCCAGCAGCGCGACGGAAATCCCGACGGGATCCCGCGGGCGCGCCCAGCCGGCGAGCAAGGCGAACCCTATCGACACGGCGAGCCAGGCGCAGCCGATGAGCACGCCGAACGCGACGTCCCGCCGCGCGTTGCCCGGTTTGAACCCGATCGACACGAAAGGGCGGCGGTCGACGAAGCGCAGCATGATCCAGGTCGCGGCGAGGATGGCGACCGCGCCGCCGAGGTCGGCGGCGAGCTGCGCAAGCCGCGGCGACCCGTCCGCCCAGTCGTCGAACAGCAGGAACTGCGGCAGCAGCGTGATCGAGCTCATCGCTGCAAACACGAGGATGAACAGGGCGAGCTTGCCCGTCGTGACGAGGATGCTGCGGGCCCGGGATGCCATGTGCCTAGCTTAGCCGATCAGTGCCCGGGTCGGGCCGGACCTCAGGACCTGCGGGCGACGAACAGGAGCGCAGCCACGCTGATCGCGTCGGTGATGGCACCGCGCCCGGCCATTGCGACAGCCTCGGCGAGCGGCAGCCTGCGGATCGCCAGGTCCTCGGTCTCTTCGAAGTCCGTCTCGCCCGCGGCCAGGTCCTCGGCCAGGTACACGAGGCCCAGCTCGTCCGTGATCGAGTTGCTCGTGTGCAGGCGCATCAGCTCGGTCCAGCGCGCAGCCGTGAGGCCGGTCTCCTCCTTCAGTTCCCGCTGTGCCGCGGCGAGTGGGTCCTCGTCGAGCGGTGCGCCGCCCATCGGCAGCTCCCACGAGTACTGTCCCAGGGTGTAGCGGTCCTGCCCGACCAGCCAGGTGAAACCGTCGGCGTCGATCGGCACGATGGCCACGGCCCGGTTCCGAAAGTGCACCCAGCCGTAGCGGTTTTCGCCACCGCCCGGGTTCACGACGTGATCCTCGCGGACCTGCATCCAGGGGTTCTCGTAGACGACGCGGGAGTCGAGTTTCTTCCAGTTCACGGCAACCTTCCTGCGACCTCGGTCTCGACCAGCAACTTGAAGCGCTGCATCCAGTCCCGGGTCCGCGCATCGATCGACTTCCGGAACAGGAAGCTCAAAAAGCCCGCGAAGCCCTTGAAGTCGTGATTGGCATACATGGTCCAGCGCGTGTGGCTTTCGTCGATGGCATCGAAGTGGTTGACGATCGTCGCGAAGCCCCAGTCGGATTCGTAGATGCCGGCCATGAAGTCGGGTTCGCGTTTCTCGGTCAGCCGCTCGATGAGCACGACTTCGCGGCCGTTCTCGTCGTAGACCAGCTCGGCTACCTGCCCGGGCTCGCCGCGCGGGCCCTCCTTGTGCGTGAACGACCGGAGCGTCGGTTGCCAGGTCGTCATGTAGTCGGGGTTGTCAAAGGTGCGCCAGACCGTGTCCCGGTCGGCGTCGATCGTGATTTCGTTTTTGAGTTTCAATGGCCGATCCCGCTGGCATCCGGGCACGATCATAGCGCAAGCATGCCAACGCGGTGATTGCGGGCCGCCGGCTGCTGGGTCATAGTGCTCGCGGCCGTCCCGGACGGGCGGCCCGGACACTATGGAACCTCGCAAGGCAAGACTCACCGAGGGGCCCGTCGGGCGCCACCTCGTCGACATGACCGTGCCCGTGCTGCTCGGGATCACGATGATGATGGCGCAGAGCTTCATCGACGCCTGGTTTCTCGGCCGGGT
>JAWWBD010000062.1:0-14781 GCA_033721115.1 Woeseiaceae bacterium | reverse complement strand
GCGCGTCTATCTCGACTAACCCGAGCCCCTGGAAGCCCGCGCCACGGTGCAGGAAAAAATCCAGGAAACCTGCGACTAGCACCGACCGACCACGCACCGGGGTCAGAGCCCTTTACAAACGGGCTCTGACCCCTTTCGGAGGGGTCAGGCCATGTCGAAGAACAGGAGTTCTGCCGGTTCCTCGGCGCGGACGGCGAGCCGGGGCTCGTCGACGGTGGCGGCAGCGTCGCCGGCCGTGAGTTGCTCGCCGTTGATGTCCACCGTGCCCGAGACGACCTGCAGGAACCCGCGCCGGCGGCCCTCGAAAACGTAGTCCACTTGGGCTCCGGCCTCGAGCTCGGTCGACAGCAGGTTGACGTCCTGGTGGATCGTCAGCGACCCGTCGCGGCCGTCGCGGGACCCGACGAGCCGCCAGCGATTGCGTTTTTCCTCCGCCGGGAACAGCTTCTGCTCGTAGCCCGGTTCGAGCCCGTTTTCTTCCGGCAGAAGCCAGATCTGCAGCAGGTGCGCCTGCTCGTCCTCTGAATGGTTGAATTCGCTGTGCAGCACGCCGGTGCCGGCCGTCATCCGCTGCAATTCGCCGCGGCGGATCACCGACCCGTTACCCATGCTGTCCCGGTGCTCGAGCGAACCGTCGATCATGTAGGTCACGATCTCCATGTCCCTGTGCGGGTGCATGCCGAAACCCTGGCCCGGCTCGATCCAGTCCTCGTTGACGACACGAAGCTTGGCAAAGCCCATCATCTTCGGGTTGTGATAGTCCGCGAACGAGAACGTGTGCCGGCTCGACAGCCAGCCATGCTCGGCCCTGCCGCGGTCACCGGAATGAATGACGTCCAACATTCAGATCTCCTCCTCTAATCGCCTGATCGGCTCAGGCAGTCACGGATTCGCGCCGGGCGACAGCCTGCGGCAGCCGCAGTGCGAACCGGCCCGGGCCGAGCAGCGCCTGCACGATCGACGCGATCGCGAGGAATGCAGGATACTCCCAGCCGCCGTTCTCGTTCGAAAACACCCAGCCCGCGCCCCAGTGCACGTAGACCGCGCCGAGCAGAATCGGCAGGAGGGCGAGCGAGACTGCACGCACCGCGACACCGGCGAGCAGCAGCAGGCCGCCGCCGATCTCCGCGAAGGTGACGACGTAGGCGAGGACTCCCGGGAAGCCGATGGATTCGAAAAAGCCGACGGTGCCGGGCAGCGTGAAGACGAAGACCTTGAGCAGGCCGTGCGCGAGGAACATGACGCCGAGCGCGATGCGCAGGATCAGGGCGGCGTATTGAGCTTGCTGGTTCATGGGATGGTGCTCCTTCAGACTTGCATGATGGAAAGAATCAGGCGGCCCGGAATTCCGGATCGCCCGCGGTAAAGACGAGATCGGCGATGCGCATGCGGGCGGTATCGACGGCATCGTCGCCGTCGATGTTCAGCCGCTCGGCGGCGACGACTTCCACGTCGTCGATGCCGACGAAACCGAGCGCATGCCGGAGGTAGGGCGTGGCGAAGTCGGCCTCGCTGTCGACGGCGACCCCGCCCGAGGCCATGACGACATACGCCTGCTTGTTCTTCAGCAATCCCTCCGGTCCGCTGTCCGTGTAGCGGAACGTCCTGCGCGCGCGTGCGACGAGGTCGATCCATGCCTTGAGCGCGGCCGGAATGCCGAAATTGTAGATCGGCGAGCCGATGATCACGACGTCGGCCGCTTCGAGTTCGTCCACCAGCGCGTCCGAATCGGCGAGCTCGGCACGCTGCGCGCGGGAGCGCTCGCTGTCCGGCGTGAAGTTGGCGTCGATCCAGGCCTCGTCCACGAGTGGCACGCCGTCGGCCAGGTCGCGGTGCACGACGTCGATCGTGCCCTCGCGCGACTCCAGCGCTTCGATCAGCTCACCCGTGAGTTTGCGGCTCACCGATCCGGTGCGGCGACCACTGCCGTGCACCGCGAGAATCCGGAGCGTGTCGTCCCTGTCGGCCTGCCCTGTCATTTTCTGCCTCCCGTGCGTGTGTCAGCGTAGGCACAGTTTGACTATTGTTTATTTCGTGATAAACAGTCCTTCTGGAACAAGATTGTTCTTAGATTAGCAACAATATGGACCGATTCGAGGATTTGCAGGCCTTCGTGGCCGTGGTGGAGGCCGGCAGCTTCACGGCCGCTGCGGACCGGCTCGATCTCGCGAAGTCGGCCGTCAGCCGGCGGGTCGCGGCCCTCGAGGAGCGCCTCGGTGCCCAGCTCATCCGGCGCACGACGCGGAGTCTGAGCCTGACCGAGACGGGGCAGGGGTTCTACGAGCGCAGCGCGCGCATCCTGGCGGACCTCGAGGAGGCCGAATCCGCCGTCGCCCAGCTGCACGGCGAGCTGCGCGGCGTCCTGCGCGTGGCCCTGCCGCTGTCCTTCGGGGTCCGGCACATGTGCCGGCCGATCGCCGAATTCAGCCGGCGGCATCCGCGGGTCACGTTCGATTTGAATCTCAACGATAGGCGCATCGACCTGATCGAGGAGGGGGTCGATCTCGCGGTGAGGATCGGCAGGCTCGCCGATTCGTCGCTGATCGCCCGTCGGTTGTTCGAAGCGCGCACGGTCGTCGTCGCGTCGAAGGACTATCTCGCGGCCCGTGGCAGGCCCGAGACGCCGGAGGATCTCGCCCGGCATGCCTGCCTCGTCTATGCAAACCTTCCGGAACCGGACAAGTGGGTGTGTCGCGATGCCGACGGCAAGACGCATCGCGTCGAGATCACGCCGACGATGATCGCGACGAGCGGCGACTTCCTGAGCGCCGCCGCGGTGCGCGGCCTCGGCCTCGCGATGCAGCCGACCTTTATCGCCGGCGAGGCGATCAGCCGTGGCGACCTCGTCCCGGTGCTGACCAACTACCGCTGGCCGGTTACGCCGGCCTACGCGGTTTACCCGCCGACCCGGCACCTCTCGTACCGGGTTCGCGAATTCATCGATTACCTCGCGGAATACTTTTCGGGGACGCCCTACTGGGACGAGGACTGCCCGGACTGCGACTGAGCCCCGCTCGCCGTGGCCAGGCACAGTTGCCCGGCGTAATACATCGGCAGACCCCAGACCGGGGTCGGGAAAACCGTGCCGACGATGCGCTCGGCCGCGACGGAAACGTCGGAGCCGAAGAACAGCAGTGCGCCGGCCGCGACGAGCCCCGGCGCCCCGGCGCCCCAGGCGCCGATGGCGGCGACCACCATCAGCGTGATCACCGCGGTGTAGACATGGACCGGCAAGGCGAGCCCGGGCGGCATGTGCGGTGCGAGCCAGGCACCGACGGCGACCGCGGCAGCGGCGGCCGGGAGCGCAGCATAAAGCGCGCGGCGTGCGGCGATGCCGAAATGCAGGAACGCAGCGATGTATGCGACGTGTGCCGCGAGGAACGTAGCGAGGCCGGCGAGGAAGGCGCGGCGCGACTCACCGAGCAGGATCGCGTCGCCGCACCACGACAGAACGAGGCCGGCAAGGAGCAGCCGGCCGAAGCGGGAGCCGGTGGCACCTGCGGCAAGCGCCGTTGCGACGAAGCCGGTCGACGCCGCCAGTTTCACCGCCGCGGCGGCGGACGAGAAGCCGATACGCTCGAGGTAGACGAGGGCGGCAACCCCGAGTGCCGTGAGGCAGATCAGCGCTATCGTCAGCGGACGGGCCATCGAACGATGGTAACCTATGCCGCCTCAAAGGCGACCCGGGGGATCGGCAGGTGACGAGGCGGGGACTCACGGCAGGCGCAGCGTCTATCGCGCTGCTCGCGGCCTGTTCACCGGAGTCGCCCGGCCCGGCGCCGGCGGCCGACGAGGCATTCCAGAAAGCACTGCAGCTCGAGCTGATCCAGGCGCAGCCCGGTGACGTCATTACGATCCCCGCGGGCGTGCACGCGGTACGCCGCGGGCTGTCCCTCAACGTCTCCGGCGTCACGCTGCGCGGCGAGGGCATGGACCGGTCGATCCTGTCGTTCGCGGGACAGGTCCAGGGTGCCGAGGGGCTGCTCGTCAGCGCGAGCGACTTCACGATCGAGGACCTGGCGATCGAGGACACGGCCGGCGACGGACTCAAGATCAACGAAGGGCAGAACATCGTGATCCGCCGGGTGCGGGTCGAATGGACCAGCGGCCCCGACGAAAGCAACGGTGCTTACGGCATCTACCCGGTGCAGGTCGAAAACCTGCTGCTCGAGGAAAGCGTCGCGATCGGTGCATCGGACGCCGGTCTCTACGTCGGCCAGTCGCAAAACGTGGTCGTGCGCAACAACCGTGTGGAGCACAACGTGGCGGGCATCGAGATCGAAAACACGACCAATGCCGACGTCTACGGCAATGTCGCCACGGGCAATACCGGCGGTATCCTCGTGTTCAACATGCCGGACCTGCCGCAACCCGGCCACAGCACGCGCGTCTTCGGCAACCGGGTCGTCGCGAACAACACCGACAACTTCGGCGCCGAAGGCACGCCCGTCGCGAGCGTGCCGGCCGGCTCCGGCATCGTGATCAACTCCAACGACCGGGTCGAGATCTTCGACAACGAGATCGCCGACAACGACACGGCGAATATCATCATCAGCAGTTACTACGCGACCGGTTTCCAGGGGACGCGCGAGATAGCAGCCCATTACGACCCCTATCCCGAACGCATCTACGTCTACGGCAACCGCTTCGCGGGCGGCGGCGGTGCTCCCGACGGGCTCGAGCTCAAAGCACTGAAGGTCGCGATGTTCGGGCTGACGGGCCGGTTGCCCGACATCCTGTGGGACGGCTTCGTGAACCCGGACAAGGTCGACGAGCGCGGGCGCCTGAAACCCGAATTCGCCATCTGCGTCGACAACGGCACGGCCGAAGTGCTGAATGCGGACCTCGGCAACGGCAGCACCAATATCGTCGTCGGTGACGACCAGCATCACTGCGCGCACGAGAAACTGCCGGCCGTCGAACTCGATCCGCCGCTGGGTTGAACGATGCGCCGGACCTGCCTGGCTTTACTGCTGGCCGCGCTCGTCGCCTGCGGTGATACGCCGCGGACCGTCGTGCTCTACGACCGGGATGCCCCGCCCGCGCGACTGAGCGCATGGGGTGTCGTGTTCGCCGCCGGCCGCCGGCTCGGGATCGACGACCGGGCCGAACCCTATACGCTCAATACGCCGCTGTTCAGCGACTACGCCCTGAAATTCCGGACCGCCTGGCTGCCCGAGGGCCGTGTTGCGACGCTGGCGCCCGACGGCGACGTGGAATTTCCCGTCGGCACGATATTGAGCAAGACCTTCTATTACGAGCGCGCCGCCGCAGCCGGGACCGGGGCGCCGCGGGTCGTGCGCGCGGACCGCGACGCGCAGCCCGGGCGTGCGCTGGATCTCGGCGAGGTGCTGCTGGTCGAAACCCGCCTGCTCGTGCACCAGGCCGACGGCTGGCAGGCCTTGCCCTATGTCTGGAACGACGCCCAGGACGAGGCTGAACTCGCCATCGCCGGCGACATCCGCGAGCTGCGGCTGGCGGGACGCGACGGAGAGACGCTCTTCAGCTACGTGGTGCCGGACATGAACCAGTGCGGTGGCTGCCACACGCCCGATCACGCCTCGAAGCTGCTCGAGCCGCTCGGCCCGCAGGCCTGGCAGCTGGACAGGGACTACGCGTATCCGGACGGTGCGGCCAACCAGCTCGCGCGCTGGCAGGCCGCGGGGTTGCTGACCGGCGGAGAGCCCGGCGCGACGCAAACGGTGAACTGGTGGGTGCGGGAACCGGCCACGCTCGTGGCGCGCGCTCGGGCATACCTCGACGCCAACTGCGCGCACTGCCATAACGCGGCCGGTGCGGCGGATACGTCGGCGCTGCATCTCGATCGCGAGGCGCCGCTAGACCGGCACTTCGGCATCTGCAAGCCCCCGGTTGCGGTCGGACGCGGCAGCGGCGACCGGCCTTACGACATCTACCCCGGCCGACCGGACCTGTCGATCCTGGTTTATCGCATGGAACACTCCGATCCGGCGATCGCGATGCCGGAACTCGGGCGCGGCGTCGTGCACACGGAGGGTGTGGCCGTCGTCCGGGACTGGATCGCACAGATGAACGGACAGTGCTAGGCGCGGTCGAACGATTCGGTGAAACAAGCGGAATGAGACCATTGAAAAAACTGCACGGCACCATCCTCGCCACGGTCCTGCTCGCGGGCGCTGCCTGCGCCGTCGACGCGGCGGAACTCGTCAGGGAATTCACCGGGACGCGCGACCGGCTGACGTCTACGTTCACGGTCGAGGGGCCGTGGATCATCGACTGGCGCCTCGATGCGGATTACGAGCAGCTCGTCGCGCTCGACGTGACGCTCATCGAGGCCCGAACGGGGCGCCACGTCGGGCGTGTCCTGCACACGAAGGTCAAGGGCAACGGCGTCAAGCTGTTCCGCCAGGGCGGTACCTACCAGCTCAGGGTCAGTTCCACGCTCGCCCGCTGGCGGCTGCGCGTCGAGCAACTCACGCCCGAAGAAGCCGAGCTCTACACGCCGAAACGCCCGCGCGATTCGATCTTCTGATCCGGCTCAGAAATAGTCCGGCGCGTTGCCGGGCCGCCACTTGATGTTGCAGCCGATGCTCGGCTTCTGGTCCGGCGCGACGGGCCGGCCGGCAAGGACTGCGTCGAGCGCCGCGCGCAGGTCATGCCCGTCGACCGGCGCATCGTTCCCCGGACGGCTGTCGTCGAGCTGGCCACGATAGACGAGCTTGCGATCGGCGTCGAACAGGTAGAAGTCGGGCGTGCAGGCCGCCCGGTACGCTTTCGCGATCGCCTGGTCGGCATCGACGAGATAGGGAAAGGTATATCCCTGCGCCGCTGACTCTGCCTTCATTTTGGCGGGCGCGTCGTCCGGGTACTTTTCGAAATCGTTGCTGTTGATCGCATAGATCGCGACGCCCCGGCTGCCGTAGTCCCGGCCGATCCGCGCGAGTTCGCTGCGAACGTGCTTGACGAACGGGCAGTGATTGCAGATGAACATGACGAGGTAAGCCGGGGCTTCCCCGGCGAGCTCGTGTTCGACGCCGTCGGGGTCCGGCAGGCGGAACCCGGGCGCCTGCGTGCCCAGTGGGAGCATCTCGGATTCGACGGCTGCCATACTCGGTCCTCGTGCTGTTGCGGGCGGCCAAGCTTAACAGATGCTGCGCGGACGAATGCCGGCGGCCGGTCGATGTGCGATCATTACGCCACCGACGGCGGCCCACGAGGACGAATTGAGCGACGAGGCGACACCCAAAGGCAGTGCACTGATCGCGTTCGCGGCCGTGATCGTCGTGGCCTATGGCCTGCAGATGGCCAAGGGCGTGCTCGTGCCGTTCCTGCTGGCGGCGTTTCTCGCGATGATTACCGTGCGGCCGATGCTCTGGATGCAGAAGCACCGCGTGCCCGGCATCCTCGCAGCCCTGGTCATCGTGCTGGCGATCGTCTTCGTGCTGTTCATGGTCGGTGCGATCGTCGGGACCTCGCTGGCCGAGTTCACGGCTGCGCTGCCGAGCTACCAGCGGCGCCTCGACGTGCTGGTGCAGCGCGTATTCGAATTCCTCGCGCAGCACCTCGACAACGACGAATCGGTGCAGAGCCTCTCGGACATGATCGACCCGGGCTGGGCCATGGGGCTCGCGGCCAGCATCCTGAACGGGTTGAAGGACGTGCTGACCAACGTCTTCCTGATCATCTTCACCGTGGTGTTCATGCTGCTCGAGGCATCAACCTTCAGCACCAAGGTCGAGGCCGCATTCGGGCGCCGGACCGACACGCTGGACTCGGCACGCAAGTTCCTGCAGAACCTCGGCCGCTATCTCGGCATCAAGACGCTGGTGAGTCTCGCGACGGGTGCAACGGCAGGATTCGTGACCTGGATGGTCGGCGTCGACTTCCCGCTGCTCTGGGCGATGCTCGCGTTTCTCCTGAACTACGTGCCGACGATCGGTTCGATCATCGCGGCCGTGCCGCCCGTGTTACTCGCCCTGGTCCAGCTCGGCGTCGGCGAAGCTTCCGCGACGCTGCTCGGCTTCGTCGGGATCAACGTGCTGTTCGGCAATTTCCTGGAACCGCGGCTCATGGGCTACGGCGTCGGCATCTCGCCGCTGGTCGTCTTCCTGGGCCTCGTGCTCTGGGGCTGGATCTTCGGCCCCGTCGGCATGCTGCTCTCCGTGCCGCTCACGATGACGCTGAAGCTCGCGCTCGAAAGCGACGCGCGCACGCGCTGGATGGCGATCCTGCTCGGCTCCGAACGCGATGCCCAGTACGCGCTCATGAAGCGGCGCGCGAGACCGTCACAGCCGAAAGCCGCCTGAGCCGCGAGCCGCCTCGCTCAGCCGAGCTCCTCGACCGGCTCGTCGTCCTCGTACGGTTCGGTCTCCTCGAGTTGCTCCAGGAGATTGATGGCGACCGCGACGAAGTCGCTGTCGGTGATGATGCCCCTGAGTTTCCCGTCCGCCAGCACGGGCAGGCAGCCGATCTGGTGTTTCTCGATAAAAAGGGCAGCCTGGCGCAGGCTCGCGTGCTCGTCCACGGTGGCGATATCCGTCACCATGACGTCCCGGATCCGGATTTCCTCTGCCGGAATTCGCGTATCGTCCTCGCGCAGGAACGAATCCGTCGCCGCGAGCACATTGGTGAGGGTCACGAGACCGACGAGCTCGCCGGCATCGCGGATGACCGGCAGGTGGTGAATCCGGTGCGTATGCATCAGTGCGCGTGCGTCGGCGAGGCTCGCCGACGGTTCGATCGTGACCAGGTCCGTGCTCATGATCTCCCCGATGCTGAACATCGCCACCTCCTCGAAGCTGCCGTTGATTTCAGTCTAGCCGCCGCCTCGTGGCGCACCATTGCGAAAAACACCTACGCCCGGCCCCGTCGTGGCATCCCCGTATTAGGCGGGGCCGGAAGAGCGACTACCCTATACTGACGATGGCCAGGGCGACTCGGGGGCCCGGGGACAGGACTATGCTGGATCGATCGAACGGGCAGGGCCGGATCCCGGTGCTGGTCGCGGGGCTCGCATTGCCGCTGCTCGGCGCGGCGGACGCGCCGGATGCGACGGACATCGTCCGCAGCGCCGTCGACCACTGGCGGGGCCAGTCGTCGGTCAGCGTGATGACGATGACGATTCACCGGCCAGACTGGGAGCGCACGATGACGATGCGTGCGTGGACGCGGGGTGACGAGCAGTCGCTGGTGCGCGTGCTCGAGCCGCGCAGGGACCGCGGCAACGGCACGCTGACCGACGACAACGAGATGTGGTCCTATTCGCCGAGGATCAATCGCGTGATCAAGGTGCCGTCGTCGATGATGGGCCAGAGCTGGATGGGCTCGGACTTCTCGAACAACGACGTCGCGCGGGCGGACGAGATCGTCGACGAGTACGATCACCGCCTGCTCGCGACGCAGGAGGTCGACGGCTTCATCGTGTACGAGATCGAATCCGTGCCGCACGAGGAGGCCGCCGTGGTCTGGGGCAGGGAGGTGCTCCGCATCCGCGAGGACAACCTCGTGCTGGTGCACAGCTTCTTCGACCAGGACGGCGAGCTGGTCAAGGAAATGCAGGCGCTCGAGATCGGCCCGATGGGCGGGCGCGTCGTTGCGATACGGCAGCGGATGGCCCGGGTGGACGCCGACGACGAGTGGACGGAAATCCGGATCGACTCGGTCGAGTACGACGTCGAACTGCCCGACAGCCTGTTCACGCTGTCGAACCTGCGAAACCCGCGCACCGCGGCGCCGTGAACATCGTCTTCCGACTCGCCTGGCGCAACCTCTGGCGGCACACGCGGCGCACGTGGCTCACGACGGGGGCGATGATCTTCTCCAACGCGTTGCTCGTGTTCATGATCGCGCTGCAGCTGGGCGCCTACGACCTGATGATCGACAACTCGCTCAAAGCGTTTACCGGCCACGTCCAGGTGCAGGCGCCGGGCTACCTGGACGACGGCAAGATGCGGCAGGCGATACCGGACGTCGCGTCGCTCGCGGCCGCGCTGCGTGCCGAACTCGGCACCGACCGGGTCGCGGCCCGGGCCGCCGGCTTCGCGCTGGCCTCGAGCGAGGACCGGAGCTATGGCGTTGCGGTCTACGGCGTCGAGCCGCAGTTCGAACCCGGCGTGTCCTCGATCCCCGGGCTGGTTTCGGCGGGGCGGTATCTCGAACCCGGCGGGGCACCCGAGATCGTCATCGGCGAAGTGCTGGCCCGGAATCTCAAGGTGCAGGTCGGTGACGAGCTGACCCTGCTGGGCAGCGGGCTCGACGGCTCGTTCGCCGCGGCGGTCGTCACGGTCGCCGGCGTTTTCTCGAGCGGCATTGCCCAAATCGACCGCGGCGTCGCGGAACTGCCGCTCGCCCTGTTCGACGACGTCTACTACATGAACGGCGCCGGCCACCAGGTCGTCGTGAACGCGCCGGCGATCGGGCAGGCGGAGGAACTCCGCGCCGCGGTTGCGGATTTCGTCAGTGCTGCGCGGCCGGACCTCGTCGTCCACGACTGGGACGCGCTCGAGCCCGGGCTCAGGCAGGCGATCAGGGCCGACATGAGCAGCGCGTTCTTCATGTACGGCGTGCTGGTCGTCCTCGTCGCCTTCAGCGTACTCAACACCCAGCTGATGTCGGTGCTCGAGCGCACGCGCGAATTCGGCATCGTGCTCGCGCTGGGCCTCCGGCCGGGACGGCTCGGACGGCTCGTGCTGCTCGAGACCGCGCTCATGGGCCTGCTGGGTCTCGTGATCGGCGCGTTCCTCGGCGCACTCGTCGTCCTCTATTTCAACGCGGCCGGCTTCTCGTATCCCGGCATGGAGGAGATGGCGGCGAAGTTCAATCTTCCGGCCAGCATCTATCCGAGCGTGTCGCTCCTGCCGATCGTCGCCGGGCCGTCCGTCGTGTTCGTCTTCACGATCCTCGCTGCGCTCTACCCCGCACAGCGCCTGTATCGCCTGCAGCCGGTCGACGCGATGCGGGCGGCCTGACATGCACGTAGTCGCCATTCTCTTCCGCCTGGCCTGGCGCAATCTCTGGCGCAACAGGCGGCGCACCGGGATCATGCTCGCCGCGATCGTCGTCGGTACCTGGGCGATGATTTTCATGACCGCGCTCATGCGCGGCATGGTCAACGAGATGGTCAGGGACGGCATCGAGGCGCTGCCCGGACACGTCCAGGTCCATCATCCGGCGTTCCGGGACGACCCGAGCATCGCGAACCTGCTGCCGATCGGCGATGGGGAACTCGAGCAGCGGTTCGAAGCCGCCGGTCTGGGGCGCGGGGCGACGCGGGTACGGGTGCCCGCCGTCGTGACGAGCGAGTACGATTCGCGCGGAGTGACGCTCCTCGGCATCGATCCGGAAGCGGAGGCGGGCATGACCTTCGTCGACGAGGACGAGGTCGAGGGCCGGTTCCTGGACGGGGTCAACGACAGCGGCATCGTCATCGGCGCCAGGCTCGCCGACACGCTGGAGACCGGGCTCGGCAAACGCGTCGTGGTCATGACGCAGGATCCGGACAACGAGATCGCGGACCGGGGCTTCAGGATCGTCGGGCTGTTCTCGGCCAGCGTCGCCGCTGTCGAAGAGGCCTACGTTTTCATCGGCAAGGGCACGGCACAGGAGCTGCTCGGCATCGGTGACGCCGTGTCGGAAGCGTTTTTCGTGGGGCCCGACTACCGTCACGTCGAGGACCTGCGCGCGCGCGTCGCAGCCGCGCTGGACGAGCGCGTCGTCGTCGAGGCCTGGTACGAGGTCGACAGCTATCTCGCGACGATGCTGGGCGTCATGGACGGCTTCGCGCTGGTCTGGATCATCGTGATCTTCCTCGCGCTGTCGTTCGGGCTGGTCAACACGCTCGTCATGGCCGTTTTCGAGCGCGTTCGGGAGATCGGGCTCATGCTCGCGCTCGGCATGCGGCCGCGGAATATTCTCGGCCAGGTCGTGATCGAGTCGCTGCTGCTGCTCGTCATCGGGCTCGCCACCGGCACTTTGCTGTCCTGGCTGACGGTCCTGCCGCTCGACGACGGAATCGACATTTCTGCTGTCGGCGAGGGCATGGAGATGTGGGGCGTCGCCAGTACGCTGTACCCGGAGCTGGCCCCCGGGGACGTCGTGCTGGCCAACGTCGTCGTGCTCGTGCTGGGTTTTCTTGCGAGTCTCTCGCCGGCCTGGCGCGCGGCGCACTACGAGCCCGTTGCTGCCATGAGGAAGATCTGACAATGCCGGCCGTACGCTGTATCGACGTCTGCAGGACCTATTACCAGGGCGAACAGGCGATCCATGCGCTCGATCACGTCACGCTGGACATCGCCGACGGTGACTTCGTCTGCCTGTCGGCGCCGTCGGGCGGCGGCAAGACGACGCTGCTCAACACGATCGGCGGCCTCGACCGGCCGGACAGCGGCGAGGTCCACATCGCAGGCAGGCGTATCGACCGGCTGGGCAAGGGCGAGCTCGCGGATCTGAGGCTTGCGAACATCGGCTTCGTCTTCCAGGCATTCAACCTGATCCCTGTGCTGACGGCGCGCGAAAACGTCGAGTTCGTGATGCAGGTGCAGGGCGTGCCGGGTGCCGAGCGCGCCCAGCGGGCCGGTGAGATCCTGGCCGAGGTCGGGCTCGCCGGGCTCGAGGACCGGCTGCCGGCCGACATGTCGGGCGGGCAACAGCAGCGGGTGGCCGTCACGCGCGCGATCGTTTCCGGGCCCGCGCTCGTGCTTGCCGACGAGCCGACGGCGAATCTCGACTCGCACTCGGCCGACGAGCTGATGGGCCTGTTCGTGCATCTGAACGAACACCACGGCACGACCTTCGTCATCGCGACCCACGACCAGCGCGTCATGGCCTACGCCCGGCGCCTGGTGCGGCTGCTCGACGGCCGCGTCGTCGAGGATGTCGAGCAACGTGCGGGCTAGCATCCCGCTCCTGTACCTGCTCGCCGCGGTGGCGCAGGCAGACGCCGGGGCGGGCGGGCACCTCAAACTGCGCCTCGAGGCGCAGGCATACCCCGAAGACAGCCTGTTCCGTGACCTGGCCGGGAGCGAGACGATCGACGTGGGCGGCGACCTGCGCCTCGAGTTCGCGCCCGGGCGCGGCCGCTGGACCCTGGACGCCGCGTGGCAGCTCATCGGTTTCGCGGGCGACAGCATCGAGTGGACGCGCGACACGGCGGCGCTTCCGGGCATTGCACAGGAGCGGCTGCCGGACGACGGGCGCCGGCTGTTCGATCTCACGCACGTGATCCGGGACCGTGGCCGCGGTGCCGTGCTGCATCGCCTCGACCGGCTGGCCGTGCGCTATGCGGGCGAATCGACCGTGATACGTATCGGACGGCAGGCGCTGTCCTGGGGCAACGGACTCGCATTCGCCCCGATGGACCTCGTCAACCCGTTCGACCCGGTTGCCGTCGACACCGAGTTCAAGGCGGGCGACGACATGCTCTACGGCCAGTACCTCCGCAGGGGGGGCGACGACCTGCAGGCCGCCGTCGTCTTCCGCCGCGACCCGGTGAGCGATTCGGTTACAGCAGACAGCCGCACGAGCGCCGTCAAGTATCACGGCTTCGGCGGCAGCGCCGAGTTCGACGTGCTCGTTGCCGAACACTACGGTGATCTCGTGCTCGGCGCCGGTCTCGTGCAGAGCGTCGGTGGCGCCGTCGTGCGCGGCGATGCCGTCGTCACCGACACCGGGGACGAGTACGTGCTGCAGGCCGTCGCCAACGTGAGCTACGCCTGGACCTGGCGGCAGAAGAACATGAGCGGTGCGCTCGAAGTCTATTTCAACGGCTTCGGCCAGCCGGGCGGGGACTATGGCCCTGCCGGTCTCGCCGGAAACCCGGCGCTGGTCGCGCGGCTGGCGCGGGGGGAGATGTTCACGCTCGGCAGGCGCTACGTCGCGGCGAGCGTGCTGGTGGAAATGACGCCGCTCTGGTCGCTGACGCCGACGCTGATCGCGAACGTCGACGACCCGAGCGTGTTCCTCCAGCTCGTCACGCGGCTGAGCCTTTCCGACAACCTGGACCTGCTCGGCAGCCTCAACGTGCCGGTCGGTGCCGGCGGCACCGAGTACGGCGGCATCGACAGCGGGCAGCCCGGGACCGACCTCGCCACCGGGCCCGGCCTGTTCGCCCAACTAGCCTGGTATTTTTAGCCCACAAACAGCTCACGCACCCGAAAAGGGGTCAGAGCCCTTTTGAAAAGGGCTCTGACCCCTTTTGGCAGGGGCTCAGGAGGCTTCGCGGCGGATCGCCTCGAACAGGCCGGTGAACGATGCCTGGCGCCGCTCGCCGAAGACGGGGTCGGACGCCCTGAGGTGCGTGTCGTCGATGACGAGCGTGTCTGCTTTGGCTTCGGCGCGCCGGAACAGGTCTTCCTCTTCCCAGGCCATGTGTTGGCGCAGGTAATGCAGGTAGCGGCGGGTATCGGCGACCACCTCGGCGCGGGTGATGGCATTACCCGCCAGGATCGTCTCGAAATCGCCCCTGAGCTTCCCACCGAGATCGGCCAGTTCGCCGTGCTGTTCCTCGATCTTTGCGAGGCCGTCCGCCAGCCCCGGATCCGCAGCGAGCAGCCCCGCGTAGACGAGGTCTTCGCGCGGATGATGCACCGCGTCCGAGTAGACCGTCATGTAGCGCATGATGTCGTGCACAAGCTCGAAGTCAATGTCCTCGTCGTGCGCCATCCGGTCGGCCTCGGCCTGCAGCAGGTTCAGCAATACGGCCATGTTGCGGTGATCGGTGCGCAGTTCGCGGAGCAGCTGTGTCGCTTTCGTGGGCATGGCGGCCTCCGGGCAGTCCTCCCGATCGATGGTGCTGGCCGGTGTGCG
>JAWWBD010000061.1:0-14873 GCA_033721115.1 Woeseiaceae bacterium | reverse complement strand
GCTGCGATCTCGGCGGCCGGCGCAACGATAGCGACATTGCCGTTCTGGCGCATGTCCAGGCCTTTGGTCGTCATGACGATATCGAGAGCCTGGTCCCAGGGGACGTTGCGCAGGCGCAGCGTGACGTTGCCCTGCACGGTATCGGATACGACGATGTTGCGGCCCGAGGTCTCGGCCAGGAGCTGCAGCACGGCCCGCGTCTCGATGTCCTGGAAGTTCAGCGTCAGGCGCTGGCCTTCGTATTCCTTTGTTTCGGAAAAGAGCGTCGACACCTCGGCGTCTTCCGCCTGGGGATTGATCTCGATCGTGAATTCGTTGTCGGACTGGTAGGCAAGCTGCTCGTACCTGCCGTCGGCGGAAATGACGATCCGCGTGTCCATGTTCGTCCTTAGCGCATCGACCGTCGTCACGGGCGTCGCGAAGTCGGTAACGTCGAGGCGCCGCATCAGTTCCGATGGCAACGTCGTGTCCTTGAACACCGCAACGACGCGACCGCCTTCCTGGCGGATGTCCACGGGGGTCGACGGATCGGTCAGGTTGATGATGATGCGGCCGCCGCCATCGCGCGTGCGACGGAAATCGACGGTCGAAATCGCGCGCCCGCCGGGCGCTGCGTAGGACGTCGTCGACGGTGCATTGCTCGCGAACTGCGTCGTCGATTCGCTGTAGCCGCCGCCGTCGCCGAGCACCACGGTAACGACGTTGCCGCTGCGGCTGGTCTCGTAGGCGACCATCTGCTCGAGGTTCAGCACCACGCGGGTCCGCCCGCCGGCCTCGGCCGTCAGGATCGTGTCGAGAGGGCCGAGGTTCACGTCACGGCGCCGCGACGTCATGCCGAGCGTCGTGTCCGGCAGATCGAGTGCGATCCGCGCGGGGCTGTCGATCGTGAAACTCAAGGGCTCCGGCGCCGGATCGCTCATGATCAGTCTGAGTTCCAGCCGGTCGCCGGGGAGACTCTGCACCTGAATATCCTGCAGTCGGTTGCCTTGCTGGGCATTCGCGGCCGCGCCGGCACACAGCAATGCGGCAGCCAGCATCGTCGCGAGGCGATGACCGACCGTCGTTTCGAGTTTGATCATCATTCCAGTTACTCCCAGTCCCATTCAGGCGTCAGTCTGAAAGACTTACGGCGGCGTCCCTCTCTATGTAACCGCCAATCCCGTCAGAAATTATTTCGACCAGCTCGACTTCCGATTCGGAAATCTCCGTGATCCGTCCGTAGTTCTGTCCCATGTAGTTGCCGGGCACCACGCGGTGAATCAGGCCGTCCGAGGTCTGGATCAGCCCGTACATGGTGTCGCCGATATACAGCGTGCCCACCATGCGCAGCGTGTCGAGCGGGAACTGCTCGAGGAACTCGGGGCTGCGATCCGGGTTCGGGCGGGGCCCGCTGCCGGCACCGCCGGCTGCGACCTGCGGTGTATCCGGCACGAACGGCGAGCGCACGCCTTCCGCGTCCGCCCTGTAGGTGAAGATCTCGTAGGGCGTGATCTCGGGCAGCGGCTCGATACGCCCGCCCGGCCGGGCCTTGATCTGGTTGATGTATTCGTCGAGGTCGTCCATGTCACTGCCGCACGCGGCGAGTCCGGCGGCGAGCGCCAGTACGACGAGGAGCCTGGAAATCGGGAGTAGAGCCTTCATCGCACGTCCGCCTCCTCGTCGAGATAGCGATACGTCTTAGCCACCACCTCGAGACTGAGATTGTCGAAGCTGTTCTTGTTCTCGGGCGTGATGTTGATGTTATGCAGCGTCACGATTCGCGGCAGCGCGGCGATGCCGCTCGCGAACTTGGCTATCTCATGGTAGCCCCCGGACAGCCGGATCTTGATCGGCTTCTCGGCGTAGAAGTCCTTGGGAATCTCGGCCTGCGGCTCGAACAGCTTCTCCTGCAGGCCGGAAGCCAGGCCGGTCTGCGAGATGTCGACGATCAGGCTCGGGATCTCGGTCTCGCCCGGCAGCTGCCTCAGCATCGTGCCGAACGACTGTTCAATCTGCGCGAGCTGCGCCTTGTAGGCATCGTAGTTGGCGGCTTTGCGCTGCTTGTTCTCGAACGTGATCCTGAGCGACTCTTCCTCGGCTCTTTCGCGCTCGAGCGCCGGCGCCTTGTCCTGCACGATGGTCCAGTAGATACCCAGGCCCGTTACGACCAGGAAGACGATTGCGATGACGCCTGCGCGAAAGATCAGCGGCCAGCGACCGATGTCGTTGACGTCGAGGCTCATGAGTTCTTCGACGAGGTTCATCAGAGCTCCTCCGCATCGTTGTTCGCGCTGACCTGCTGCACGTAGACGATGAACTCGGCCTGCCGCGACGCGCCGGACTGCGTCGTCTCGACGCGCTCGACCTGCGGGTCGGTCATCCACGCGGAGGAGTCGACCTGGCGCATCAGCGCCGACACCCGCGTGCTCGACTGCGCGACACCGCGGACCTCGATCCTCGACCCGTTCTGCTTCATACCGGTCAGGTACACGCCTTCCGGCAGCTTGCGCGCGATCTCGTCGAACAGATGTACGACTTCCGGCCGGCTTTTCTGCAGCTGCTCGATGATCTCCATGCGCGCGAGCAGGCGTTCCTTCTGCCGCTCGAGGCCGTCGATCTCCTCGATGCTCTTCTGCAGCTCGGCGATCTCGTCCGTTAGCCGGCTGTTGCGCGCCTGCTGCGCCGAGATCATCTGGTTATAGGAGAGCACCGTGAGCATCACGACGGCGATGCCGGCAAGAACGGCCCCCGCCATCGCGACGCCGAATTCCTTCTGGCGGCGCTTGCGCTCTTCCTCGCGCCAGGGAAGCAGGTTAATACGTGGCATTAGTCGAAGCTCCTCAGTGCCAGTCCGCACGCCGTCAGCAATGCGGTCGCATCCTTGTGTACACCCTGGGACTTGGCCTTGGACGAAATCTTCATCTGCCCGAGCGGGTCGCCGACCTCGGTCGGGATGCCGACCCGGCTCGAGATCACGTCGGCGATACCGGGGATGTTCGCGCAGCCGCCGCAGACCAGGATCATGTCCGGCTGCTCGCGACCGCCGCCGGACGCCAGGTAGAACTGCAGCGAACGGCTGACCTGCTGGGTCATGTCGTCGATGAAGGGCTCCAGGACCTCCGGCTGGTAGTTGCTCGGCAGCCCGCCCTGTTTCTTGGCCCGGCCGGCGTCTTCCATCGAGAGCCCGTAGGTCCGCATGATTTCCTCGGTCAGCTGCTGGCCGCCGAAGTTGAAGTCACGGGTGTAGATGACGCGCAGGTCGTGCAGCACGCTGAATGTCGTCGAACTCGCGCCGATGTCGACGACGGCGACCGACTGACCCATGCCGCCGTCCGGAATCTGGTGACTGAGCAGCCGGCAGGCATTCTCGAGCGCGAAGGCCTCGACGTCGACGATCTGGGTGGAAAGCCCCGCGGCCCGCACCGCGGCCTGGCGCTGCTCGACGTTGTCGGTTCGCGTGGCGACCAGGAGCACGTCCATCAGCTCCGGGTCTTTTTCGTTGGGACCCACGATCTCGTAGTCGAAGCTGACCTCTTCCATCGGGAACGGGATGTACTGGTCGGCCTGGATCTCGACCTGCCCTTCCAGGTCGCGCTCGGAGAGACTCGAGGGCATCTGGATCACCTTGGTGATGGCCGCGTCGCCGCTGATCGCGACTGCCGCGTCCTGGGACTTGGCACCCGCCCGCTTGACGGCCCGCCGTATCGCCTCGCCGACCGCCTTGGCGTCGACGATGGCTTTTTCCGACACCGAACTCGGGGGCGTCGGCTCCGCAGCATAGGACTCGACCCGATAGCGTTTTCCGCTCTGCGAGAGCTCAATGAGCTTCACCGACGACGTCGTGATATCGAGGCCCAGCAAAGGTTGGGATTTTTTGCCGAATAACACGTACTTTTTCCTTCTAGGTCGGTAGGTTGCGAGCCGAATTTAGGCTGGACCTCAGCTAGCCGATTTAACTATATATCAACAAAATGTTAAATAAAACGTGACTGTGTTCACGATCCAGCGATCGTTATGTTACGCATCGATCCAGCGGTATTCCGTGAACTGGTTGGCGACTCGGAATGCGTATTCGAACGCGCCCCGGGGCGGGGTTGCCCGCGGTCGCCGTTGCCCCGGCCGCGTCCCGCTCGCTATCATCCGGGCCCTTGGGCCGGTAGCCGGGTTTCCCTGCCCCGGATTTGCCATACGATCACCACCGAACGGACATCAGAATACTCATTAATGGAGTAACCCGGCGTCGCGGCTATCTGCCGCGTTCGCCCTGAAACTGGCGCACCATGCAGGCACGAGCGAGAAACCAGAAGGACCCACGTCGCAGATCGCGCAGAATCCTGCGCGGGCTGGTGCTCGCCGCCTGCCTCGGGTGCCTCGGCACGATCGCCGGGGTCGCCGGTGTGGTCGGTGCCTACTACTTCGTCGCGCCCGGCCTGCCGGCCGCCGAGACCATCCGCGACATCCCGCTGCAGGTCCCGTTGCGGGTTTTCAGCCGCGACGGCTACCTGATCAGCGAGATCGGCGAGCGGCGCCGCGTCCCGATTACCTACGAGGACGTTCCGCAGCACGTCGTGGAGGCGTTCATCGCCGCAGAGGACCGGCGCTTTTTCGAGCATCCCGGCGTCGATTACCAGGGGATTCTCCGCTCGCTCCTGCGCCTGCTGCGGAGCGGCGAGATCTCGGGCGGCGGCAGCACGCTGACCCAGCAGCTGGCGCGCGACTACTTCCTGACCCGGGAGCAGCTGTTCACGCGCAAGCTCCGCGAGGCCTTCCTCGCGTACAAGATTGAGCAGGAGTTCACCAAGGAACAGATCATGGCCCTGTTCCTCAACAAGATGTTCTTCGGCCAGCGCGCCTACGGGGTCGCCGCGGCCGCCCAGGTGTATTTCAACAAGAGTCTCGAGCAGCTCACCATCGCCGAGGCCGCGACGCTGGCGGGCGTATTGCCGGCGCCGTCACGCTACAACCCGGTGACGAGCGCGGCCAACGCGACGCGCCGCCGGAACTACGTGCTCGGCCGCATGGAGGACCTGGGCTTCATCACCCGGGACGAATACGAGGCGGCGCTCGCCGTCCCGATGAGCTCGCGCCTCTACGGCGCAGCCATCGAGCTCTCGGCGCCCTACGTCGCGGAGATGGTCAGGCGCGAGATGCTCAATCGCTACGGCGAGGACACCTACACGGCCGGGTACCAGGTCGTGACGACGCTCGACTCCGGTCTGCAGCGCGCGGCGAACTACGCGCTCAGGAACGGCCTTCTGGAATTCACGCGCCGGCGCGGCTACCGCGGACCGCTCGACCGCATCGAGCTGACGCCGGAGCTGATGGCGACGCCCTTCGCCGACTGGCCGACCGAGATACGGGAACGGCTGGAGCAATACGTCCCCGGCGGCCTGTCAGCCGCACTGGTGACGGCCGTCAACGCCGACAACAGCGCCGCGATCCTGTTTGCGGACGGCCGCACCGACCGGATCCCCTGGCGCGGCCTGCGCTGGGCAAAACCGTACATCGACCGCGAAACGACGGGGCCTGCGCCGGAGTCGGCGGCAGACGTCGTGGCGGTCGGCGACCTCGTCGTCGTGATGCCGGCCGAGGGTAATTTCTGGGCACTCGCGCAGATCCCGGAAGCGCAGGGCGCGCTCGTTTCGATGGACCCGTACGACGGCGCGGTGACCAGCCTGGTCGGCGGTTTCGACTTCGCGACGAGCAAGTTCAACCGGGTGACCCAGGCCTTCCGGCAGCCCGGCTCGTCGTTCAAGCCTTTCATCTATTCGGCGGCGCTCGAGCACGGCAATACGCCGGCGACCGTGGTGCTCGATGCCCCGGTGGTCATCGAATCCTCGGCGCTCGAGGCGGTCTGGCGACCGATCAACTACACCGGCCGGTTCTACGGCCCGACGCGGCTTCGCGAGGCGCTCGTCCGGTCGATGAACCTGGTGTCGGTGCGGCTGCTCCTGTTCGAGACCGGCATCGGCAACGCGGTCCGGCACATTGCGAAGTTCGGTTTCGGGGACGCGGCGCTGCCGCGCAACGGCTCGCTCGCGCTCGGCGGCGGCAACGCGACCCCCCTCGACATGGTGCAGGGCTACGCGATCATTGCCAACGGCGGCTTCGGCATCAAGCCGTACGTGATCGACGCGATCTTCGGCCCCGAAGGCGATGCGCTGTACCGGGCCGAACCGCTGGTCGTGTGCGAGCCCTGCGTCGCGGAACCCGACGAGAAGCGCGACCCGGAACCCCTGGCCGAGCTGCCGCTCGAGCAGATGGCCGACGTCGCGCTCGACTACCGGCCCGATGCGACGGTCGCACCCGAACTGTTCGCCGACGTCAGGGCGGCGCCGCGCGCCATCCCGGCCGAGAACGCGTTCCTGATCCAGGACATGATGCGGGACGTGATCCAGCGCGGCACCGGGCGCCGCGCGCGGGTGCTCGGCCGGCGCGACCTGTCCGGCAAGACCGGCACGTCGAACGACATGCGCGATGCGTGGTTCGGCGGCTTCAACGCGGACCTCACGGCGATCGTCTGGGTCGGTTACGACGACGACCTGCCGCTCGGCCCCGGCGAGGAGGGTTCGCGGACGGCGTTGCCGATCTGGATTCAGTTCATGGGCCGCGCGCTGAAGGGCGTGCCCGAGAACCAGATGCCGATGCCGCCCGGTATCGTCTCCGTGCGCATCGATCGTGAGACCGGCTGCCCCGCGCGCGCCGGGCAGCCGAATGCGACCTTCGAATACTTCCGCCAGGGCCAGCTGCCCGACTGCGAAGTCGTCGAGGATATTCCCGATCCGTTCAACGACTCGTTCCGCGAGCCGCCGCAATCCCCGGGGGCGGACGTGGACGAGGAAGCGGACGAGGAACTGCCGGCCGAGCCGCTGTTCTGAGCAATGCCGAAACGCAAAAGTAACGGCACCGATCGCGCCCGCCAGATGCTCGCACAGGAAGCGGCGCGGATCATCGTCAACCAGGGCATTCGCGATTACCGGGTCGCCAAGGCCAAGGCGGCCGAGCGCCTGGGGCTGAACGATCGCGGTTCACTGCCCGGTAATGCCGAGGTCGAGGTGGCCGTCAGCGAGCATCTCGAGCTCTTCGGCGGCGAGGCCCATTCGGACCGGCTGCGCATGCTGCGCGAAGCCGCCGCGTCGGTCATGCAGCTTTTCGAGCACCATTCACCGCGGCTCGTCGGGCCGGTCCTGAACGGTACCGCCGACGGTCACTCTTCAGTCAACCTGCACCTGTTCAGCGACAGCCCCGAGACGATCGCGGGCGAACTCGATGGCCACGGGATCCGCTACCGCCCGTTCGAACGGCGCCTGCGCTCGCGCCGCACGCGCGATGCGGCCGCAGACACCTATGCCGGCTTTCAGTTCGACCACGCCGGCGCCGGCATCGAGGCGACCGTCTTCCCCGTCGACGGCATCCGGCAGGCCCCGCTCAGCCCCATCGACGGCAAACCGATGCGGCGCGCCGACCTGCGGGCCGTCCGGGCCCTGCTCGAAGACTGACCATCAATAAAAGGGGTCAGAGCCCTTTTCAAAAGGGCTCTGACCCCTTTTGCGGGGGATTTGCTGTTTATGGTCTTTTCTGACCGGGTGCGGGTGCGTCAGCGCTTCTCGACCGCCACGTAATCGCGCTCTGCCGGGCCCGTGTAGAGCTGCCGGGGCCGGCTGATCTTGCCCTTCGGGTCCGCGATCATCTCCCGCCAGTGCGCGACCCAGCCCACCGAGCGGCCGATCGCGAACATGACGGTGAACATCGAGGTCGGGATGCCGAGCGCCCGGTAGATGATGCCGGAGTAGAAGTCCACGTTCGGATACAGCTTCTTCTCGATGAAGTACTCGTCCTTGAGCGCGAACTGCTCGAGTTCGAGCGCGAGCTCGAAGAGCGGCGAATCCTTCTGGTCGAGCTGTGCGAGTACCTTGTGGCACATCTCGCGGATGATCGTCGCACGGGGATCGAAGTTCTTGTACACGCGGTGGCCGAAGCCCATCAGGCGGAACGGGTCGTTCTTGTCTTTGGCCTTGGCGACGTACTTCGGGATCTGGCTCGCATCGCCGATTCGCTCGAGCATGTTCAGGACCGCTTCGTTCGCGCCGCCGTGCGCCGGGCCCCAGAGTGCGGAGATGCCGGCCGCGATGGCCGAGTACGGATTCGCACCGGAGCTGCCCGCCATGCGCACCGTCGACGTCGAGCAGTTCTGCTCGTGATCGGCGTGCAGGATGAACAGGAGATCCAGCGCCTCGGCCGCGACGGGGTCGATCTCGTACGGTTCGGCCGGTACGGCGAACAGCATCTGCAACAGGTTCTCGCAGAAGCTCAGATCATTGCGCGGGTACATGAAAGGCTGGCCGATCGAGAGTTTGTACGCTGCGGCGGCGATGGTCGGCAGCTTGGCGAGAATCCGGTGCGCGAAAATATCGCGGTGGTCGGGATTACTCGCATCCATCTCGTCGTGGTAGTAGGCGGACATCGAGCCGACGACTGCCGAGAGCTGCGCCATCGGGTGGGCATCGTAGCGGAAGCCGTTGAAGAACTTCAGCATGCCCTCGTTGAGCATCGTGTGCGTACGGATCGTGTCGTCGAACTGCTCGAGCTGGCTCGCGGTGGGCAGTTCACCGTGGAGCAGCAGGTAGGAGACCTCGATGAAATTGGAATGCTCGGCGAGCTGCTCGACCGGGTAGCCGCGGTACATCAGTACGCCGTTTTCGCCGTCGATGTAGGTAATGTCGGACGAACAGCTGCCGGTAGCGACGTATCCCGGGTCGTAGGTGAACACGCCCTGGTCCCTGTAGAGGCTCGCGATGTCGATTACGTCGGGGCCGACGGTACCGCTCAATACCGGCAGTTCCGATTCCTTGCCGCTCGGGCTGATCAGGCGAAATGCGTCCTTTGTCATCGTCTCCTCGGGCTCAATTAACTATCGTGATCACAGCCGCACGAGCATATCAGACGCCCGCAGCCGCGGGGCCCGAAGTTCGGATAATGCGTAGTACGCTGCGGCCGGGACCTGCTCCCGGCGGCGGCGTATCCGGTCAGCTCATGCCGTACTTGCGGCGGAACTTGTCGACGCGGCCGCCCGTGTCCACGATCTTCTGCTTGCCCGTGTAGAAGGGATGGCAGGAAGAGCAGACCTCGACCAGCAGGTCCTCGCCGAGCGTCGAGCGCGTCGTGAACTCGTTCCCGCAGCTGCAGGTGACCTTGATTTCGCTGTAGTCGGGATGAATGTCGGCTTTCATGGGAAGCTCTCCGCTGCACCGCGGGGTGCGAAAAGGCCGCGTAGAATATAGGGAACGACGGGGCGCCGCAAGCCCTCGCCCGCGCCGCGTGATTATCCACAGAAGCTGTGGATAAGTCTGTGGAAGAAATTTGGGTGAAACGGCTAAGGCCCGGATTTCCAAGCAGGCGCTTCAGAATGACTATTTTATGGCCAAATTTATAAAGGACCATAAATCAGGTACTTGGACGCTTTTCTCGACGCCTTGAGTGAATTGGCGCTCGTCTCGCCCTGAAAATTCAGGCATCCGCCGTGATTGTGCATAAACCCTCAGGGCAGGAATTCGGCCTGCAGGTCGTTTAAGAACCGGTAGCCGAGGTCGGACGGGCGCCAGCGGCCGCTCGCAAACTCGGTCAGAAGCCCCCGCCCGGACAGTGCCTCGAGCCGCGGACGGACCGCGTCGCGCGGCAGGCCCGTGAGGCGCGTCACCCCGGCCTCATCGAACCCTTCGTTAAGCCTGAGGGCGTTCAGCATGAACTCGAACAGCCGGTCGGCGGGCGCGACCTCCTCGGGTGTCGGGCAGTCGCCATGTTCCATGCGCCGCATGTACTCGAGCGGGTGCGCGGGCTTGACGCTGCGCAGGATGCACTCCCCCGTGGTCAGTTTGCCGTGCGCGCCGGCGCCGATCCCGAGATAGTCCCCGAACCGCCAGTAGTTGAGGTTGTGGCGGCACCGGCGCCCCGGGCGCGCCCAGGCCGACACCTCGTATTGCTCGAAGCCGGCCCGGGCGAGCAGTTTCGCGCCGGCGTCACGGATCGCGGCGGCGCTGTCCTCGTCCGGCAGCCCGGCCGGCGGCCGCGCATGGAATACCGTGTTCGGCTCGAGCGTCAGCTCGTACCAGGACAGGTGTTCGGGCCTGAGCGAGAGCGCCGCTTCGAGGTCGCGGCACGCACCCGCCGCGTCCTGTCCGGGCAGCCCGTGCATCAGGTCGAGGTTGACGTTGTCGAAGCCGGCGCCGCGGGCCGCCGCCACGCACTGGCCGATCTCGCCGACGGCGTGGATTCTGCCCAGCGCGCGGAGCGAGTCGGGCGAAAAGCTCTGGGCGCCGATGGACAGCCGGTTGACACCCGCGGCGCGATAGCCTGCGAGGTCGTCGTGCTCGATCGCACCGGGATTGACCTCCATCGTGACCTCGGCGTCGTCCGCCACCACGAAGGTCTGCCCGACCGCGGCGAGCAGCCGCTCAATCTGCCCGGCGGGGAACAGGCTCGGCGTACCCCCGCCGAGGAACACGCTGCCGAGCGGGCGCCTGCCCGCGCGGACCGCTTCGGCCTCGAGGTCGATCACGAGCGCATCGACGTAGCGCTCGAGCGGCGGCGCGCTGCCGGCCGTGTGCGAATTGAAGTCGCAGTACGGGCATTTGCGTACGCACCAGGGCAGATGCGCGTAAAGCGTGAGCGGCGGCGGACCGGTCACGGTCCCGGCGAACGCAGGCTCGCGGCGAGCCGGGCAAGTGCCCGCGCGCGATGGCTTACCGCATTCTTCTCCTCCGGCTCAAGTTCCGCGGCGCTCTTCCCGAGCGCCGGATCGTAGAACACCGGGTCGTAGCCGAACCCGCCGGAACCGCGCCGCTCGCGGAGGATCGTGCCCCGCCATTCGCCCGTCGCGATGACGGGCTCTGCGGCATCGGGCAGGACGAGGCAGATCGCACAGTGAAATGCCGCATCGCGCTCGTCGACGTCGTCCAGTTCGGCCAGCAGGCGGGCGATGTTGGCCTCGTCGTCCGCGTCGGGCCCGGCGTAGCGCGCCGAGCGGACCCCGGGCCGGCCGCCGAGCGCGTCGACCGCGAGGCCGGAATCGTCGGCCAGCGAGGCGATCCCGGTCGCGGCCAGTGCATGGCGCGCCTTCTTGAGCGCATTCTCGACGAAAGTCGTGCCCGTCTCGTCCGCCGGCTCGATGCCGAATGCCGTCTGCGGCACGACCTCGACATCGAATTCGGCCATGAGCGCCCGGATCTCGGCGACCTTGCCGGCGTTGCCGGTGGCGAGCACGATCCTGGCGGGCAGGCGCATCGTGTCAGCCCAGCGCGTCCAGCTGCGCGGCGACGATCCGGCCGACGCCGGCCGACGCCAGCTCGAGCATCGTACCGAGTTCGTCCGGCGAGAACGCATGGCCCTCTGCGGTGCCCTGCACCTCGATGTATCGGCCGGCCTCGTTCATGACCACGTTCATGTCGGTTTCCGCCTCCGAGTCCTCGGCATAGTCGAGATCGAGCACGGCTTCGCCACGATAGATGCCGACCGAGATCGCGGCTACCTGGCCGTGGAGCGGATTCTTTTTCAGCCGCCCGGCCGCGACGAGACGTCGCATTGCGAGCGCCAGCGCGACGTAGGCGCCGCTGATCGACGCCGTGCGCGTGCCGCCGTCGGCCTGCAGCACGTCGCAATCCAGCGTGACGGTGCGTTCGCCGAGCGCGGCGAGGTCCGTGACGGCGCGCAGGGACCGGCCGATCAGCCGCTGGATCTCGACGGTCCGCCCGCCCTGCTTGCCGCGGGCCGCTTCGCGCGCCGTGCGCGTGTTCGTCGCGCGGGGCAGCATCCCATATTCGCCGGTCACCCAGCCGCTGCCCTTGCCGCGGAGCCAGGGCGGCACGCGATCTTCGACGCTCGCCGTGCAAAGCACGCGCGTTTCACCGAACGCGGTCAGCACGCTGCCTTCGGCGTGGCGGGTGAAGTCGGTCTCGAAGCGCATGCTGCGCATCTCGTCGTTTGCGCGGCCACTCGGACGCATCGTCTTCTCCTCGGTCGAAACGAACAGTCGGGGTATTCGGCAACTAGGGTAAAGGGGTCGGGGCCCGTTGCAACAGGGCTCTGGCCCCTTTCGGCCTGCCGGTCAGGGACCGAGCCAGCGGAGCGCCGTCCCCGTCGTGTTGTCGCTGTATGGCGCGTTGGTCTTGAGGGCCTTCAGGCTGACCTGCTTCAGGTTCTCGGAGAGCGGGTTTTCACCCGGCGCGCCGACCGCCGCCACCTCCTCGTCCGAGAGCCCCGACCAGAGGCCGTCGGAGCAGGCGAGCAGCGTATCGCCGGGCGCGAGCGCCTGCTTGCCCGTGATGCTCATGTCCGGTACCGGCAGGTCGCCGCCGATGCAGCATTCGACGAAGTTGCGCATCGGGTGGTCGAGCGCTTCCTGTTCGGTAATCGCGCCTTCCTGGATCAGCACCTCGACGTGACTGTGGTCCCGCGAGCGCGCAATGACCCGCCCGTTGCGGACGTGGTAGATGCGACTGTCACCGATGTGCGCCCAGAACGCACCGCCCTCCTGCACGAGGCAGATGGCGCAGGTCGCCCGCGGCCGGAAATCGACGGCGAGCTCGCGGCCGAGTTCGACGACTTCGTCGTGGGCCCTCGACAGCGCCATGTACAGGAAGCCCTGCGGATCGAAGATCGGCAGCGGGGTGCTCGTGAACAGGTCCTGCACGACCTTGAGCCCGGTCTCGGCAGCGCGGGCACCGTCGGAGTGGCCGCCCATGCCGTCGAACACGAGCATCAGCGCGGCGCGCTCGGCGGCGACGACAGCGGCACGATCCTGGTTGTCGCTGCGGTCCCCGAGCGCCGACACCTTCGCGTATTCGATCTGCATTGGTTCCAAGCTGTGTACTGACGGCGGCCATGCTGCCATGAAATAATCGCCGCGTTCCGTGACCCACGGCGACAAAACCGGAGACCGGCACCGATGTTATACAGTATGACAGGCTTTGCGCGAGAGTCGGCCGAAACGGAGCTGGGTGTCCTGAGCTGGGAAATCCGGGCCGTCAACCATCGCTATCTCGACGTTTCCTTCCGCCTCCCCGAGGAGCTCAGGCCCCACGAACGCACGCTCGCCCAGTGCGTCGGCGGGCAACTCCGGCGCGGCAAGGTCGACTGCACGCTCAATTTCCAGCGCGCAGCCGGCGACGAGCAGAACCTGCGGCTCGACAAGCGCCTGATCGAACTGATGGGCGACCGCCTGCAGGAGATCAAGGACATCATCCCGCACACGACGTCGGTCAACCCGCTCGAGGTGCTGCGCTGGCCGGGCGTCATCGTCGAGCCCGAGATCGATGCCGAGCCGGTGCTCGACGCGGCCACCGCGCTGCTCGAAAAGGCGCTCGAATCGCTGCAGGCGATGCGCGCGAGCGAAGGCGAACGTATCGCCGCGATGCTCGCATCGCGCTGCGACGAGATCGAGAAGATTGCCGGGTCCGTGCGCAGCCGCATGCCCGAGGTACTCGAAGCGGCCGCACAGAAACAGCGCGAGCGCATCGCGAAGCTCGACGTCGAAGCCGATCCCGGGCGCCTCGAGGTCGAACTCGCGCTGGTCGCACAGAAACTCGACGTCGCAGAGGAAGTCGACCGTCTCGACAGTCACCTGAGCGAGATCCGCCAGGCCATCGCGAGCGACGAACCCGTCGGCCGGCGCCTCGATTTCCTCATGCAGGAACTGAACCGCGAAGCCAATACGCTGGGTTCGAAATCCGGCGATGCCGAGACCTCGCGGGCCGCGGTCGACCTCAAGGTGCTGATCGAGCAGATGCGCGAACAGGTCCAGAACGTCGAGTAGCCCCCGGTGCCGGATCCTGCAGCCAGGCTCTACGTGATCGCCGCGCCGTCCGGCGCCGGCAAGACCACGCTCGTGCGGCGCCTGACCGAACGCTACCCGGAACTGCAGTTCTCGATCTCCTACACGACGCGGCGGCGGCGGCCGAAGGAGACCGACGGCGTCGATTACCTGTTCGTCGACGAGGCACGCTTCGCCGAACTCGAAGCCGAAGGCGAATTGCTCGAGTCCGCCCGCGTGTTCGACAACCTGTACGGTACCAGCCGGCGGCAGGTAGAAGCCCATCTCGCGGCAGGGCGCCCGGTGCTGCTCGAGATCGACTGGCAGGGCGCGCGGCAGGTGCGCGAGTCGATGCCCGAAAGCCGGTCGATCTTCATCCTGCCGCCGTCGATGACCGAACTCGAGCGGCGCCTCCGCGACCGGCAGACCGACAGCGCCGAGGTCATCGCGCGCCGGCTGCGCGACGCGCGGAGCGACATGTCGCACTGGCGCGAGTTCGACTACGTCGTGATCAACGACGACCTGGAGCAGGCCGTCGCCGCGCTCGACGCCATCCTGGCCGGGCAGGGCGGGGACTTCGCCACCGACGCCCCGGCCACGGCGACCGCGGTGGCCCGCGTCCTCCAGAAATAACTTTTTGGAATATGGGCTGGCGGCCGCGCCGCGCAGCCTTTATCTTCCCCGGCCCCTGAACCGGACCGGGCCCGCAGGCCCCGAGGCAACGCGAGATGGCAAGAATCACGGTCGAAGACTGCCTGGAAAACATCGACAACATCTTCGAGATGGTGCTGGTCGCCGCCAAGCGGGCCCGGCGCATCGCGCACGGCGCCGACCCGATGGTCGATCTCGAGAACGACAAGCCGACGGTGCTCGCACTCCGGGAAATCGCCGAAGGTCACGTCACGCCCGCGATCCTGGACGAGATCGAGCAACCGTCGACCGACGAGTTCATGCCGGCCGAGGGTAACGAGGACGTGTTACCGCACCGCGGGATTTCGATCGGCGACTGATCCGGCCGCGGCCGGGGCCCGGAAACCGGGACCTGCCGCGCCAAATTCCCCGCGCCCAGGCGTATGATCAGGGTATGGAT
>JAWWBD010000060.1:0-14989 GCA_033721115.1 Woeseiaceae bacterium | reverse complement strand
TACGGACTGCCGGACTTCGCAGAGGAACTCAACTACGGAGTCGATCTATCAACCATCTGAGGGTGGTATCAGATTGATGGGGTGAAGGTGCCCCATCAACCATTAAATCCGTATACCCGATTTATTAAGATGTCCAGATTCGACAGTATCTGTTCATTCATCCTATTCGCGCTCGGTAACCCTCAACAAAGCCGTACGCCGCTCGGACAACGGACCAAAATCCTCCATCACTTTGTCCATCGAGTCACCACGAGCCAGGGCATCGAGAATGTCCGCCCAATCCTGCATGATGATCTTCCGCGATGCGATGTACTTGGTGTGATCGTAGGGGGCACGCGACGAATCTTTCTTGCGTCTAGAATGCGCCAACTGCAGATCCACCCGGTTTTCGGGATAGCTCAGCAACCCCAGGAGAGTGGTCGCCGTCGCCCGAAAACCATGCGACGAGAAGCGCCCCAGATATCCCATCCGTTCCAGCGCCTTGTTGAGCGTTGTCGCAGAAATCACCTGACCAGGCTTGCGGAAACTGGGAAACAGAAACTCACCCCCGCCTGTCAGTTTTTGCAGCTCCTCCAACAACTCAATGGCCTGCTTTGACAGAGGTACGATATGTGGCTGCCTCATCTTCATCCGCCCAGCAGGAACCGTCCAGATAGCATTCTTCAAATCAAATTCAGTCCATTTGGCCTTACGTAGCTCAGCCGTGCGAACGTATGTCAGCGCCATTAAGCGCAAGGCAATGACGGTAGCTCGATAGCCCGATTCATCCACCTTGTTCAGAAAGTCTGGAATTTCGTTCCAGGGCAGAGGGGGGTTATGCCGAACCCTGGGGCGTTTGACCGATCGCTTCAGCAACGCGGTGGGGTCTTGGTCACAGAGATCTTCGGCGGAGGCGTAAGCAAAGAGCTGGCTACACCACTGCCTGATCAAGATGGCCACTGTGGGCGCGCCACGCTCAGCAACCCCCTGGATCAGTGGCCGAAGATGCGCCGGCCTGATGGAACTGATTGGCAAGTTGCCAACCTTGGGGAATACATCCTTCTCAAGGTATTTTTTGACTTGATCCGCGTATCCCTCGCTCCATTGGACATTACTCACCATCCACCTACGAGCCACCGATTCGAACGTCGTTTCGTTCACCTCTATCTGAACGGAAACCCTGGTTCGCTTCTCCACTACGGGATGGATTCCCTGATTGACCAAATCTCGCGCACGATCCCTCTCCACCCGAGCAGCCTCAAGGGACACTTCCGGGTATTTGCCAATAGCATAGATCGCGGGTTTGCCGCCTATGCGATAACGAAATCGCCACAGCTTATTTCCGGCCGGAGTAACGTACAAAAAGAGGCTACCGCCATCCTTGAGCCAGAATGGCTGTGACTGGTGTGAGGTGGTCTCGACCTTCCTGGCCGAGAGCAGGTTCATGGCCATGTGTGTATATAGCCTCTCTCCAGGGTGGATATACACAGAAATATACACAATTGAAGAAGATTGCGCCAGAACCCACTAGAACAGCAAAGACAATATATTTATAAAAATCAAAAAGTTATGTTTATTCTATGGACTTCAATGGAACTGAGTGGACGCCAATCGTAGTTGTCGATGAGGAGCATGCGCACGCTGCCGAAGTTCTCCGCCATGTCAGAGACCCTCCCCGGCGATCTCGAGTGCGCGCCTTAAGATTGCGCTCTTCGCAAGCACCTCGCGGTACTCGTTCGCGGGTACCGAGTCCGCGACGATGCCGGCGCCGGCCTGGAAGCTGTACTCGTCGCCGTCGAAGACCAGCGTGCGGATCGTGATCGCCTGGTCCATGTCGCCGCGCGAGCCGAAGTAGCCCGCCGTGCCGGCGTAGAGCCCGCGGCCGACGGCTTCCATCTCCTCGATGATCTCCATCGCCCGCACCTTGGGCGCGCCGACCAGCGTACCGGCCGGGAAGCTCGCGGCGAACAGGTCGAACTGGTCCCTGTCCGGCGCCAGTTCGCCCTGCACGCCCGAGACGATGTGCATGACGTGGCTGTAGCGCTCGATCGCGCGGTAGGGCTCGACGTACACCGAGCCCGCGGTCGCCACTCTGCCGAGGTCGTTGCGTGCGAGGTCGACGAGCATCACGTGCTCGGCGGCTTCCTTGGGATCGGCGAGCAGCGCTTCCTCGTTGGCGACGTCCTCCGCGCGGGTCGCGCCGCGCGGCAGCGTGCCGGCGATCGGCCGGAGCGACGCCGTCCTGCCGTGCAGCCGCACGAGTGCCTCCGGCGACGAGCCGACGACCTTGAGTTGTCCGAACTCGAAAAAGAACATGTAGGGCGACGGGTTCAGGAGGCGCAGCGCCCGGTAGACCTCGAACGGCGCGACGTTGCTGCGGCCGCGGAACAGCACCGACAGCACGATCTGGTAGATGTCGCCGGCCGCGATGTAGTCCTTGCAGGCCTCGACCCGCTCGGAGAACTCGCGCTCGGAAAAGCTCGCCTCGGCAGGCGAGATCTCGACCGGGCCGTTGGCCGCCGGCACCGGCCCGCGCAGGCGCCGGATCACTTCCTCGCGGAGCTGCCGGCGCTCCGCCTCGCTGCCGGCGTGCAGCAGCGCGACGCGGCGCGTCAGGTGATCGAAGACCAGCAGCGACGCGGGCGCGACGAACGCGGCGTCGGGGATGGAGGCCTGGCGCTCGGTATCGCGCGGCAGCCGCTCGAACAGCCGGACCACGTCGTAGCCCGAGACGCCCACGAGCCCGCCGTCGAAGGGCAGGCCCTCAACGTCGGGACCCGGGTGGGGCACGGCGGCCAGCGCCTCGCGCAGGAGCGCCAGGTAGGCGTCCTGGTCCGCCGGGCGGGGCCGGGACTCGCCGTTGATCGAGAACGACTCGGCGTCCATGCGCACCTCGAGCGCGTCGCCGAAGCCCAGGAACGAGTACCGGGCCAGGCGCTCGCCGCCCTCGACGCTCTCGAGCAGGAAGCGCGGCGAGAGGCCCGCGAGCTTCAGGTACGCCGATACCGGGGTATCGAGATCGGCGGCGATGTCGAAAGGTGCCTGCATGCGATGCCTGTTGCCAAAAAAAAACCCATCCCCACGTCGGCGGAGATGGGCTTGTCCGGTGTTGCCGAGCTACGCGCTAGCCAGCCGCCCTCTCCTTCGGGAGCTGCCAGGGCCAGCGATGGGCGTGCCGGGCATTCATGGGGCGAGTATCCCCAGCCCGGCTCCGACGGTCAATGGTTACGCCTGCAATCGTGCCCCGGACCGAAAGGGGTCAGAGCCCTTTTGAAAAGGGCTCTGACCCCGTTAGCTAAGCTGCTGATTTTACTGGGCTCGAAATCCCGCGGGTCAGAGGTCGTACATGACGGGCAGGATCAGCGAGAAGCCGATCCACATGATGATCGTCAGCGGTATGCCGACCCTGAGGAAGTCCGAGAACGTGTAGCCGCCGGCGCTCAGGATCAGAAGGTTGGTCTGGTAGCCGTAGGGCGTCGCGAAGCTCATGTTGGCGCCGAACAGCACGGCCAGGATGAACGGGTCCGCGCTCACGCCGAGCTGCTCGGCGATGCTGATCGCGATCGGCGTCCCGATCGCCGCAGCCGCGTTGTTCGAGACGATGTTGGTCATGATCGACATCAGCAGCAGGAATGCCGACAGGATCATCGGCGTCGGCAGACCCGACGACGCCGCGACGAAACTGTTCGCGAGATACGCGGCCATGCCCGTGCCCATCAGCGCCTTGCCGAGCGCGAGCGCGACCACGATGATCATGACGACCTGCACGGACAGCGCCGAGCTCGCATCGCGCCAGCTCAGGCAACCCGTCACGATCATCGCACCGAGGCCGGCGACGGCCGCGACGGAGATCGGCAGGATCTGGAGCGCGGCCGCGAGCACCACGAGTCCCATGATGACCAGCGCCCGCTTGGCATTGTGCGTGTGGGGCAGGTCGGTCGTGCCGTCGAGCACGAGCATCGAACCCGAGTCCTTCAGGCTCGCGATGGCCTCGCGCGAACCCTGAACCAGCAGCACGTCGCCCGCGCGCAGCCGGATCATGTTGAGATCGCCCGTGATCTGCGAACTCGGCGCACGCGCCCGGTGCAGCGCGAGCGGCATCAGCCCGTAGCTGTTCGAGAACCGCGCCGACGCCAGCGTCCGGAGATGCAGCGGCGAACCGCGCGTGACGACCACCTCGGCGAGCTGCTGGCCCTCGGCCGACAGCGGGGTCTGCTCGTCGACCGGGTGCTCGAGGTCGGACATCGAGAACAGCGTCGCGCCGAGTTCCTGCTCGTAGTGCTTGAGGTTGTCTGGCGTGTCCTTGACGAACAGCCGGTCGCCAGGCTGCAGCTTGACCGACGGCAGCTTGGCGAGAAACAGCGATTCGCTGCGCTGGATCTTGTCGATCCGCATCTGGTTCTGCGTCTTCGCCAGCACCTCGGTGATGGTCTTGCCGTCGGCGAAGCCGCCTTCCTTGACGTGCAGCTGGGCGCTGAAGATGCGCGGTGACGTGTCGGCCATCGGCGGCGTACGGTCCGGCAGCAGGCGTGGCGCCACCAGCCACAGGAACGCGATCGCGAAGCCACCGACGATCGTGACCGGCAGCACCCACTCGAACATGCCGAACTCCTGCCGGCCGAGATCCTGCGCGATGCCGACCACGAGCAGGTTGGTCGAGGTGCCGATCGTCGTCGACATGCCGCCGACGATCGTCGCGAGCCCCATCGGCAGCATGACCTCCGAGACCGGGAACTTCACCCTGAGCGACGCACCGACCAGGATCGGCATCAGCAGCACGACGATCGGCGTGTTGTTCATGAACGCCGAGAGGATCGCGCCCGCGACCAGCGTCGCGAGGAACGCGAGCACCGGGCGCGTCGACCAGGCCCGCCCGACGTAGGTCGCGAGCGGCTGCAGCGCGCCCGTGGTCTCGAGCGCCTTGCCGACCATCATCAAAGCCGAGATCGCGATCAGGGCCTCGTTGCCGAAACCGGAGAAAAAGTCCGCGGGGCCCAGCACGACTTCGCCGTCGCGCTCGTAGGGAAACAGGTGAAAACCTGCGACCAGGACGATGAGGATGCCTAAGGAAGATGATTCGAGGGGAATGCGGTCGCGCGTGAACAGGAACAGGGCGACGACAGTCAGCACGAGCACCGCTATCCCGTGAGCGCTAAGAGTGATCGACTGCAATACGCTCCCCCCGGGTCCTGGATTGTTCTGGTACCTGCGGCCGCTTCCTCTCAAAGCCGCGGGCGCTCGGTCAGGGTTGCTTCAGGGGGGCAACGGTATCCTAGTTCACACCTGCTCCGCAACGAGTCGGTTGGCGTGCGCGCGCTCCAGCGCGGCCCAGGTTCGCTGATGTAACTCAATGAATTCCTTGTACTTCCAGCGACCCGGCGCAACCGGTCCGCGGGCGGCGCAGGCGTCGGCCTGCTCGAGCAGCGGCAGCAGATCGAAGCAGCGCGGATCGGGCTCGGCAGCATCCGGCAGCACCGAGAACGGCGCCATCGCGAGCAGGTTGCGATGCCTGACGCCGGCGGTTTCGAGCGCCCGGTTCCAGCGCTCGGTCCACGCGCGCTGCGGCGTCGCCGCGAGCGAGCGCGTCGGGTCGCCGGCCGCGAGCGCGGGGAGCACGCCGTGCCTGCATGCAAGTGATCGCGACCGCGCGACGAGTAGCGCACGGATGCGTGCCACCAGTGCCGCCAGTTCGCGGAACTGCCCCCGCGTCACCGGCAACGCGCCGCGCCGGCGGGCAAGTTCGCCGAGCCCGGTCAGCAGTATCGCGAGGCGCCGGTTGCGCCAGCCGTCGTGACGCATCGACGGCGTCGGCCAGCGCGCCTCGTCGTGCACGCGGTCGCCCTCGTCGACGCACGATTCGAGCGCGGCCGTGAGCGCGTCCCAGTCGACGTTGCCGTCCGCATCGGCGTAGCCTGCGATGTCGACCCGTCCCGTGACCCACGCCGAGCCCGCCGGCACCGCGAACCCGAGCCCGGGCAGCACGGCGCCGGCTTCCTCGGCAGCAGGGAGCGGCGTGCTGGGCCCCACGGTCGGTGCGTGCGAGCAGTGCACGAAGCCGCCGGCTGCGGCCCGCCAGGCACCCGCCCAGAAGCCGGGCGGCACCGCGCGACCGCAGGCGACGAACGCCGCACGCTCGGTCCGGAGATACAGCGGCCCGGCGCCGAGCGCGGCGAAACGCAGGGTCCAGGCCTCGGCCGGACAGACGACGCCGGCCGGTAGCGCGAGCTCGATCTGCCGGCCCGACAGGTTGGCACGACCGCACGCCGCGGCCAGCACGTCGAGCAGCGCCCGCAGCGTCTGCCGCGCGGCGGGGCCGCGTCCGGCGTCGCCGAGCGTCACGCAGACGCGCTCGCCGTCGGCCAGGAGCCCGGCGACGATCCGCTCCAGCCGCTCGCGCGCGCAGTCGCCCGCCTCGAGGTCGAGCCGGGAGACCCCGAGCGCGACGCCCGCACCCCGCATGGCCGCGGCGCCGGCTGCACGGGTTGCACAGTCCCGCCCCGTGATGTCCCCGGCTTCTGCTCCCGGCATTGCGCCCCTCCTTGGCGTCGCGATGCAGCCGCAAGATTGTCGCCGGGGCCCGCCGCGCACCGCCGCCCGGGTTTCCGGGCAAGGCGTCGAGATTTTGTGACCGGGCGACGGACTGGACTACACTAACCCCCGAGAGGATTTCCCCGGGAACGGCGCACATGCCTTCTTTCGACGTAGTCAGTGACTTCGATGCCCACGAAGCCGCGAACGGTGTGGACCAGGCCAACCGTGAGGTCTCCACGCGTTTCGACTTCAAGGGCACCGGCTCGAAGTTCGAGCTGGATGGCCAGGTCATCGAGCTGACCTCCCAGTCTGATTTCCAGCTGCAGCAGATGCGCGACATCCTCCGGCAGAAACTCGCGAAACGCGGTATCGACATCGCCTGCCTCGAGGAGCAGCAGCCAGAGCTCAGCGGCAGCCAGGCGCGGCAGAAGATCGTCCTCAGGCGCGGCATCGAGACCGACCTGGCCCGCAAGCTGGTCAAGATGGTCAAGGGCTCGAAGCTCAAGGTGCAGGCGGCGATCCAGGGCGACAAGCTGCGCGTGAGCGGCAAGAAGCGCGATGACCTGCAGGCCGTCATCGCGCTCCTGAAGGACGCGAACATCGACCTGCCCCTGCAGTACGAGAACTTTCGCGACTAGCGAGCAGCACACGGGCCAGTAGCGATGACGACCGGAGCACAAAAGGTCCTGCGGCGCCAGGACATCATGTTCGAGGACAAGGACCGGGCACTGCGCGACGACGTGCGCACGCTGGGCGCCATGGTCGGCGACCTGATCCGCGAGCAGGGCGGCGACGAGCTGTTCGAGTTCGTCGAGAACGCGCGACTGCGTTCGATCCGGCGCCGCGAGGAAAACGAAAAGCCCGGCGAGGAGCTCGCCGGGCTCGTGCGCAACCTGGAGCCCGACATGGCGCTGCAGGTCATCCGCAGCTTCTCGACCTATTTCCAGCTGGTCAACACGGCGGAGAAGGTGCATCGCATCCGGCGCCGCCGCGAGTACCTGCGCGAGGTGGGGCATTACCAGCCGGGCGGCTTCGAGGATACGCTGGTCAAGCTCAAGGCCGCCGGCGTGTCGGCCGCCGATCTCGACGAGCTCCTGGATGCCATGCGGATCGAGCCCGTGTTCACGGCGCACCCGACCGAGCCGACACGGCGCACGATGCTGCGCAAGGAGCAGCAGATCGTCAAACACCTGATCGAGCTCCTGAACCCGACGATGACGGCGCAGGAAGTCTACGTCGCGCTCGCGAACATCAGGCTCCTGATCACGACCGGCTGGCAGACCGACGAGCATCCGTCGGAGCAGATGACGGTCGCCGACGAGCTCGAGCACGTGCTGTTCTTCGTCACCGACGTGCTCTACCGCGTGATGCCGCCCTTCTTCGAGGACATGGAAGTCGCGATCTCGCGGATCTACGGCGACGAAGCAAGGAAGATCAAGGTCCCGAACCTCGTGCGCTTTGCCTCCTGGGTCGGCGGCGACATGGACGGCAACCCGAACGTGAACGCGAAGACCATCCGCGCGACGCTGGCCCGGCAGCGCTCGCTGATCCTCGACCTCTACTACAACGAGTGCAGCAGCCTCTCGGCCAAGCTCAGCCAGTCCACCGACCGCGTGGCGGTCGACGAGGCCGTGCTAAAGCGGATCGAGGACTACCGCGTCGTCTTCCAGAATGCCTACCACAGCGTGCCGGTCCGCCACCGCGACATGCCGTACCGCGTGTTGCTCCGGCTGATCCAGCAGCGGCTGCAATCGACCTACGACGACGATGCCTTCCCGTACGAAAAGGTCAGCCAGTTCCGCGCCGACATCCGCCTCATCGCCGACAGTCTCAGGCGCCACAAGGGCGAGCATGCGGGCCTGTTCGCCGTGCAGCGGCTCCTGCGCCGCATCGATACGTTCGGCTTCCACCTGGTGACGCTCGACGTCCGCCAGGACGCCGAGGTGCACCGCGCGGTCGTCGGCGAATGCCTCGGTATCGACGACTGGGAGGAATGGCCCGCCGACAAACGCGCGGCACGCATCGCCGAGGCGCTGCAGAGCAAGGAAGGCATCCCGCAACAGCTCAGCCCGCAGGCGCGCAAGACGATCGCGGTGTTCCAGGCCATCGCCTTCTGCCGCCGCAAGTACGGCCCGCAGGCGATCGGCCCGTTCATCGTCAGCATGACCCACGGTGCCGACGACATCTTCTCGGTACTGCTCCTGGCCGAGTGGGGCGAGCTGCACAATCGACGCGGCGAGATCCCGCTCGACGTCGCGCCGCTCCTGGAAACCGTCGACGACCTGAAGCGCGGCCCGGACATACTCGAAGAGATGCTCTCGTCGAAACTGTACCGCGAGCATCTCGAGCGCCGGGATAACCGGCAGATGGTCATGATCGGCTACTCGGACAGCAACAAGGACGGCGGCCTGGCTTCCGCCCGCTGGGCGCTGCAGACGGCGCAGGTCACGCTCGTCGAGGCTGTCGAATCGAAGGGGATCGAGCTCACGCTGTTCCACGGCCGCGGCGGCACGATCAGCCGCGGCGGCAGCAAGACCCACGCGGCCGTGCTCGGTTCACCGCCGGGCACCGTCAACGGCCGCCTGCGGGTAACCGAGCAGGGCGAGATCATCAATGAGAAATACGGACTGCGGGGCATCGCGCTCCGGACGCTCGAGCAGGTGATGGGCTCGGTCGCGCTCGCGACCGCGTTGCCGCATCACCGCGGCAACGACATGCCGGTCTGGCACGAGATGATGGACGTGATCGCCGACGCGAGTCGCACGGCGTACCGCGGCCTCGTCTACGAGACGCCGGGTTTCTACGAGTATTTCCGCCTGGCGACGCCGATCGACCTGATCGAGCGCATGCGCATCGGCTCGCGCCCGTCCTCGCGCCGCGCGCAAAAAGGAATCCAGGACCTGCGCGCTATCCCCTGGGTGTTCTCCTGGGCGCAGTCGCGCTGCATGCTGCCCGGCTGGTACGGGCTGGGCTCCGGCATCGCCGCGGCCGTCGAGCGCTTCGACAAGGATGCGCTGGCCGAGATGTTCCGCGAGTGGTATTTCCTGCGCGCGCTGACCGCCGACGCCGAGATGGTGCTGGCCAAGACCGACCTCGGCATCGCGAAAATCTATTCGAAACTCGCGGGCGACGCGCACGATGAGTTCTTCCCGCTGATCCTCGCGGAATACGAACGCACGCTCGAGCTCATCCTCGATTTCTCGGAACACGACGCGCTGCTGGAGGGCGACCAGACGCTGCAGCGCGCGATCATGCTCCGCAACCCCTACGTCGACCCCATGAGCCTGATGCAGGTCGACCTCCTCGCCCGCTGGCGCGAGTCGAAGTACGCGGACGGCAAGCTCTTCGATGCGCTGCTTGCGAGCGTGAACGGCATCGCGCAGGGCCTGCAGAACACGGGCTAGGCCCGGCGTGCCGGTTGTGCCCCGCCTGTCGAGGATCCTCGCGCTCGCCGGCGCGCTGCCCTTCGTCGCCGGCGCCTTCATGGCGATGGCCGGCCTCGACACGCCGGTGCCGGCCGCGCTGCTGACCTCGTCCTACGGGCTTGCGATCGTGAGCTTCCTCTGCGGCGTGCACTGGGGCACGTTTCTCTATCGCGCGGACGCGGCGCCCGTCAACCTGTTCGTCAGCAGCAATGCAGTCGTGGTCGGCACCTGGCTGGCCTGGCTGCTCGCACCGCTCGGCGTCGTGCTCGGCGCGCAGGTGTTCGCCTTCCTCGCACTGTTGTTCATCGACCAGCGGCTGCTGGCGGCCGGCCTGCTCACGCAGCACTATTTCGTCACGCGCGTCGAGGCCACGGCGCTCGCGGTCCTGTCCATCGCCACCGTCTGGTTCGTCATTGCGGTCTAGCCTGGCTTTCTGGGCCGCGGTCCCGCTGCTCGCGCCGCAGGGGCTCTGGGTGCGGATGACGGCGCCGCGTTTCGCCGGCGCCGGCGGCGAGGCAGCTGGCGCGTTCGGCGACGGTCCCGAACTCACGTTCGTCGGTTTCGGCGACTCGACCGTTGCCGGGGTCGGCGCCCGCGACTACGCGCATGCGCTCGTGGGCCAGACCGCCCGGTACCTTGCGGAGCGCACGGGCCGCCGCGTGCGCTGGCGGGCCCACGGCATCATCGGCGCCAACACGACGCGGCTGCTCGACCAGCACTTCGCACACGTCGACTTCGGCGATGCCGACATCGTCGGCCTCTCGGTAGGCGTCAACGACGTCACGGCCCTGACCCGGCTAGAGCGCTGGCGCCGCAACCTGGACGAACTGTTCGACCGCATCAACGCGGCGAACCCGGATGCGCTCGTGGTCTTCGGCGGCCTGCCGCCGCTCGGCGAGTTCCCGCTGCTGCCGCAGCCGCTCAGGCGCGTGCTCGGCCAGCGCGCCCGCGAACTCGACCGCGTGGCGCGGGAAGTCGTCGCTGCACACCCGCAGGGCATTTACGTGACCTGCGCCTTCGAATCCCGCCCCGGGACGTTCGCCCCGGACGGCTACCATCCTTCGGAAGAGAGCTACGCGGTGTTAGGCCGGGTCACGGCGGATGCGATCGCCGCCCGGCTCGCCGGACGGTAGAATCGAACGACACGAGATGCTGCGAAGATGCTTACAGATCGTTCGGCGCGCGGCGCTTGCCGTCGCGCTCGCGGGCGCCGGCGCGGCCGCCGCTGCGCCGGGTGAATTCGCCCGCGTCGACACCGACGCCGAGGGCCGGCCGCGCGCGCTGCAGATGGCCATCGCGAGTTACGCCCCTGTCGGGCGAAGCGCGGGGGGCCGGCGCGTCGACCTGGTCAGCGCGGTCCACGTCGCCGACCCGTCTTTCTACGCGGCGCTCAACGAGCGCTTCCGCGACTATGACGCCCTGCTCTACGAGCTCGTCGCGCCGGAGGGCATGGTCATCACGCCGGAGACGCGGAACACGGGCTTCGTCTCCGGCGCGCAGGTCTTTTTGACCCGCGCGCTGGGCTTGAGCTTCCAGCTCGACGAGGTCGACTACACGCCCGCCAATTTCGTACACGCGGACCTGTCGCAGGACGAACTCAGCGCCAGCATGGCGGAGCGCAACGAGTCGCTGTACACGTACTTCTGGCGCATCGTCTTCGCCACGATCCGCGAGTACGCACGGGATCCGCTGGGCCTCAGGGACTGGCAGGCCGTGATTTCGATGGTGGGCAGCGACGGCGACGTGTCGTTCAAGACGCTGCTTGCCTACGAAATCGCGAATGCCCGCTCGATCGAGGAAGTCTTCGGCGAGGACGCCGACTCCGCGATCATCGGCGCGCGCAACGCGCGCGCAGTCGAGGTGCTCGCCGAGACGCTCGAGGGTGGCGCCGGAAGCGTCGGCATTTTCTACGGTGTCGGCCACATGCCGGACCTCGAGGAACGCCTGCTCGCGATGGGCCTCGAGCGCGTCGGGACGACCTGGATCGACGCCTGGCAACTCGGCACGACCCCGGCCGCCAGGGACAAAGCACCGCGCTGACCCGCGGCGCCAGGCCGCGGCCCGGATCAGTCGTCGACGAAAGTCACGAACTCGTCGAGCGCCTTGCGGCCGATGTCCGGCACGCGCGCGCCGTCGGCCGGGTAGCCCGTGACCAGCAGCAGGAACGGCCGCTCGCTCCTCGGTCGTCCGAGGATCTCGTTTAAAAATCGCATCGGGCTCGGCGTGTGGGTCAGCGTCGCGAGCCCCGCGTGGTTGAGCGCGGTAATCAGTATGCCGGTCGCGATGCCGGTCGACTCGGTCGGGTAGTAATGCTTGACCTTGCGGCCATCCGCGAGCGTACCGTACTTCTGCAGGAAGACGGCGATGAGATAGGGCGCGATCTCGAGAAACGGCTTGTCGGAATCGGTGCCGAGGGGTGCGAGCGCCGCCAGCCACTCCGGCGATGCGCGATGCGCGTAGAACTCGCGTTCCTCCGCCTCGGCCGCCGCGCGGATGCGGCGCTTGGTGTCGGCGCCACTCACGACGACGAAGTGCCAGGGCTGCAGGTTGGCCCCGGACGGGGCGGTGCCGGCCGCCATCAGCGCCGTCTCGATGACGTCGCGCGGGACGGGACGGTCCGAGAACTCGCGCACGGTCCTGCGCCGGGCGACCTCGGTGTAGAAATCCCTGAGCCGCTCGCGCATCTCCTCGACGGAGTATTCCTCGAAGCCCGGCAGCGGAATCGTCGTGTGTTCGCGTTGCTGCGCCATGGCTTCAGTCACTCATCCGGTAGACGACGCGGTACTCGTCGGTGTCGTTCTCCGAGACCATGTCGCCTTTGAGCGAGATGCGCGCGTCGTGCACCGATTCCGGATCGCCCGTGATCAGCGGGTGCCACTCCGGCAGGTCCTGCCCTTTCGCGAGGCGGCGGTAGGCGCAGGTCGGCGGCAGCCACTCGAACGCCTCGGCATTATCGACCGAGAGCACGAGGCAGTCCGAGACGATCTTCGCCCGGTTCGCATAGTCGGTGCAGCGGCAGGTTTCGAGGTCGAGCAGGCGGCACGCGAGGTCGGTGTAGAAGACCTCGCCCGTGTCCTCGTCCTCGAGCTTGTGCATGCAGCACAGTGCGCAGCCGTCGCAGAGCGACTCCCATTCCGCGCGGGACATCCCGGCCAGCGATTTGCGTTTCCAGAACGGTTCGGTCATCGTTTTCTCTTTGTGACAGACACGGGCGAAAAGCGCAATGAAAGCCGCGTTCCTCGACTACGCCTCGATGGGGCCCGACCTCGATCTCGCGCCGCTCGAAACACAGTTTTCGGACCTCGCGATCTACGGTGACACGACCGATGCAGAGATCGCGGAGCGCATCCGCGGCGTCGAGTTCGTGTTCACGAACAAGATCCGGCTGACGGAGGAACTGATCGCCGAGGCCGGCAGCCTGCGCTTCATCGGCCTGACCGCGACCGGCACCGACAACATCGACCTCGACACTGCAAAGGCGCACGGCATCGCGGTGGCCAATATCCGCGGCTATTGCACGCAGTCGGTCGTCGAACACGTCTTCGGCACGCTCCTGATGCTGACGCACAGCCTGCCGGCCTACCGGGCCGCCGTGCGGGCCGGAGAATGGCAGGGGTCGGACGACTTTTGCCTGCTCAGCCATCCGGTGCGGGAACTGTCCGCGATGACACTGGGCGTCGTCGGTTACGGCGAACTCGGCCGCGGCGTCGCGCAGGCCGCCGAATTCTTCGGGATGCAGGTGCTGGTGTCGGCCCGGCCGGGCGCGGACGAGGTGCCAGGCGGACGTGTCGCATTCGACGACCTGCTCGGCGCGTGCGACGTGATCACGCTGCACTGCCCCCTGACGCCGGCGACGCGCGGGCTCTTCGATACGGCAACCATCGGGCGGATGAAAGCCGGCGCGATCCTGATCAACGCGGCGCGCGGCGCGATCGTCGATTCGGCCGCGCTCGTCGCCGCGCTCGAGGACGGCCATCTCGCCGGCGCGTCGATCGACGTCCTGGCCCAGGAGCCCCCGGTCGACGGCGATCCGCTGCTCGACTATGCCGGCGAGAATCTCGTGCTGACGCCGCACGTGGCCTGGGCGACGAACGAGGCGCGCCAGAACGCCATCGACGAACTGGCCGCCAACGCCCGCGCCTTCATCGCCGGCCAGAGCCGCAACCGCGTCGTCTGAACAACGCGCTCACGGCCAATCCTGAACCAGAAAGGGGTCAGAGCCAGTCAAAAAGGGCTCTGACCCCTTTTCTGGTCGTCGATCAGGCGCCGACGATCTGCCGCGCCCACTGCACGACGGCGCGCACGCGCGGCGACGCCAGGTCGAAGGCCTCGTCGAAGCTGACCCAGCGCCACTCGTGATGCTCGGGCTCACCGGTCTCGGGCGACGGGCCGAGCACGATGTCGACGGCATCCGTCCGCCCGAGGTAATAGCGGGCGACCTTGCCGCGGCTGTAGGGGCCCGTCTCGGTATAGCGCTCGCCCCATTCGAAGCGGATGTCGTCGACGCCGGTTTCCTCGGCGACCTCGCGGAGCGCCGCTTCGAGGGGCGCCTCCGCCTCTTCTGCCAGACCCTTGGGAAAGTCCCAGTGATGCCAGGCCCGGAGCAGCAGCGTGACCCAGCCGGTTTCCGTCCGCCGCGCCAGCACGACGCCGCAGGACAGGGCTTTCGTCTCGACCGTCACCCGGCCGTCCGGAGGACGTCGGCCGGCGGCGCGTTGATTGCGCTCCGCGCCGCGACGAACCCGCTCAGGCACACGACGAAGACGCCGGCCGCGAGGCCCGTGAACCAGAGCAGCGGGTTGAACTCGTAGGGCAGCTCGAACAGCCGCACCGAGACGACCGCGGCGAGGATCGATGCGCCGGCCGAGGCGAGGACGCCCGCCGCGATGCCCAGCGCCGCGAACTCGGTCATGACGCCCGCGAACACGATGCGCTTTTTCGCGCCCAGCGCGCGCAGCATCGCGCTCTCGAAGCGGCGCTCGTCGATCGTCGACTGTACGGCCGCGAACAGGACCGCGATGCCCGCGGCCAGCGTGAAGACGAACACGGCCTGC
>JAWWBD010000059.1:0-15070 GCA_033721115.1 Woeseiaceae bacterium | reverse complement strand
GGGCCCACGAACACGACAGGCTGGGTCTTTGCCACGTAGTCCCGGAATGCATCCGCCGCGAGCGGTGCAGCGGGCCGGTCGAACATCGATTCCAGGTTCTGCCGCGTCGCAGGCGCCAGCGCGACGCCAATGAGCTGCTGCAATTTGTCGATGGCGCCCGTCGCGCCGGTACCGCAGGCGATGATACAGCCGTCGGGGCCTGCGTTGACCGATGCCTTGATGGCCTCTTCCGCCTCGTGCAGCAGCTGGCTCATGCTGCGACCGGTGATGTCGTCCTCGGTGTGCGTGTTCGCGTAGACCCGCTGCAGGCTCTGTATATAGGCCTCGACGAAGCGCAGGCAGCGGCCTGAGGCCGTGTAGTCGCAATACACCATCAGGCGTTCGCCAAACGGCGTGTCGAACGTGGAGTCGACGCCGACGATCTGCTCGCGGAGAAAGGCCGGCGTCAGTCTGGTCTTGGTCAAAGGCTTGCTCGCGATGTGGCCACCCGTTCTGCGGCCCGGTAAGTCGGGATCGGGAGAGTATACCTGCCGCACGACCGCGACGCCCGGCAGGGCCTGAGCCGACCGCCGGCACTTTCCGCACACGCCCGGATGCGCGTATCATGGCCGGCCCCGACGCCATGCGAATGAACATATGTCCGAATCCCCGGCCGACATGATCGCCCGCGCCAGGGCTTCGGTCCGCGAGTGCATGGTCTCGGACCTCGCCGACGGCATTCCGGAGGACACCCTGCTGGTCGATGTCCGCGAGCCGGAGGAGGTGTGGCGCGGCTGTATCCCGGGCGCCGTCGCGGTTCCGCGCGGCTTGCTCGAGCTCGAGATCCACGGCCTGGTCGCGAGTTTCAACGGGGCCAGCGAGGTGCCCGACGTCGAGACGCCGATCCTGCTCTACTGCGCATCCGGGGGGCGTTCCGCCCTGGCGGCCGAAACCCTGGAACGTATGGGCTACCGGAACGTCGTATCGCTGGCCGGAGGCATTGTCGCCTGGCACCAGGCCGGGTTACCGATCGATACGCCGGATTAGAGGACGCTTACTGCACGGCCGCGGCGGGCCCTGACCCGACCGCGCTCGGATGGACGCGGTCTTCCTCGCCCTTACGGGCTTTCGTTCCATGACCCTGCCACCCGACGCCTTCAATACAGACTGTCGATATAACCACTTTCGTCGAGTTCCCGCACGAAACTGGCGTCATAGAAGTCATCGGCCTTGTACTTGCGCATCTCGTGCGAGTCGAAGACCTGCATGATCTTCTCGATACCCGCCTTCGAAGGATATGGCGCCCTCGGCGTATCGACCGCCCCCGCATAGAGAAGATCCTGTTTCGCCGGATCAGTTACCCCGTACCAGTGTTCGATTGATTGCACGGCAACCGATTTGTCCTGTTTGAGCAAAGCGTTGGCCTCGATGACGGACTTTACGAATGCGGCCGCTATATCTCGATTCTCTGCCAGCCAGTCGCGACGTGCAGCCACGCCCGTACCCGCTGTGGGTACGTCCAGTGTGCTGACGTCGAGTACGGACTTGTAACCGTACTTGCGCGCTTCAGCCAGACGGGCTTCGTTCGCAATGATGGCATCGACTCGCCCGCCCCTGAGCGCATCCATCCGGGCATTCGCCATCAGGGAGATGTCGTAGCGGGGATCCCAGCCCATGTGTTCTGCAAGGACCAGCGCGACGAAGTGCGTTCGGCTGCCACCCGTATAGCCGAGCCGCTTTCCTTTCAGGTCTTCAACCGTCCTGATCCCGTCCCGCACGACGATATGACCGCGGGTCACGTTGTCGAAGGTCAACAGGAAAACCAGGTCGGTCGGCACTGTGGCGTCCGTCGCGATGAGCGCGAGATTGGTACCCAGCCCGGTCGCAATGCGTTCCGTCACCACCGTGCCGGACGAGCTGTCCCGGATCGCGTGATCGGGAATGATCAGCCCGTCCCGCCGGACCTGTGCCGCCACATTCGCAGGCACGTAGATTTCAACCTCGAGCCCGTTTTTCCCGAAAATTCCTTCGTCTTCCGCGACCAGGAAGACGACCCGGTTGGCCGACGGCGGCAACAGCGCGATGCTCAGCGCCGATGTCTCGCCGTGCGTTGCGCCGCTGACCGGCGCAGGCAAAATGGCGGCGAGAAATGCAATTGCGACACCCACTCCCGGTGTTTTCTTGTCCATTTCTGATCCTCCGAATCGGACGCCGTAAGGACAGTCTGCAAAGACCGCCGATCCGCGCGTGCAGGGGCTCAAGAAAGGCTTGCAATTGATATCAGCATAGACGAGATTTGGGAGTTTGCTCGGAAACCTGGAGCGATGCCCGAATCGGTCGAGAAATATGCCGCTGAATGCATCTCAACGGCAGTACTTCGTCAGAAGCTGAATCCAGGGCCCGAACTACCCCGTACTCATCGTTCGACATAGCAACGCCGTAACCAATTTGAAAAACCCGGCGCAGCCAACGGTAACCGGCGCACCGCATGAGCCTTCAAAGAAGAAGCTCCATGTCGACCCGCGTCATACCCGGGCCCCAGCCGTCTTCCATGCGTGCCGTGGCGACTGCCCCGAACTTTTCGAAAAAAGGGGCTGACTTGTGGCTGGCCGCGATCCTGATCCGGTCGACCTCCGAGGCTCTGGCACGCGAGATGACACGTGTCATGATCGACGAGCCCAGGCCCATTCCCTGCGCGGCCGGGTCGAGCAGGATCCAGTTCAGGCCGGCGCCGTCCCTTGCGTCGATCACCAGCCCGAACGCCCCCACGACGCGCCCTGCCTGTTCGCAGACTTCGTAGCCATCGGGTGCACCGTCGAGAAAGGCCGCATAGTCGGCGCGTTCGTTCGGCGCAAAAAATGCCGGGCAGTTTGCGTCGAACAGCGCAAGGCAGGCGTCCCGGTCGGCCGGCGAATAGGGTCTGAAGCCGGTCATGAAAATCAACCTGACAACTTTGTCGAACCCTCAATGTTGGCGGCAGGGGGACGCGCAGAGCAAGTCTCCGGCGACGATGCCCTAGCCGCGCCTGCGCCGTGCACGTGACCGACCCGGACGGCGAGGTACTCGTACAGGTCAGGGTGCGCTGACCTGCCCCGGCACGCGGCTGCTCAGTAGCGGCCGTGCTGCTTGAAGACGTAGTTGCTGAGCTCGACGAACTCGCTGTTCATCCGGCGCATGATCGCGTGCGCCGAGCGGGCGACTGCGCGCATGACCTTGTAGACGAGCCGCGGCTCCGAATCGAGCAGCTTCTCGAACTCGGCACGCTCGAGGCTCAGGATGCGGCACGCCGTCATCGCGCGCAGCCCGACCGTGTGCGGCTCGCCGTCGATGAAGCTGAGCTCGCCGGCCAGGTCGCCTGCGCGGAGGACCGCCAGGCTGGCCGTCTCGCCCGCACCGGTGCGCTTGATGACCTCGAGCCTGCCCTCGAGCAGGACGTGCAGCGAATCGTCGGCCGTGCCCTCCTCGATCAGGTAATCGCCTTCCGCAAGTCCGTGCAGGGTCATCAGGGCGGCGAGCTTCGCGGCCTCGGCCCCCGACAGCTCCGGGCCCAGCACCGACTGCAGCACGAGTTCCCTGGTATCCGCCATCTGGCTGTCTCCCCTGCGGCTAATGGATGTCATGACGAGCCTACCGGTCCGGACGGGCCCGCAACAGGGGGATATCTACCTACGCCTTTACCCGGTCAATCGAATCGTCGGCGCACTCCCAGCCCCACCCCGTCCTCGATGGCGACCGCGGATAATCGCCAGCGGTCCCCGCGCTGGTCGTTGCTCCGCGCGACGCTCCGCGCAGCCGAGAATGCGAGCCACCAGCCCATCAGCGACTGGGAGAAATAGTGTTTGTCCTTCTGCACCCGGGCGAGTCCCGGCAGCGCCGAGCCACCGTAGAGCAGGACTTTGGCCCAGCGCCGGTCGGTCAGCCGCGTAGCGCTGAGCAGCGGAATCGCACCGTAGAAAGCGTGACCGCTGACGCCGTTGTCGTCGGCAAACCCGTCCCAGTCAGAATCCCCTTCCCCGGGCCGCGATCCGCCGGACACGCGCGACAGTACGATGAGCTGCGGCGATGCGACCAGCATCGAGCGCAGCGAATTGCCTGCCCAGCGCGCGGCGACGGATTCGTCAGCCTGGCCATAGCGGCCCAGCCACATCGCCGCGAGGTAGACCGGTGCAGCACTCAGGGGCTGCGCTGCGTCGCCGATGCCGTTACCGAAGGACGCGACGCGGCTGCCCGTGGCGCCGTGCAGCCGGTCACGGAAAGTCGCCTGCACGGCATCGTCCGCATCGCCGTTCGCGAGGACGGCCGAGACGGCGAAACCCGCCGCTACGTCGAGCAGCGGCCGCGGGCTGTAGTGGATCCGGAAGTCGCTCTGCACGTCCGCGAGGAAGCCTGCGAGTGGCCCCGCCTCGTCAGCGTGCGTCGTGCCGGCCACCGCAAGCAGGGCCAGGAGGAGTACCGTTCTGGCCGGCGCCCGTGCGACCGGTTTGCGGCGCGTCGATCGTCTAAACATGCATCAGGTCCTTTGCTGAATCGGGTAACTGCATGTGTAAGACGGTCCGCCGCACCATAATCAGTTGCGCAGTGCTGCTCGGCACCGGCGACGCGCTCGCCGGTGCCGACGACTGGCCGCTCTTCAACGCGCGGCCGGTGCTGGGCTACATGCTGTTCGGCGAGAGTTTCCTGCATGGCAACCTCGCGGACGCGACGCCGGTGCGGACGAAAAAGGAAGACCTCGTCGGCGGCATCGCGGCGAGTTTCAGCGTCGCGCGCGGCGACTGGCGGGCCGAACTGGAATACGCGTGGCGCGCACGTACCGACGCCAACGGCTACGTCTACGGCGAGACCCGCACCCTCGGCATCCGCAACAACCTGCAGAACCAGACCATCACCGGCAACCTGCGCCGCTACTGGCAGCCGCGGCGCGGCGTGACGCCGTACCTGACGGCCGGCTACGGGCTCGTCCGGCACGAATCCGTCGCAGAGTATCTCGACGTCGGCGGGCAGAAATCGCTCGACACGGGGACACGCGTCGAAGCGAACACCACGTGGAATGCAGGCGCCGGCATCGAGTTCACGACGGACTCGGGCTGGATCATCGACCTCGGCTATCGCTACGTGCATCTCGGCCGCGCGCGGTCACCGGCCTTCGGCGCCGGCTTCGCGTTCGCGACCGGCGAACTCGTGAGTCACGACTTCTATTTCGCGATCGCACGCACCCGCTAGGCGACCGCGCCCGGCGTTACCAGATCCGCACCCGCTCTTCCGGTGGCAGCCACATGCCGTCGCCTTCGGCCGTGCCGAAGGCCTCGTGAAAGGCATCGATGTTCCGGTACGGGCCGATGACGCGGTACTTCAAGGGTGAATGCGGATCGGCGGTCAGCCGGCTGACCATCGCCTCGGTCCGGTATTTGCCCTTGCGCGACATCGCGTAGCCGATGAAAAAGCGCTGCGGCCCGGTGAAACCGTCGATCACCGGCGGCTCCTCGCCGCCCAGGCTGCGGACATAGGCCCGGTACGCCATCGCGACACCGGACAGGTCACCGATGTTCTCGCCGAGCGTCAGCTCGCCGTTGATGTGCATGCCGGGCACGGGTTCGAACTGCTCGAACTGCGCCACCAGCGCCGCGGTGCGCGCCTCGAAGGCCGCCCGGTCCTCGTCCGTCCACCAGTTCCTGAGATTGCCGTCGCCGTCGAACTTGCTGCCCTTGTCGTCGAAACCGTGGCTGATCTCGTGGCCGATCACGCCGCCGACGGCGCCGTAGTTGATCGCGTCGTCGGCATCGAGCTGGAAGAAAGGCGGCTGCAGCCGTGCCGCCGGGAACACGATCTCGTTCTGCGTCGGGCTGTAGTAGGCGTTGACGGTCTGCGGCGTCATGCCCCATTCGTTGCGGTCGATCGGCTGGCCGAGCTTCGCCATCTGGCGGTCGTGTTCCCAGACGACCGCGCGCCGAACGTTGCCGAGATGGTCGCCGGCGATGATCTCGAGCGTGGAATAGTCGCGCCATTCGTCCGGGTAACCGATCTTCGGTGTGAACTTCCCGAGCTTGTCCTTTGCGCTTTCCCGGGTCGCCGGGCTCATCCAGGCGAGGTCGTCCAGGCTGTCGTCGAACGTCGCAATCACGTTGTCGACAAGCGCCTCCATCTTCGCCTTGGCCTCGGGCGGAAAATGCTCAGCGACGTACAGCTTGCCGACCGCTTCGCCGACGAGGCCATTGACGTGACTGATCCCGAGCTTCCAGCGCGGCCGCTCCTCTTCCTGGCCCTGCAGGATCCGGTTTCTGTAGTCGAAGCGGATCGCGGCAGTCGCCTCGTCCAGGTGCAGGCCCGCGGAATCGAGGACGCGAAATGCCAGGTAATGCTGCCACGTTTCGAGCGGCACGGAGGCGAGCATCTCGTCCAGGGCCTCGAAATAGCTCGGCTGCTGGATGACGACTTCGTCGACGCCGTCGATGCCGACAATGTCGAGCAGCGCGGACCAGCGGAGGTTCGCGCCCAGCGTATCGAGCGAATCGACCGGGTACGCGTTGTAGATTTTCTCGGGATCGCGATTCGTGACCGAGTCCCAGTGGGCCGTGGCGAACCGGGTCTCGAGTTCGAAGATGGCGCGCGCAGCCGTCGCTGCCTCTGCTGCCTCGACGCCGGCCCGGACGAGCATGCGCTCGGCATAGGGCACGAGCCCGGCCCGGGCCTTCGCGAAGTTCTCGTTGTCGGGCTCGAGGTAATAGTCACGATTCGGCATCGTGATGCCGGCCTGGTAGAAGTAGACGGCGTAGCGTGACGAATCCTCGAGGTCCGGATAGACGTAGACGCCGAACGGCGCCATGCCCGTCGGCACGAACCCGGCGATGGTCGCGGCGAGATCCCCGACGGAATCGATCGCGGCGATCCGGTCGAGTTCGGGACGGACAGGCTCGATGCCGAGACCGTTGATCGTCTCGACGTCCATCCAGCTCGCGTAGAGGTCACCCACCTGCTGCGATTCGCTGCCGGGCGCCCCCGGTGCCGCCGCGGCCTGCTCGATGATGCCGCGCAGCTGCTCTTCGACGCGCTCGTTCACCTCGTGGTAGACCGTGTAGCCGGAGTAGATCGACGGTATCTCCGTCGAATCCAGCCAGCCGCCATTGACGAACTGGTAGAAGTCGTCCTGCGGCCGCGTCGCGCGATCGAGAGCCGCGAGATCGACGCCGGACACGAGATCCCGTCCCGGTGAGGGTGCATCGACGCGGCTGCAGGCCGTCAGCAGCAGTCCGGTGCCGGCGAGCACCATCAGCAGTTTCGTTGTTTTCATCGTGACTCCCCGGTTGCGCCGCCGGCGATGCGGCGACCCCGTCTGATCGAGGCGGGCAGTATAAGTTCCTGCGGTGCGCGAGTCTCGTCCGGGCGCCCCCCGGTGCCGTCAGCGCCGCGCCGCGCGACCGCCGAAGCCGATGCGCAGCCGCTCGGCCTGGCGCACCACCGCCACGAGCAGGGCAACGAGGAGAATGCGAAGGAAGCGCCATGGCGGACGGGTCACGGGGTCGGCGCGCAGCTCACCAAGCGTGGCGCGCATCGACGCCAGCTTGTCCCGTTCGCGGGGTCCGGCGGCGGGCGCGATGCGTCGCGCCGCCACGACGCCGCCGACCGTTCGCCGCGTCTTGCCGAGTACTGCCCGGAGCGACGTGCGCAGCGGATGCCGGACGACGGCGTCCGCAGCATAGCGCTGCAAAATGCCCGCGCGGTGGACGCGATTGCCCCATTCCCAGTCCCCGCCCGAGAGCAGGCGCTCGTCGAAGGCGCCCGCGACGGCGAATGTCGACCGGGTCGCGACGAGGTTGGCCGTCGCCGCGAAATGCGCGCGGCTGACGAAGCGCTGCTGGCGAATGCCGAGCGCGTAGTCATAGAGCTCGGCTGCGCCCGGTCGCGGCCCGGGTGCCAGCATCTCGATTCGTCCGCCGAGCATCGCCGGATCCGCGCCGCACGCCTCGAGGGCCTCCAGCGCGGCTTCGATCCAGCCCGGATCCGCCACGCAGTCGGCATCGGTGAAAGCGATGATCGGCGCAGTCGTCTCGCGCACGCCGCGATTGCGGGCGGCGTAGGAGCCCGGGCGGTTCTCGACCAGCAACCGCACGTCCGGCCAGTCCCCGAGCACCGGCGCCGATCCGCGCGCTGAGCCGTTATCGACGACGACGACGTCGAGCAAATCCGCCGGGTAGCTCTGCGCCGCAATGGCTGCAACGCAGCGCTGCAGGGCTGCGGGTTGCTCGAAATGCGGAATGACGATGGCGACGCGGGCTGGCATCTGGCTCCGGCAGGCTGGCTCGACCGGCATAGTATGCCGGAACGCCCGGGCACGAATTGGATTACAATCCCGGCCGCATGCCTTCGGTCGACTTCGTCATTCCCGCCTTCAATGCGGCAGCGCACATCGAGGCGACGCTGGCGGCGATATTCGATCAGCACGTCCCGCCGTGGCTCGACGTCGGCATCGTCGTCGCCGACGCGGGATCGACCGATGCGACAGCGGACGTCGTCAGGCGTTACGCCGATCGCGCGGTCCGCCAGGTCACGGCTGCAACCGGACAGAACCGCGCCGCCGCGCGCAACGCGGGCGCGGCCGCGAGCCGCGCGGACTACCTGCTGCTGCTCGACGCCGACTGCCGGCTCGCCGACGCGGACTGCCTCGGCGTCGCGGCCGCCGCGATCGCCGCCGGCATCGGCGCGGGATTCGGCTACACGACGGGCGCGGGCGAGGACCTGCTCTCGCGCTACCAGGCACGGCTGGAGCAGCGCCGCCGGACGGCGGGCTGGACCGGCTGGACGACCGCCTGCTGCCTCGTGCGCCGGGACCTCTTTGAACGCGTCGGCGGCTACTCGACCGACTACGAGCACTACGGTTTCGAGGATCGCGACTTCGTCTGCAGGCTGCGGGCCGAGGCCCCGGGCGAATTGCATGCCCTGCCCGGTCTTCGTGCCGTCCACGACGGGCCGCGGTCGCTGGCCGAGATCCGCGACAAGATGTACGCGGCCGGGCGCCATACGAGCGGCCTTTTCCGGGACCGGTTTCCGGACGCTTACGGGGAACTGGATTACTCGCGTATCGATGCGGCAACGGCCGCCGCGCCGCTCCGCGCGCTGCTCGGGATCGCTGCCGCCCTCGAGCCGGCCCTGCTGCCGATCGCGGACCGTGCGGCCGCGAGCCGCCGGCTGCCGCTCGCGATCGGCGTCCCGCTGGTGAGGCTGGCCTCGGCGGTGGCTTTCTACCGCGGCACCCGTGCGCGGGATCGCGCGAGCTAGGTGCGCGCTCAGTCGAGTTCAGGGAGCCCCTCGAGCGCGAGCAGGTAGTAGCTGACGATGCCGATCACTTCGCCGTTCTCGATGACGGGCGCGTGGCTGATGCCGAACTTCTCGAACAGCCGCGCGCAGTAGCGGATATCCATGCCCGGCTCTACCGAAATAACGGGTTTTGACATGATCTCGTAGACGTGTACCCGTTCCGGCGCCCGGTCGCGGCCGATGACCTGTTTCGCGATATCCGAAAACAGCACCATGCCGTATTCGTCACGCTCGTGCCGCTTCTCCACGATGAGACAGGTCGCCTTGACGCGCTTCATCGTACGCAGCGCCTCGAGCACGTCCATCCGCCCGTTGACCAGGGTCACATCGGCACGCATGACGTGGCGTACCGAGACCCATTCCCGCTTGCTCATAGCTGTTCCTCCACTTTCTCGACCAGCTCCTCTGCCTGGCTCAGCACGCCGACGGCGTCCTCGACGTCGATCTGGAACGCAACGCCGGTCCCCGGTTTCCTGTCGAACTCACCCACCACGCCGATGTGTTCGAGTATCTCGCGGCTCATGTGCTCCTCGACGAGCAGCAGGATCATGTCACGCTGTGTCGTCAGCGTCAGCCCGAGAAAGCTTTTCGGCGCATCCTTGCCCTCGCCGCGCGCATGGTTGACGACGGTGCATCCGGTCGCGCCGGCCTCACGTGCCGCATCGATGATGTCGTCCGTCATGTCGTCCTCGACGAACGCGATGATCAGTTTGAATCTCATCGGATTTCCTCCACAGGTATTTCGGATTGATCTTTCGAACGGGTGCGGCGGCTCCGGGACCGGAGCATGCTGATCTGCGCGTAGCCGAGCACCGTGATGATCGGGAACAGGCAGGTCACGGCCACCATGCCGAAACCATCCGTCAACGGGCTGCGACCCGGCACCGCCCCGGCGAGCCCGAGCCCGAGTGCCGTCACGATCGGCACCGTGACCGTCGACGTCGTGACGCCGCCTGAATCGTAGGCCAGCGGAATCACGAGCTTGGGCGCCCAGGCGGTCTGGATCACGACGATCACGTAACCGGCGATGACGAAATAGTGCAGCGGCGCGCCGCTGATGATCCGGTACGCGCCGAGGCCGACCCCGATCGCGGCCCCGATGGCGACGGCGACCCGGAGCCCCCAGACACCGATCGCGCCGGCCGAGGTCTCGTTGGCCTTGACGGCGACGGCCAGCAGCGCGGGCTCGGCGATCGTCGTCGAAAACCCGATCGTGAGCGCAAACGCGTAGACCCAGAGGTAGCCGGCACCGCCCCCGGCGCCGGGCGGACCGTGGCCGTCGGCCATGAACGCCGGGTCGGTCAGCTGCTCTGCCATCATCCGGCCCAGCGGAAACAGCGCCTGGTCGAGCCCCAGCAGGAACAGCGTAAGGCCGAGCACGGTCAGCACGAGCCCGCCGGCGATGCGGCGGAAATTCTTGATGCGCCGGCGGATGACCAGGAGCTGGAACGCGAAGATGAACGCGACGATCGGCACGACGTCGATCGTCGTGGACAGGAGCGCGCCCAGGCCCGTGGCGATCAGGTCCATGTCAGCACGGTTCCGTAGACCATGACGAAGATCATCGGCGTCAGCGAGGCGAAGGCGATCAGGCCGAAGCCGTCGGTCATCGGGTTGCGGTCGCGGATCGAGGACGCGAGGCCGACGCCCAGCGCAGCGACCAGCGGCACGGTCACGGTCGACGTCGTGACGCCGCCCGAGTCGTAGGCGATGCCGACGATTTCGCTCGGTGCGGCCGCGGTCATCGCGATGACGAGCACGTAGCCCGAGATGATCATCAGCGGCAAGGACCAGCCGAACACGATCCGCAACACGCCCAGGATCAGGGCGACGCCGACGGACAGCGCGACCGTGATCCTGAGACCCAGCACGTAGGCCGCGCGGGCCTCGTCATTGTCCGCGATCGCGCCGGCCTGTGCCGCGACCAGCGCGGCTTCCCCTGCGACGGCGGTCAGCGAGGGCTCGGCAACCGTCGTGCCGAAGCCCAGGAGAAACGCGAATACCACGAGCCAGCCGACGCTGCCCTTCCGCGCCAGCGCATAGGCGAGCGATTCGCCGATCGGGAACAGCGCGACCTCGAGCCCGATGATGAACAGCGTGAGCCCGGCGAGCACCATGAGCGCACCCATGATGGTCCCGAACAGGCCGTCGGGCAGCGTCCGGAGCACGGCCAGCTCGAAAAAGGCGATGACGAGGACGATCGGCGCCAGGTCACGCGCGCTTTCGGCCAGGTACTTGAGGAGGTTCCGGAGACCGGCAGGCATCCGTCGAGTGTAACGGATACGCCGGCCAGCCGGCGTCTCGGTATGTCCTGATGGTCGGAGTGGCCCTAGCGGTGCCGGCGCGTGCGGCGCCCGGCAATGAGGCCCAGCGCGGCGAGCATCAGCAGGCCGAAGCCGCCGCCGCCCTCGTCGTCGTCGCCGCCCCCTGCCGCGACCACGCGCAGCGATCCGGTGACGCTGTTGTTGGCGGGGTCGGCGTCGACTTCGGCGGCGGACAGCGTCACGGTGACCGGCTGGCTGCCGCGGCTCACGGCGTTGAGATCGAGACTCACCGAAACCGTCGATTGCGCGGGGAAACCGGCTGCCGTGCAGTCCACCTGCTGTGCCTCGACCGTGCAGCTGCCGCCCGGCCAGTCGGCGCCGGTGGCGGCCAGCCCCGCGCCCAGCGTCACGCTCAGGGTCACGTCGGAGGCGGCCAGCGGCGACTCGTTGTCGAGCCTCAGGGTCACCGTGCGGGCGGTGTCGACGACGATGTCGGCGGGCAGCGGCGCGCGCGCGACGAGTTCGACGGCGGGATCGACCGTGATCGCCGCGGCGGCGACGTTGTTCGCGCCGTCGTCGTCAGCGTCGGCCCCGACGATGCCGTCGAAACTGCCGCTGCCGGTGGCCACGGTCGTCGCCGAGACGGTCACGGTCGCAGCACTGCCGCCCCCGATCGTGCCGAGCGTGCAGTTGACCGCGCCGGCGCCATCGGTGCAGCTGCCCGAGGAAGCCGAGCCCGCGACGAGCTCGACGTTGGCCGGCAGCGTGACGTCGACGACGACGTTGGCGGCCGGCTCGGTGCCGTTGTTGATGACATCGAAGTTGATCGTCGCGGCATTGGTCAAGAGCAGCGTCTGGTCACCGCCGCTGTAGCGGAGCGAGATGTCCGTGCTCGGGAGCGGATTGATGCAGTTGGCCGCATCGATGTGCGGCTGCATCTGCTGGATACTGCAGGCGGAGAATTCGTCGCTGTTGTTGAGCGTCGCCGCCATGAGGAACTGGCCGGTCTCGGCTTCGCAGGGACTGCCGGGCGTGCCGTCGTGCGGCGCGCCGAAGTTGTGGCCGATCTCGTGCGCCGCGACCAGGCTGTCGAAGGTCGGACTGCCGTTACCCTCGGAGAGCCCCGCACCGTAAAAGGTGTCGCAAAGAGCACCCGTATAAGCGATGCCGACCGTCGAACCGTCGAGATCGCGGCCGGTGTAGAGATGGGTCAGGCCCAGCGTACGCTGCTCGACGCGCCCCGACCGGTAGGACCCGACCTGCAGCAGCAGCGCCCCCGGGTCGGTGGTGGCGGTAAACGGGTCGGTATCCGTGTCGAAGGTCTCGATGACGGGCACGTTGAGCTGGATGCCGAGCTGCTCGCTGAAAATCACGTCGACGTTGTTGAGCCGCGTCACGATCGCGGCCGCGGCGTTCGACCCCTTGGCGCTCGTGAACTCGAAGTCGCCGACGGCGCCGACGTCCATCTCGGAGACCGCACCCGGCGCACGCGCCATGGCCGCCTGGAATTCGCCAACGGCAGCGGTGAAGGCGCCCGCACCGCTCGTGGCAATCCCGCCCGCCGCGCAGCCCAGTGCGCCGGGCGCGACCGACACGTCGGCGAGACGGTAGATGACGGCGGCGTCCGTCGCGACCAGCGTGTCCCCCGGTGCCTCGATCGCATAGAGCTCGCGACCGTCGAAGACGATCCCGGCCGGGACGCCATCGGCAATCACGATACCGGCCCAGGATCCGGGCACGCCCGCCAGCCGTCCCGTATACGGGACGACGCCGTCGCCGACATTTCCGGCGCGCATCGCCGCGAGCAGCCCCGCGTTGGGCTCGAGTTCGAGTTCGAAACCCCGGCCCAGCGCCTCGAACCCGACGCTGACCGGAGCGATGCCGGCACGCAATCCGCCGTCGCCGGCTGCCGCGTGAAAACGCAGGTTCGACAGCGCTTCATGATGGGAAACTTCGATGCCGGCGACGGGTGCGGCCTGCACGGCGATACCCGCGCCCGCGAGCGCAATGGAGATGCTCAGATGACGCCAGTCCATGGTGCCCCCGCGATCCTTCAGCCAGAGGCTCTCAGGAGACCAGAATGCCGCGCCGGCAACAAGCGAATCCCCGTCGGTTTCGGGCGCCGGGGACAAGCAAACTGTGGGCTGGTTCTCAGTTCCGGGAGAAAGTGGCTCACGCGCCCGCGGGCGCGTCGCGCGACAGCGCACCTTCGGGCACGCGCCCCGACCGCTCGTAGGCAGCGCGTTGCTCGTTCGTGAGCAGCCGCAACCGCCCCCCCTTTTCCTGGACGAGGAACAGCGTTTGCGCCGCGCTGCCGTCGGCGAAAGCAAGCTCGAGCCGGTTACCGTCGAGCCTGAAGCTGCCACGACGCGGGTAGTCGGGAAACGGGTCGACGACGGCGCCGTCTTCGTCGACCGCGACCTGGTCCGTGAAACGATCCCAGACGAAGCTGCCGCCGCTGAGCGAGACCTCGTCGCCCTCGAAGGCGACGCAACCCGGGCGGTAGGTGCCGTCGACGGACTGGCAGCCGGCCAGGAGCACCAGCGTCGCGAGGATCACGAATCTCTGCATCAGCTATACCATCCCAGCTTGTAGCCCCAGCGCCCGAATTCGAACAGCCGGCCGAGACCCCAGTAGACGATGAAATAGACACCGCCCGCAAGCAGCGCCATCCCGCTGACCAGGCGGAACCGGTGCGGCGAGTCCGCGGCAGCGGCAGCGAGCCGGCGGCCGCCGAGCCGGACCAGCAGCACGAACAGGAGCACCATGATGGCGATCTGCCCCAGGCCCTGGATCATCATGACGAGCGCGCCGTAAGCCGGGCTCTTGTTGCTCGCGGCGTAGACCAGAAAATCCCGAAACAGCGGATACGGGCGCCCGACCGTGAACATGCCGACCATCGCGCCGAGGATTGCCGCCTTGACGCTGAGCTGGGCGAAGAATTCGCGCGTCGTCGCCGAAGCGCGGGCCTTCAGCCCGTCGAGGAACCCGAGCTCGAGCAGGCCCCAGGTCAGCATCACGATGCCGAGTGCCGTGAAGACGGCGAAAGACTGCGCGTGGCGCACCTCGACCTGGTTGACGTAGCCGATGCCGGCCGGCCCCAGGAAACCGACGTACAGGCCGTAGACCGCGGTGATCGCAAGCACCGGCAGCGTGAACATGACGAGCGCCTGCCAGGGCGTGGTCTTCGCCCCGCGTTCGTCCGTCGAGCAGGCGAGCCCGGGCAGCATGGCGAAGATCACGCAGTTGCAGGCGGTGAACGTCGCCGCGAGCCCGGCGACCGCCGCGAACACGATCCCGAATCCGCCGCCGCGCTCTGCGTACGTATCGGCGAGCGCGCCGGTATCGCCGATCGTGCCGCCGGCCACGACGTCGCGCCCGAAACCGTCGACGAGTCCGCGGTGCCAGAAGCCCGCCACGAGGATCATGACGAGCACCAGCACCGTCACGTAGCGCAGGCGCTTCGCGAGCGGATACGCGGCCGCGAAGCCGTCCGGGGTTTCCGCGTGGGCAGCCAT
>JAWWBD010000058.1:0-15111 GCA_033721115.1 Woeseiaceae bacterium | reverse complement strand
CGGCTACCTCGCGGAGCGACTTGCCAAGAACAGTCCGCCGGTCAAGCGCGTGGACGACTACTGGTCTTTCGATGCCATGGTCGAATACCGGCTGACCGAGAACACGCTGATCAAGCTCAACGTGACCAACATCACGGACGAGTACTACATCGATCAGCTGCATCCCTGGCACGTCGTGCCGGGGCCGGGCACGACGACTGTCCTCGCACTGAACACCGTCTTCTAGGCCGGCGCCCCGCATGCTGCTGGAAATCCCGGGAGTGCTGTCCGCCGACGCCGTCGCGCACTGCCGGTCGAAACTGGCAACCGCTGACTGGCAGGACGGGCGCCACAGCGCGGGTTACCTGTCGCAGTCGGTGAAGGCCAACGCCCAGCTCGCGGACAACGACCGCACCGCTGCCGAACTCGGCGAGGTCATTCTCGATGCGCTGGACCGGTCCGCGCTGTTCGCGTCAGCCGCACTGCCGCTCAAGCTCGTGCCGCCCCTGTTCAATCGCTACGCAGCCGGCCAGACCTACGGCAGTCACATCGACGGCGCCATCCGGCCGATCACGGGCACGCCTTACAAGGTGCGTACGGACCTCTCGGCAACCCTGTTCCTGTCCGACCCGGATGATTACGACGGCGGCGAGCTGGTTATCGAGGACACGCAGGGCGAGCGCCGCATCCGGCTGGCAGCGGGCGACATGGTCCTGTATCCCGGAACGAGCGTCCACCGGGTTTCACCCGTCACGCGCGGGGTACGGCTCGCCGCCTTTTTCTGGATCCAGAGCATGGTGCGGGACTTACAGCAGCGCACGCTGCTGTTCCGCCTCGACAATGCGGTGCAGGAAATCGCATCCGAGCTGCCCGACCACAAGTCTGTCGTCGAACTCGCCGGCATCTATCACAACCTCCTGCGGCGCTGGGCCGACACCTGACCGTCGGCCGGCCCGGCATCAGCGTCAGGCGATTTTCAGCAGCCGCTTCGCGTTGCCACCGACGATCGCTTCCTTCTCGGCGCTGCTCAGGGTCGATGCGTTCGTGATCAGGTCGAGCGTGTCCGGCCACTCGTAGGGGATGTCGGTGCCGTACAGCACCTGGCTCGCGCCCATTTCGGCGACCAGGTGCCGCAGGCCCTCCTCCGTGAAGACCATCGAATCGACGAAAATGTTGGTCTTGAGGTACTCGCGCGGCCGCTTGCGGTTCGCGCAATCGGCGTCCGGCCTGGCGTCGCAGGCGACCTCGGTCCGGCCGGAGTACGAGGGCAGGAAGCCGCCGCCGTGCGCCGCGACGACTTTCGCACCGGGATGCCGGTCGAAGGTGCCGTCGAAGATCAGGCCCGACAGGAAGATGGTCGTTTCCAGCGGATTGCCGATGATGTTCGCGAGGTCTCCGCGCCCGTCGAAGCGGGCCGGGTCGATGAGGAAGTCCGCGCGCTGCGGGTGCATGAACACCGGCACGTCGAGTTCCGCCACCTTGGCCCAGAACGGATCGTATTTCTCCCCCGACGGAATTTCGCCGAGCACGTTACCGCCGATCGACGCCCCGCGGTGCCCGAGCTCGGTGACCGCGTGCTCGAGTTCCGCGGCCGCAAGGTCCGGGTGCTGGAGCGACACCGCGGCGAGCGCAACGAAGCGGTCGGGATGCCGGGCCACCCAGTCCGCCATGCCTTCGTTCATGACCCGCGTGATCCGCCGCGCAAGGTCCCGGTCGGCCTCGTACCACCAGTAGCCGCCGATGTGTATCGCCTGCACGTCGATGCCGCGTTCCGCCAGCAGCTCGAGGCGCTCGGGCCCGAGCAGCCGGGCACGCCGCACCGTCATCTCGAGCGGGGTGCCGGCGACGACCTGCTCGACCGCCTTGATTTCACAGTGGGCGTGGATGTCGACGACCGTGGCCGGCAGGCCGCTGATTGTGACGTGCTTGCGGTGCGATCCGGCGACCGCGAGCGGCAGGCTGCCGAGCAGGAGGCCGCCGGTGCCGGCGCAGGCGATGGCGCGAAGAAACTGTCTGCGATTGTTCATGATGCTCCCGAGTGATTGTTCAAAGTAGTGACGCGGAACCGGTTACCGGAACTTGACGAAGAAATTGGCCTTGTTCGACGTGCCCCAGCCGGGCGGGCGGTTGTGCACCCGGACCGGGTAGGTCCCGACCCTGCTGACGAACCGGGCGGGGACCTGGGCGCGCAGCTCCGTCGAATCGATGTAGGTCGTCGGCAGGAGCTCGCCGTCGAACCGGATCAGCGAGCTCGTCGTGAAATCGGCGCCCCGCACGGTCAGCAGGAACGATTCACCGCCCTCGACCGCGACGCGCGGCGAGATCGAGCGGATCCGCGTCGGAACCTCGCTGACGGTCCAGTCGGGGAAGCTCAGCTGGAACTCGCGATCTTCCGGGATCGGGTTCCGGTAATCGTAATGATAGCCGCGGCGCATGACCTCGCCGTCCTTCATGACGAGGTGGATGTCCTTGACCGCCGCCATGTCCTCGAGCGGATTGCCGTTGACGATGATCAGGTCGGCGAGCTTGCCCGCCTCCAGCGTTCCGAGTTCTGCGTCCTGGCGCAACAGCTCCGCCGGCCATTTCGTCGCGGCCTGGATGGCCTGCATCGGCGCGATGCCGGCATCGACCAGCAGTTCCATTTCCCTGGCGACGGCCACACCCGGCAGCGTCGTCGCGTGGTAGGACGACGAGGTATCCTGGCCGATGTCGATTTTGCCGCCCGCCTCGACGAACGCCTTGAAGAACCACTGGAAATTCCGGTAGCCCTTCTTCATCAGCGCCAGTTCGTCCGGACGCAGCCTGTCGAGTATCGAGTAGTCGAGGATGTTCTCCCGGTAGCGCTGGTTGATATAGGCCAGGCCCGGATCCGCCAGGAGTGCACGGTCTTCCGCCCGGTACTGCTCGACGCGATCGTGGACCGGGCGGAAGATGTAGCCGAGCGCGCCTTCGATGAAGACCTCGTTCTCGACCAGCACCTCGATCAGATCGCGGGCGAGGTCCCGATCCATCATGCCAAACATCATCAGCCGCCGCGGATCCTCGATAAAAAGCGGGTACTCGATCAGGTCGATATTGGGTCCCCAGCGGCCGGTCGTCCGATTCCACGGCTGGCCGATCGAAGGGAAGACGACGCCGAGTCTCCCGGTGTCGATGACGCGCATGTCGGGCACTTTCGCGAGGTCTTCCGGCTTCAGCACGTCGACCGCGATGCCGGTCGCGTGCGCCAGGTTGTCGATGCCGGCCAGCGCGGCTTCACGGGCGCTGATACCGATGTGCCCGCTGACCGGCACGCCCGCGTCGTGGGCGATCCGCGTGATGATCCTGAGCTGGTCCGCGGTGATCGGCGTGTAGACCTTGACGATCCGGGAGCCGTCCGCAATGACCTTCTCGACCTGCAGGATGACTTCCTCGTTGCTGGCCGGGATCTGCGAGGCGATGCTTTTCGGATCCGTGCGCTGGTAGATCGCGCCGATCGGCTGCTTGCTGCGGAAGAACCGCGGCCCGTAGATCTTGCCCTTTGCGATGCCTTCGGCCTGGATGTCGAGCCAGACCCCGCCGCCGTAGCTCAAGACCGACGTCACCCCGTTCGTGATCAGGAGTTCGGCGAACCAGTCACGGAAATGCGTATGGGTATCCCAGAGCCCCGGCAGGATGAACTTGCCTTCTGCCTCGATGACTTTTGCCGATGCCGGGGCCCGGTAGTTCCCACCCGGTACGATGCGCGCGATCCGGTTGCCTTCGACCACGATCGCGACGTTCGCGACCGGCGGCCCCCCGTTGCCGTCGATCAGCGTCCCGCCCCGAACGACGGTCACGCTCTGGGCAGCCGCAAGCTGCACGGTGGCAAGGGCAACGGCGCAGATCGCCGTGGCCAGGAGGGTCGGCAACCGGCGGGAGGACGTTGATGGGGGCAGTCGTTTGCAGGTCATGGGCATGGCTTCCTTCGGCAGTCGGGTTCGGCTCGGGCTGGCGCCTTCAGTAGCGGAAGTTCACGAGCAGGTGCGCCTTGTTGGACGTCCCGTTACCCCACTCCGGGCGTTGCAGCGGGTCGGGGTTCCGCACGGTCACCACGTAGGTTCCCACGGTCGCAATCAGGCGTGCATCGATCTCGGCCTCGAGTTCCGAATCGCTGACGAGCCGGGTCGGAATCCGCCTGTCGCCGAAATAGACCAGGGATTCCGGCGTGAAGTTGACGCCGCGGATGGTCATCGTGAAGGTCGCATCGCCCTCGGTGACCATGTCGGGCGCAATCGACTGGATGCCGGGCGGCGGCTGGCCGAACTCGGTACCCTGCATGCTCTGGGTCTTCAGGGCCCGCACCCACGCGGAGCCCTCCACGGCACCGCGCGGCAGCGGATTCTCGAAATACGGGTGGAAGGTCCGGTCGATGATCTCGCCGTCCTTGATCACCCACTCGATATCCTGCAGGTTTTCGATGGCCGCGAGCGGATCCGAGTTGACGACGACGAGGTCCGCGAGCTTGCCCTCCTCGACGGTGCCGAGCTCATCCAGGATGCGGAACGCCTCGGCCGAGTTCCTCGTCGCTGCCATGATGACCTGCATCGGGGTCATGCCCGCCTCGTCGACGAGTATCTCCATCTCGTGGTGCAGTCCGATCCCGGGTACCGCCCAGCCGGCCGTATCGGTCCCGGTCAGGACCTTGCCGCCCGCCTGCACGTACTCGTTGATGAACTGCAGCATGTTCCGGTAGGCCTTGTTCCGGTAGGCCCAGTCCTCCGCCGGCACGTCGTCGAAGTCGTGGTAGCGCTCCAGCATGCGCAGCCGGTTCGCCTCGGGAATATACGAAAGCTCGTGGCTGCTCAGGAGCTGGTAGTCCTGGAGCTCGAACTTGTCCCGTTCATCGTGGAAACCGCGCCCGATCGCGATGAAGTCCGGCTCGAGGTAGACCTCCTCCTCGACCATCAGCTCGATCAGTTCGCGCGCCTTGCCCTCGTCCATGTCGGCAAATGGCAGCGGGCTCAGTGAGTGGCGTTCGATGCTGCCCCAGCCTTCCCATTTCGACGGATCCGCCGCGACGGAGACGGCCACACCGGCCGCGTGTTCGAGAATATCCGCCCCGGCGAGGATCGCTTCGCGGGCGTACACGGTCGGGCCGAGCGGCTGGGCGACGACGGGCAGTCCGGCTGCGTGCGCTTCCTCGATCGCGGCCTTGTAGGCCTCGAAGGGCGGACCGCGATGGACCTTGATCATGTCGGCGCCCGCTTCGATCAGGCGCCTGGCGATCGCCCGCGCATCGTCGGCGTTCGCGGCGACCTGGCGGCCGCTCAGTCCGCCCGATGCCCCGCTCCGCGCCGACAGCGCGGAGATCCTCGCGCCCGCGAGGCTGCCGACGGCGATGAAGTTGCGCGGACCGGGGATCTTCCCGGCATTGATTGCGTCGCGTTGCGCGATCGCCCACTTGCCGCCGCTGCCGATCGAGAATATCGAGGTCACCCCGTAGTGCAACGTCAGCTCGGCCATCCAGCCTGCGTAGTGCACGTGGGCGTCCATGAAGCCCGGCACGACGTATTTGCCCTTCGCGTCCAGGACGGTGGCGCCACGCGGGTAGCGTGCCCGTTCACCGGCCGTGACGCTGGCTATCTTGTTGTCCCGGATGACGATGACCGCATCCGGCACCGGCGCACCGCCGTTGCCGTCGATGAGCGTCGCGCCCTCGATGACGACGACGGCCGCGTTCTGTGCGGGTACGGGCTGGGCCGCGAGGAGCAGCCCGGCAAGGGCCACCAGTGCGGCTCGCGTTACGCTCGACACCTTACTGCCGCGGCTGGATGTGGACGAGGTAGCCGTTGTGGTCCACGTACCAGAGCGACACCGGGTCGGTCGAATCGTCGATCCAGCTCTTGCGGTTGTGCGAATAGGGCTCCGGCAGCACGTAGACGATCCATTCCTCGGTGTCGGGATTCAGCCGGACGTAGCGCCCGGTCTGCACCGCGCCGGCCCAGACCTCGCCGTTCTTGTCCGCATTGGCTTCGTAGAAACTGCCGTAATAGAGCAGCGGAGCGACGAAATCCTTGAGCCGCCGGGTCTCGGACGACAACCGCACAAGGGCGCCGCCCTTGCCGCCGGCCCACAGATTGCCCACGTCGTCGAAAGCGCTGCGGCCGGGGCCCATGTTCGGGTAGCTGGACAGCCGCTCGACGACTTCGTCCTTTTCCACGTCGAGCATGATGACCCAGTCTTCCATCCACGCACCGCCGCCGACGAACCTGCCATCGGCCGTGACGTCCGTGCCGTAGGTGCCGGTCACATTCTTCACCGGCCAGGTCTTGACGTACTGGCCGGTCTCGGGATCGGTCTTGACGACCATGCTGGTGCGGACCTTCCAGATGTAGCCGTCGGGACCCACCGCCCAGTTGCCGCCCATCGACATGTTGCAGGGCCGCGGGCTGCCGTCGGAACGCAGCCGCGGCGGCGGCTTGATCTGGTGCATCTCCCCGGTTCTCGGGTCGATCCGGGTCAGGATGTGGGCCCAGTTCTGCGATGACCAGACCCAGTTGTCCTTCGTGACCGTGATCCAGTGCGTCCCGGGCAGGCAGCCTTCCGGTACGGGCACGTAGTACTCCTTCGTCAGTCCCGTCGCCGGGTCGACGGCACCGACGCGCGGTGCGCGATGCGGCGAGTACCAGAGCTGGTCGTCCGCGTCCTGTGCGACGTCGTGGGTCGCGAGGTAGAGGCGCGGCAGTTCGTATTCACGCACGATGACCTCGGTTGCGGGTCCGGTCGGGTACGGCATTTCCTTGAAATGCGGGTCCGGCGAGTCCGGGCCGCGCACGCTGGCGAGCCAGCTGACCAGTTCCGCCTCGACCTCGGGCTCCATCCGGCCCGAACTGCGATACACGAGGATCGAGCTCTGGTAATGGCTCATACGTTCGATCACCTTGCTCCAGCCGTGCTCGTCGAAACGCGCCCGGAAGATCTGCTGATACGAATGGCACCAGTTGCAGTTCTTGACCAGCGTGCGCTTGACCGACATCGGACCCGGCAGGTTCCACAGCCATTCGGCGCCGCTCATCTGCCCCTTGATGTTGAGCGTCGGCGGCAGCAGTTCCTGGTCGGTGATGCGTTCGAGCACGATCTCGTCGAGTTCCGGCGCGCCCTCGATGACGACGTCGTCCCTGCGGTAAGGCTTCCAGCGCAGCGGTCGCGCGATCCGCAGCGTGTAGCGGCCGGCCGGCAGGGCCGGGAACTCGTATTCGCCCGCCTCGTTGCTGTAGACGGTCGTGCGGATGTTGTTCTGGCTGGCGATGAGCTGGACCATGATGCCTTCGAGCGGCACCCCGGCAGCGGACCGGACGGATCCGGTCGGACCGCCGTCGAGGTTGTTCTTGTACTTGAAGCGCATCGTGTCGTCCGGCGATGCGGTATACGCCGGGTTGGCCGGCAGGTTGACCTCCGGTGAAGCGATGCAGCAGTCGCCGCTCTTGATGTAGGCGACGAGGTCGTCCACGTCCGCGCTGGTCATGGAATGCTTGTAGGCCGGCATCAGCGGCCCGCCGTTCATGATCTTGTCCGCGACGTTCGCATCGGTGACGGGCTCGCCGGACATCATGACCGAGCGATCGTAGAGATGCTCGAGGCGCGGCGCCGGCGACCCGGCGCCGTTGGTATACGAATTGTGACACGCCCAGCAGCGATAGTAGAAAATCTCTTCGCCGCGCGCCTTGCCTTCGGGCGCAGCCTGCTCGAACTGGTAGATTCGCATCGACCGCTGCAGCTCGTCCCAGTATTCGGACTGCCCGCCGGCATTCTGACCCTGTGCCTGCGCGCCCGCAGCGAGCAGCAGCGAGACCAACAGCCCCGCGGTAACCAGTCCGCTTCTTCCTATCGACATTTCCGACTCTCCCCTGGTGTGTCCAATTTCATGTGCCGGCCGCGATTCGTAACTGCCGCGATTTCGCGGCGCCGGGCCGGCCTGTATGCGTGTTCAACGATCCAGTGACTGCATTGCGGACCGGTAGTAGCGGTCCTCGATGTATTTTTCGGGCGGCGGCAGCGGCGCGCTCATCGCCCCCATGACTTCGCGAATCTTGAGGATCTGCTCGATGCCGGCGGGCCGCAGTTCGGCATCGGCCACGAATCCGTGGACGGGATCGACCGCTTCCTCGTAGCGCAGCCGCGCCTCGGCCGCGTCGACGCGGTCCGCCGCCATGATGATCCCGACGGCCTCCGCCCGGTTGGCCGGGTCCAGGAGCCAGTTGATCGACCGGACCATCGCCCGGATGTAGCGCACGAGCAGATCCGCGTTGGCCTCGGCCCAGTCGCGGCGCGCAGCCGTGACGCCGCGCGCGTACTCGGCGATGTAGTCGCTCGATGACATCAGTACGTGAAACCCCAGTGCTTCGAGCTCCTCGTCGAGCTCGACCAGGCCGCCGGTCGTCCTGCCGGCCTTCAGGGATTGGGCGCGCATCGGACCACCGCCGACCGATTCGAGTTCGTAGTCCTCTTTCCATACCAGGCCTTCCTGCCTGAGCATGTAAACCAGCATCGGCGCGTAGCCGGTGTGGACGGCATCGACGGCCAGCACCTTGCCGCGCAGGTCGTCGACGCTCCGGATATCCCCGGCAACGACGAGTTCCATGGGCTCCCGTCCGCGGTAACCGCCAAGGACCATGACGAAATCGTGCGGTGTGCCGTCCGCACCCTGGCCTTCCGTCCAGGCGATGATGTTGTCGGCGTTGGTCTGGATGATGTCGTAGCGGCCTTCGATCAGGTTCGTCATCAGCTCTTCGGACGAGTCGACGCTGTCGAACTCGAACCGGATGCCTTCGGCCGTGAAGAATCCCTTCGCGTGAGCCACGTCGGTGGCCGCGCCGAGCCCGCTGAAGCCGCCGACGGCGAGCCTGTCCGGTTCCGGGCTTTCGGACGTGCAGGAAAGCACGCTCGCGGCGCCGAGCACGATGGTCGTCAACAGGATTTTCTTGCGATGCTTCACTCGCCCTGCCCGGCCCCCTCCCCTGCGGAGACGCCTGTACCGCTTGCGGTCGGTCCAGGTATCGATGCGGGGTTCGTGCGGGAATTCGACCGCTGTCGAACCCGCGTCGCACGCCCCGAATTGTCATGCTTGTTTCCGTATCGAGTATAAACAGGCGCTACTTCGCTAGCCAAAAACGTAACAGATGAAGGCAACCCGCGACGCTAAAGACGGCGCTGGCGCATTCTTGCAGTTGAAATCAATGTTTGCCGCACGCCGCAATGCGTCGGCACGATGTTGCAATCCGCTTCACGACGTTGCCGGGAGAACAGCCCATGCGACTGATTCATGCGATCTGCCTTGCCGGCATCACGGCAATCCCGGGCTCCGCCCTGGCCAAGGGAGGTGACGACATCACCGGTCCCTACGATGTCGTCGAAGGCTGGCCGGCCGACGTCTGCGGCGAGGGCTGGCAGATGGGGTCCACGGCCGGCGTATGGGCACAATCCGCGGACCGCGTGTTCGTATTCCATCGCGGCTGTCTGCCCGAACTCGAACCGACCCGGTCCATCGTGCCGGAACGCAATGCATCCCGTTTTTCGTTTGCACCCGACGATCCGGAGCGCCATCCCCGGCGCGGGCTGCACCTGCTGGTCTTCGATCGCGATGGCGAACTGGTCGAGTCCTGGGAGCAGCACAATGACCTGATGGTCCGGCCGCATCGCGTCGTCATGAACCCGCACGATCCCGAGCGGCACGTCTGGCTCATTGACGACGGTGCGCACATGGTGCACAAGCTGACCAACGACGGCGAACTGGTCATGTCACTGGGAGAGTTCCGGGTCCCTGGCAACGACGCGCATCACTTCAACCGCCCGACGGACATCGCATTCCTGCCGAACGGTGACTTTTTCGTCAGCGATGGTTACGAGAATTCGCGCGTCGTGAAGTTCGACCGCGCCGGCCGCTTCCTGCTCGAATGGGGTACGCCCGGCACCGGCAAAAGTCAGTTCGACACGGTCCACGGCATCACCGTTGACCAGGAAGGCCGGGTCTATGTCTGCGACCGCGCCAACTCCCGCATCCAGGTGTTCGACGCCGACGGCAACTATCTGGACGAGTGGAACGACATTACGTATCCCTACTACATCCACATCAGCCGCGACCAGCACATGTGGGTCAGCGACGGCTGGACGAACAAAATGCTGAAGTACGACCTGGACGGCGAACTGCTCTATTCCTGGGGCACGTTCGGCAAATTGCCCGGTGCGTTCTGGGGCCCGCACCAGTTCAGCGTCGACGATGAAGGCAATCTCTACATTGCCGACGTGCACGTCGGGCGGGTGCAGAAATTCCGCCCGAAACCGGCCGCGGACGCCCGGCTGCTCGTGGGTCCCAAACCCTGATACCTGCGGTCTCGGGGGCGGATACGACGAGATCTGCCCTCATCAGTACACCCAACGACAAGCGAGGTCCACCAACAATGCGTACGAGACAAATCGCCCTGATTTATTTCAGCACACTGCTTTTCGCGGCTGCCTCCCCGGCCGTTGCCGAGGACGTGATAGACCTGGGCGGGTTTTCCGGCATAGGCGCGGTGGGGCTCGTCGCCGAGCACAAAGGGTATTTCGCCGCCGAAGACCTGAGCGTCCGCTTCCATCGCGTGCGTTCGTCGAAGGAGCAGATGCGGAATTTCATCGACGGCACCTACGACATCGTTCAAACCAACGCCGACAACATCATTGCATGGGCCGAAGGCCAGGGCGCCGACGGCACCCCGCATGACTTCGTCATTTTCCTCGGCGGCTACCGGGGCCTCGCCCGCGACCTGTTCGTGGCGCCCGGTATCGAATCGTTCGATGATCTCCGTGGCAAGACGCTCGCCGTCGACGCCGTCGACACGGGTTATGCCGGCGTGCTCATTTACATGCTTCGGGAAAACGGCCTGATGCTGAACGAGGATTACGAGCTCAAGTCGGTCGGCAATACGAGGCTCAGGACCGAGTCGATGCTGCGCGGCGAAACCGTTGCCGGCTTCATACGCTGGACGGACGAGGTCCGGAATCGCGGCTTCACGGTACTGGCCCATTCCGAGGACTACGTGAAGGACTACTCGCGTAACGTCGCCGCTGCACGCACAGACTGGGCGGCGTCACACCGCGATCTCCTCGTGCGCTACATCCGCGCCATGGTCGGAGCCGCCGACTGGCTGCTCGATCCTGCCAACCGCGACGAGGCTATCGCAGTGCTGGCCGCGGCAGGGGACACCAGTGTCGAGGCGGCAACCGCGGACTACGAAGAAGCCCTCGATCCGGACGTCGGTTTCATTCCGCGTCTCCGCATCGAGCGGCCGGGTCTCGAAACGGTGATCGCGCTGCGTGAAGTCATGGGCGTGATGCAACCACCGCTGCCGTCGCCGGAGAAATACATCGACGAGAGCTATTACGAAGAGGCTGTGCAATAGGTTGCAACTGTAAATGATTCACCCGTAGAGGAATTGGGCAGACCATGGGTTTAGACTGGCCGGGATTTTAAATAACAAGAAACGATTTTCAGTTCGGCTATATGGGGGTAGACGCAATGAAAGCACGAACCGGCAGGATTGCCGCAATCGCCGCGAGCGCGGCACTGACATTTTCCGCACTCCTTCCCGCGACGGCGGGCGCGCAGCAGGACGGCCTCAGACTCGAGGAAATCGTCGTGACCGCGCAGCGCCGGGAGCAGTCGCTCCAGGAAGTTCCGATTTCGATCGAAGCTTTCAGCGGGCTCGAGATCCAGCAGCAGGGCTACCGCACGATGGACGATCTTGCGGAGTTCTCGCCGACGATCGAGATCGACACGCGCATGCAGGATCAGAACATCTCGATCCGCGGCATCGGTACGGCAGGTTCGAGCCTGATGCTGGAACAGGCGGCGCCGACGTTCGTCGACGGGGTGCTCTTCGGCCGGACGTCGATGGTCAAGGCGGCACTGGTGGACCTGGAGCGTATCGAGGTGCTCCGCGGCCCGCAGCCGGTCTACTTCGGCGCCAGCGCCGTCGCCGGCGCGTTCAACCTGGTCACCAAGAAGCCGACGCCCGAGTGGCAAGGCGATATCCGGGCGGAGTTCGGTAACTACAACCGCAGGACGCTCGAAGGCGGAGTCGGGGGACCGCTCTCCGACACGGTGGGAATCCGGTTCGCGGGCAAGTACGACGAGACGGACGGGTTCCTGAAGGACGTGATCACCGGCGACGACTTCCCCGAGCGCCGCGACCTGGCCGGGCGCGTGACGCTCAGGTGGACGCCCAACGATTCCTTCCGGGCCACTGCCCGGGTCGGGATCAGCGATACCGAACAGGGGCCGGAACCGGTCGCCGTGTGCCTGGGCAGAGGTTACGAGGAGCTCGACCCCGCCAACATCCCGGATCGCGATTCACCCGACCCGCCGCACCCGCGGGCCGGCCAGCCCTGGATGCTCGATCGGGACGCACTGGTCCCGGGTCGCACGAGCTTCGATCAGCTCGATTCGTATCCGCCCCTCTGCGACAGCAGCGGTCCCTCCGGATGGGGACGGAAGGGCCTGAAAACGGACACCTGGTTCACGCCGCCCATCGACGTCTCCGAGGAAGACGCCTCGGGCACGGGCATGATCGACGCCTTCGACGTGGCGCTGGCCATGCGCCAGGCGGAATACGGCGAGGACCTGTCGAGCTACGACGACCTGGAATCGACCAACGCGTATCTCGATCTCGAGTACACGCTGCCGAACGGCATTCAGCTGTCTTCGCTCACCGGTCACGTCGATTACTACCGCGCGTACTTCCGCATCAACAGCTATTCGCCGTTCTTCAACAATGCACGCATTCGCGACGAGGACCTGAGACAGGTAAGCCAGGAGTTCCGGATCTCTTCGGCCCCGGCGGCGAAAGTCCAATGGATGATCGGCGCCTACTGGCAGGACAATGACCTGGACCTCATTTCGGACTCCCTGGAGGCGGGCCTGCGCCGGCCACGGCGTTACAACGAAGCCTGGGAGGAGGCGACGTGGAAGAGTCTCTTTGCCGCCGTGACGTTCAATTTCATGGATGACAAGGCCTCGCTCGACATCGGCGGCCGCTGGTCGGACGTGGAGAAGGAAGGCTTCATCCAGGGCTGGGGCGCGCGCTACGTGTTTGCCGAGGAGCCGGATGGCCCCGGAAGTTGTGCAACCTACGTCAACGAGGACGACGAGGTCATCTGTGAGCCGGCGGTCACGACCAGCGGTCAGGCGGGCTTTACGCAGCTGTGGCGTGAACGGCAGATCCCGGTGGCGTGGGCGTCGCCGAACACGCAGCCGATCGGCTTCACCGCGCTGGATCCGGATATTCGCCGCAACACGGGACCCCTCCAGGTGCCGCTCGAACAGTCCGAGTTCGATCCGCAGGTCGTATTCCGCTACCGGCCGAACGAGGATCTGTCGCTGTATGCCAAGTACGCGACGGCCTTCAAGGCCGGCGGCTACGACAGCGCCGTGGCCTCGCTCCCGGGTGACGAGAGCGAATTCGTCTTCAAACCCGAGCAGGCGGAAATCTGGGAGATCGGAGCGAAAGGCGACTTCTGGGACCAGCGTGCCCGCTACGACGTTGCCATATTCAACCAGGAAGTCGAGGATCTTCAGCTCGCGACGATCGTGACTGACATAGGCGGAACGGGCGGCACGAATGTTGCGGTCGCCACCAATGCCGGCCTGCAGCGCGTTCGCGGTGTCGAGTTCTCGATCGACGCGGCGCTGAGCCAGAATCTGCGTGCACGCTTAGCCGGCGCCATCCTCGACGGTGAGATGGTCGAGTACGGCAACGCGGGCTGCACGGCTGCCGAATTCGAAGTCGCCGACACGGGGCCCTGCATCACGGAAGAAGAATCGATCGAACTGGTCGGCGATGACGAGCTGGCAGGCACGATCGATCGTTCCGGAGCGCCGGCCCCGAGGACGCCGGACTGGAAGTTTGCGCTGAAGCTCGACTATTCGCGGCCGCTCAGCAATCGCTTCATGGGATTTGCCGACGTGAACATTTCGACGTCGGACGGCTACATCTCCAACATCGAAGAATTCGACCTCGTGCAGAAGGTCGGCAAGCACACGGACATGAACGTCTCCATCGGCTTCGGCCCTGAGGACGGAACCTGGCGCCTGTCGGCCTGGGGACGCAATCTCTTTGGCGTCTCGGAAGAGTACAATCCCCAGTTCGACGTTCGCAGTGACGGCATCAAGTTCAACGACATGTCGCCGTCGATGTACGAAAGCTACGGTATCTCGTTCCAGTACAACTACCGCTAGCGATAACTTTGCAAAACGAAAAAGGGGCAGGACCGCCGGTCCTGCCCCTTTTGTTTTGCCTGCCGGATTCGATCTAGTCGTCGTAGCGGAAGTCGACGAGCAGCGGCTTGGGCAGCGAGGTCGTGCCGCCCCAGTGTGGCTGCGCCGCGAACTGGTCCAGGTTCTTGACGCGCACACCGATCGTTGCCGGCGAGCGCACTTTGGTCTCGTCGATCGTGGCACGCAGCTCGCTGTCGCTCACGAATTCGGTCGGTACCGGGTTGTCGTCGAGGAAGACGACCGACTTCTTCATGAAGCCGACGCCCCTGAGCGTCATCGTAAAGGTTGCGTCGCCCTCGGTGACGATACGCGGAGAGATCGACAGGATGCCGGGCATCGGCGCGCCGAATGACCAGGCTGGCCCGACGTCGCGCAGGCCGGTCCGGTGCCGGATGCCTTTTTCCATGCGCTCGATAAGTGCTTCAGTGTGGTCGTCGAAATTGCTGTAGAAATTCTTGAGCGGGCTGTCGAACCAGGGATGAAATCCGTTGTTGACGATTTTGCCGTCCTTGATCACCCACTCGATGTCCTGCGTGTTGTGTATGTCCTCGAGCGGGTTCGAGTTGACGACGAACAGCGCCGCCAGCTTGCCCGCCTCGATCGTGCCCTGCTCGTCCAGCACGCGCCAGGCTTCTGCCGGGTTGCGCGTCGCCGTGATGATCGCCTCCATCGGCGTCAGGCCGGCTTCGGTGACGAAGACGTCGAGCTCGTGGTGCATCACGAGGCCCGGGATGGCCCAGCTCGAGCAGTCGGTGCCGGCCAGCAGTTTGCCGCCGGCGTCGTGGTACATCTTCATGACCTTGACCATGTTCCGGTAGCCGCGCCTGCGCAGGTCCCGCTCCTCGGGCGACAGGATGTCG
>JAWWBD010000057.1:0-15237 GCA_033721115.1 Woeseiaceae bacterium | reverse complement strand
GCTGGTGATGCATACCACAGCGCACCGGAGAGGCCGATGAAGTCGAGATCGTGGCCGGCCCGCGGCGCAAGCGGTCCGTCCTGGCCCCAGCCGGTCACGCGGCCGTAGACCAGGCGGGGATTTGCGGTGCAGAGGATGTCCGGGCCGAGTCCCATGCGCTCCATGACGCCGGGGCGGAAGCCCTCGACCAGGCCGTCGGCCGTGGCAACGAGTCGTTTCAGCGTCGCGACGTCGTCCGCCTGCTTGAGATCGAGCACGATCGACTGCTTGCCGCGATCGAGCAGGCTCCGTCCGGATGTGCCCGGCGGCGGGTCGGGGCGGTGCACGACGATGACCTCGGCGCCGAGATCGGCCAGCAGCATGCCGGCGAACGGCCCGGGCCCGAGCCCCTCGATCTCGACGATGCGGATGCCTTCGAGCATGCCGGAGTCCAATGTCACTGCTGTCGGGCCGCCAGGTACCCGGCAGCCGCCGAGCTGCCCGAGAGCAACGCGCCCCAGGCGATGTCGGAGACGACCAGGGTGACCGACCACCCCGCGAAGATCGCGAAGTTGGTCAGGGTGTAGGTGCCGTAGGCGATGGCGCCGAGCGCGGCACCATTGCCGGCCGCCACCGACCAGCGCGCCTTCTCGAGCGCGGGCCGCACGGCGAAGTGGAAGAGGGCGACGATATAGGCCACGTAGAACACACCGGCGGCCCATCCGGCCGGCGTATCGCGCATCAGCGACCCGAGCTGGTCTTCGTAAATCTGGCGCAGGAACAGGCCGATCCAGGCGAGGTCGACGACCAGGAACACGAGTGCCGTCGCGGCATAGGCTTTGACCAGGGGCATGCCGAGAGTCTACAGGCTGCCGGGGACGGATTCATGATCGTTTTACCCGCGCAATCAATTCCAAAAAATCAATTAGTACACTTATAACATCCGACTATATTTATCGCATGGGCAATCTGCCCGGACATGGGAGGAACCATTCCAATGATGCGATTCAAGACCACGTTGTTCACAGCCCTCGCGGTGTTCGTGACGTTGCCCGCCGGCAGCGTTTTCGCGCAGGGCGCACCCAAATCAAACCAGTTCTGGTGGCCGGAGATGGTGGACCTGAGCCCGCTCCGCGCACACAGCCCCGAGTCGAACCCGCTGGGCGATGATTTCAATTACGCCGCGGCGTTCGCGAGCCTCGACCTCGACGCCGTCAAGGCGGACATCGAAAAGGTGCTGACCACGTCGCAGGACTGGTGGCCGGCCGACTGGGGCCACTACGGACCCTTCATGATCCGCATGGCCTGGCACAGCGCGGGCACCTACCGCACGCTCGACGGCCGCGGCGGCGCGGGCGGCGGCCAGCAGCGCTTCGAGCCGCTCAACAGCTGGCCCGATAACGGCAACCTCGACAAGGCCCGGCGCCTGCTGTGGCCCGTCAAACAGAAGTACGGCCGCAGCCTGTCCTGGGCCGACCTGATGATCCTGGCCGGCAACGTCTCGCTCGAGTCCATGGGCTTTACGACCTTCGGCTTCGCCGGCGGCCGCGAGGACGACTGGGAAGCCGACCTCGTGTACTGGGGACCCGAGACCGAGATGCTCGCCGACGAGCGCTACAAGGGTGACCGCGAGCTCGAGAAACCGCTCGCTGCCGTGCAGATGGGACTCATCTACGTGAACCCGGAAGGGCCGAACGGCAATCCTGATCCGCTCCTGGCTGCAAAGGACATTCGCGAGACCTTCGGCCGGATGGCGATGAACGACGAAGAGACCGTCGCGCTGATCGCCGGCGGCCACACCTTCGGCAAGACGCACGGTGCGCACAAGGTCGAGGACTGCGTCGGCCCGGAACCTGCAGCAGCAGGGATAGAGGAGCAGGGCTTCGGCTGGACCAACAAGTGCGGCAGCGGCAACGGCGCCGACACGATCACCAGCGGCCTCGAAGGCGCCTGGACCGTGACGCCGACGCAGTGGAGCATGAACTACCTGCAGAACCTGTTCGCGTTCGAGTGGAAGCAGGTCAAAAGCCCGGCCGGTGCCGTGCAGTGGATTCCGGAAAACGAATCGGCTGCCAACATGGTTCCGGACGCGCACATCGAAGGCAAGCGCAACCCGCCGGTGATGCTGACGACGGATCTCTCGCTCAAGGTGGACCCGAGCTATCGTGAGATTTCGAAGCGGTTCATGGAAAACCCGGAAGAGTTCGAGCTGGCGTTCGCCAAGGCCTGGTTCAAGCTCACGCACCGCGACATGGGCCCCCGGGCACGCTACGTCGGGTCGGAGATCCCTGACGAGATCCTGGTCTGGCAGGACCCGGTGCCGGCGGTCGATCACAAGCTGGTCAACGCCGGTGACGTCAACCGCCTCAAGAAGCAGATTCTCGAGTCCGGTCTGACCATTCCCGAGCTCGTGCGTACGGCCTGGGCGTCGGCCTCGACCTTCCGCGGTACCGACATGCGTGGCGGCGCGAACGGCGCCCGCATTCGCCTCGCGCCGCAGGTCAGTTGGGACGTGAACGATCCCGAGGAGCTCGAGAAGGTGCTCGCACGCCTCGAGCGCATCCAGCAGGATTTCAACAGCGCCCAGCGGAGAAGCGGCAAGCGCATCTCGCTCGCCGACCTGATCGTCCTTGGCGGTGCAGCGGCAATCGAGAAGGCCGCCGAAGCCGCGGGTTACCAGGTCAAGGTGCCGTTCATGCCGGGACGTACCGACGCGTCGCAGGAATGGACCGACATCGAGTCGTTCGAGGTCCTGCGCCCGCGCGCAGACGGCTTCCGCAACTACTACGGTGAAGGCGCGATGCGGTCCCCGACGGACCTGCTGGTGGACAAGGCGAATCTCCTGACGCTGACGGTTCCCGAGATGACCGTCCTCGTCGGCGGCATGCGGGCGCTGGATGCGAACGCGGATGGCGCGAGTCACGGCGTGTTCACCGACAAGCCCGGCACGCTTACGAACGACTTCTTCGTGAACCTGCTCAGCATGGACACCGCGTGGAGCAAGTCTGACGGCGCGGCGGGTATCTACGAAGGGCGCGATCGCGAGACCGGAGAACTGAAGTGGACCGCGACGCCGGTCGACCTGGTCTTCGGCTCCCACGCCGAGCTCCGCGCCATTGCCGAGGTCTACGCCGAGAATGGCGGCGAACAGCGGTTCGTCAACGACTTTGTCGATGCGTGGCACAAGGTGATGATGCTCGATCGCTTCGACCTGGCGGGAACGGACTCCGGTCAGGCCATGGCGAGCCGTTAAGCGGTAACCGCCAAGGGCCGGGCCGTCCCGCGGGGGCGGACTTCGGTTCCCGACGGCATTGGCGAAAGACGAGACGGCGGCGCTTCGTGCGCCGCCGTTTTTTTTTCAGGCGCTCAGCTCGTCCACGCGCTCGAAGCGATGGTGTTCGTCGATCGCGTCCACGCTGATCTTGCTCGCGAAAATCGAAAAGGCGAGATAACCGGCTAACCCGTTGGTCCTCGTCATCCACGGCGGCAGGTAGGTCGGGCCGGCGACGAGGCCGGCTTCGAACATCGGTGCCAGCCGAATGGCATCGGTGATGGTCATCCGGCCCGCCAGGAAGTTGCGGCACAGGTGCATGCGCTGGTTGTGCAGCGCCCAGCGGAAGAACGTGTGCACCTCGAGCAGGCCGTGCAGGTACACGACGTCCTTCGTGAACGCGGCGCCGCCGGTGACGGGTGCGCCCCGGAACACGCGCATCGCGGAATTGAAGCTCTCGGTCTCCGGCTGCCCGGCGTCGAGGAAGTAGCGGAATACCTCGATGAAATCGGCGCCCTCGAGTGCCATGTCGATCGCGATGACGCGCAGCGCGATCCGCTCGAGACGGTCGATGTCGATGGCTGCGGTGACGATCTCCGCAAAGGTCGCGAGTCCCTCCTGCGGACCGGTGGTGCGCGGTGCACCGAGGCTCAGGCAGGTAATGTTCGGCTGCGCCCGGCCGTTCAATGCGGTCAGGCTGTGCACGAAGGCTTCGTGCTGCAGCAGCTGCTCGATGTCGTATTCCGAGAAGCAGGTTTCATCCCGCAAGCGGATACGGGTCGCACCGGCTGCCGCTTTCGACGCGAGGTTCGGATCGACGACCACCTTGACCGTGCCCTCGGGGAACACCTCGCCGAGCCCTTTCTCGAGGTCCTCCTTCACGATCGCAGCGGGAATGCAGTAGTCGGCTTCGTGCAGGTGCGTCGCCCGGTAGAACTGCTCGCTGTGCTTGAGGAAGTGACGGGCCGCCTGCAGGTTGTTGACGCTGCCTTCCGACAACACGTCGCCCGGTGCGCCGTAAAGTTCGCGGCTGTGTCCGGCCATCGCACCGGTCCCGGCGGCCTGGAGCAACTGGCACAGTACGCGGTAGGAGCGCGCCGTATCGAGCAGGTAGCGGCCGACGGGATCGTCGAGTGCCGCGAGGCCATCTTCCGCCGCGGAGAAAGCACGCATCGGTTCGTCGAGAACATCGCCCGGCGGATACTCGATCTCCGGCAGCTTCGGTGCCCCCCTGTGCCAGCGGGCAAGGAAATCCGCCATCTTGTCCGGTGACCAGGTCAGCCAGGACAAAACCTTGATGTCCTTCGCCGCGGCGACGATTCGTTGGTCGAGTTCGATGTGACGTTCGAAATCCATTCCGGCCTCAGGGCGATTTTCTGAATTTCCGCCCTGCATTCGCGGCGGTTTGCTTGATCTTGCCCAGCCAGCGCGCGGCCCAGGCGAACTCGAGCGCGAGGATCGAGAGACCCAGCGGCACGACCAGGATCGCCGGCCCGGGCAGCACGATCATCGCGACGCCGATCAGGAGCACCGACGAGCCGAGCAGCAGGATGGCCGCACGCCGAGCCTGGCGGTAAGAGGCCGTGAGCAGCTTCTCGAGATGGTCAGCGAGCGGCGAGATCAGCGCGGCGGTATCCCGGGCGGCGGAAGTCGAGGCCAGGATGCCCACGGCCAGGATGCCGGATATGACCGCAAGGGAGACGGTATTCGGGATCGGGTAGTGGTGTACCAGCAGCAGCTTGACGCCGATGTAACAGAGCAGGAACACAAGGCTCGTCTTCAGGTGGCGGAACTTGTCCATCAGGCCGGCCAGTACGAAGTACAAAGACCGCAGGCCGAGCAAGGCGAAAATATTCGAGGTGAAGACGATGAACGGATCCGTCGTGATCGCGAATATGGCCGGGATCGAGTCGACGGCGAACATGACGTCGCTGATCTCGACCAGCACGAGCGCGACGAACAGCGGCGTTGCCATTCGCACGCCGTCGATGCGGACGAAAAAGTGATCATCGTGGAAGCGATCGGTAACCGGCGTCATCCGCTTGACCAGGCCGATGACCGGATTGCCTGCCACATCGACGTTGTCGTGGCGGATGATCAGCATCTTGGCGGCGGAATAGACGAGCAGCGCGCCGAGTACGTAGGTGAGCCAGCTGAAGCGTTCGAGGAGCGCCAGGCCGCCGACAATCATCACGCCGCGCAGGAAAACCGCACCCAGGATGCCCCAGAAGAGCACGCGATGCTGGTGGATCGCCGGTACCTGGAAATAGCTGAAGATCATCGCAATGACGAAGATGTTGTCGACGGAAAGCGATTTCTCGACCAGGTACCCGGTGAAGAACTGGAGCGCTGCCTCCTGCCCGCTGAGCTGGGAAGTATCCATGTCCCAGCCGTGCGGGTTGAGCTCGTAGAGGTAATACACGCCGACATTGAAGACCAGGGCCAGCGCAAACCAGGCGGCGGACCAGCCGAGCGCCTCGGGCAGGCTGACCAGCCGGGACTCACGATGGAATACGCCGAGATCGAGTGCGATGACCGCGGCAATCAGCAGCAGGAAGGTGATCCAGACCAGAACGGTGAAGGAAATCATCGTCGTGCGTTGGCCCTCAGCCCAAAGTCGCATCCAGGAACATCATGATGATGAATCCTCCGAGCAATGCAAAGGTGGCCAGGTTCTCGTAGTTGCCGCGGTGCGTTTCCGGGATGACTTCGTCGCTGATGATGAACAGCATCGCGCCGGCCGCGAAACCGAGCGTCCAGGGCATCAGGGGCTCGGCGAGCGAAACCATGGCACTGCCGAACAGCCCGCCGACCGGCTCGACGAGCCCCGTGACCGTTGCCAGCAGGAAGGCCTGGAACCGCGAATAGCCCACGACGAGCAGCGAGGCCGCCACCGCGAGGCCTTCCGGGACATTCTGCAGGCCGATGCCGGTCGCGAGCGAGCGGCCGTTGGCCAGGTCGCCGCCGGCAAAGCCGACGCCCACGGCCATGCCCTCCGGGAAGTTGTGCAGTGTAATCGCGATGACGAACAACCAGATGCGGCTCAGCCTGGTCTTCTCGGGCCCCTCGCGGCCGGCGAGGAAGTGCTCGTGCGGGGCGAAGGCGTGGACCAGGTAGAGGACCACGGCACCGATGACGAGTCCGGCACTGACGATGGCCACCGCCAGCGGCCGGCTCCCGGTAGAGGCCTCCCCGTAGCCGATGCCGGGGAGGATCAGCGAGAAGATACTCGCCGCCAGCATGATCCCGGCAGCAAAGCTCAACAGCCCGTCCTCGAGCCGATCCGACAACTGCCGGACGCCGAAGATCGCGAGCGCGCCGACGGATGTGCCGAGACCCGCGGCCAGGCTGGCGAGGAAACCGATCCAGATGAGTTCGAATGGCTCGTCCAAGCGCGGTCTTCCTTTGCTGCTGCGCCAACGCTCGCGCGATGGTATCTTGAAACCCGCGGGGAGAATAAGAAAGTACAAGCAGACGGGGGCTTTCAGATGAAACTGATTACGGCGATCGTCAAACCGTTCAAGCTCGATGACGTCCGCACCGCCTTGCAGGAAATCGGGATCACCGGCATGACCGTTGGCGAAGTCAAGGGTTTCGGCCGGCAGCGCGGACATACCGAACTCTACCGGGGCGCCGAGTACCAGGTCGATTTCGTACCCAAGATGAAGATCGAGGTGGCGGTCACCGACGAGCTCCTCGACCGGGCCGTCGAGGCGATCGAACAGAGCGCCAAGACCGGCAAGGTCGGCGACGGCAAGATCTTCATCTCGGACCTGCACCAGGTGGTGCGCATCCGGACCGGCGAAACCGGCGAAAACGCGCTCTAGGCGAACAGGCGGACACGACTATGTTGAACAGGAAACTCTTGGTTCTCGGCGCGGCACTGCTTCCGGGTGCAGTCTCCGCACAGCAGCTCGATTCCGGCGATACGGCCTGGATGCTCACGTCGACGGCGCTCGTGCTGTTCATGACGCTGCCGGGCCTCGCGCTGTTCTATTCAGGACTCGTGCGCAGCCGCAACGTGCTCTCGGTCATGATGCAGTGCTTCGCGATCGCCTGCGCCGCATCCATCCTCTGGGTCGTCGTGGGCTATACGCTGACCTTCGGCGACGGCGCCGCGTTCGGCGGCATGACGGGCGGCTTCGGCAAGGCGTTCCTTGCCGGCGTCGGTGCCGATTCGATGTCCGGCACGATGCCCGAGACCGTGTTCGTTATGTTCCAGATGACGTTCGCGATCATCACGCCGGCGCTCATCGTGGGCGGCTTCGCCGAGCGCGTGCGCTTCGCGCCGATGATGGTGTTCAGCATGCTCTGGCTGCTCCTGGTCTACGCGCCCGTCGCACACTGGGTCTGGGGCGGCGGCTGGCTGATGGAACGGGGATTCATGGACTTTGCCGGCGGCGCCGTCGTGCACGTCAACGCCGGCGTCGCGGCGCTGGTTGCGGCACTGGTCATCGGTAACCGCAAGGGCTTCCCGGAAACGCCGATGCCGCCGCACAACCTGCCCTGGACCGTGGCGGGTGCCGCCATGCTCTGGGTCGGCTGGTTCGGTTTCAACGCCGGCAGCGCCGTCGCGGCCAACGGCGCGGCGGGCATGGCGATGCTGGTCACGCACCTCGGCGCGGCCTGCGGGTCGCTCGCGTGGATGACGGCCGAATGGGTGAAGTTCGGCAAGCCGAGCGTGCTCGGCATCGTCACGGGCATGGTCGCCGGCCTGGGCACCATCACGCCGGCATCGGGCTTCGTCGGGCCGGGCGGGGCGATCGTGATCGGCCTCAGCGCGGGCATCGTCTGTTTCTTCGCGACGATGGCAATGAAGCGAACGTTGCACATCGACGACTCGCTCGACGTTTTTCCGGTGCACGGCGTCGGCGGATTGCTGGGCCTGCTGCTGACCTCGGTCTTCGTCAGCGCGAGCTACGGCGGCATGGGCCTGCCCGACGGTGTCGGCATCGCACAGCAGTTCGGTGTGCAGGCGCTCGGCGCCGTCGCGACGATCGCCTGGTGCGGAATCGTCACCTTCGTGCTGCTCAAGGTAATCAATGCGGTCACGCCGCTCAGGGTCACGAGCGACCAGGAGACGGAGGGGCTCGACCTCGTGCTGCATGAGGAACGCGGCTACGATCTCTGACCGGAGCCCGTTAGCCGGATCGGGCAGGCGCCCATGATTCCAGCACCCGCGCTTCGATATACTCCCGGGGTTCCGTACCGGTATCCCGAGGAGCTTCTTCATGCGCACGTCGAGGTCGATATTCCCGTCTATCCTGTTGTCACTGGCCCTTTCTTCGGCGGCCCTGGCGCAGCTGGCCGGGCAACCGGACCGGATCCGCAGCTTCCTCGAGGGACTCGACGCAGGCGACGCGCCGATCATCGCCGGAGAACGGCTGCTCGAGCCGGACCTGGTTTCACGGGTCTATCGGGACAGGGATCATGCGCCCCTCTGGGTTGACCGGGGACCGCTGGCAGCCCAGGTGCCCGGGCTGCTGTCGGCGATCAGCCGCTCGGTCGGCCACGGGTTCGCGCCGGAGCGTTATCACCGGTCGGTACTCGAGAAATTGCTGGCCGCGGAAGACGCGCCGTCGCGGACCGCGCTGGAGATCCTGCTGACCGATGCGTTCCTGGGCCAGGCGCTGCACCGCGGGCGCGGCGCGGTATTCCCGCCGAACCTCGACGCGAACTGGCAGCTGCCGCAGGCAGAGGTGGATGCGGTGGCGCTGCTCGCGAATTCCGCCGCCGAGCGCGCTGAAATACCGACCGTGCTCGAGGCATTGTGGCCGGCCGACCCCGAGTACTGGCGGCTCGTGGAACGCCGTGCGGAGATCGCCGCGTCCGGCGACGAAACCACGGTCCAGATCGCGGCCGGGCCGCTCCTGAAACCCGGTCAGACCAGCGACCGGGTCATTCTGCTGAAACAGCGGCTCATGGGGCCGGGCGAGCACACGCCGGTCTACGACGACGATTTGCGGCGCGAGGTCGTCGCCTTCCAGCGCGCCGCGGGCCTGGAACCGGACGGCCTCGTCGGCGCGAACACGCTGGAGGTGATGAATGCGACCAGGGTGTCGTGGATCGAGCGCATCGACGCGAACCTCGAGCGCTGGCGCTGGCTGCCGCGGCAGAGCCCCGAGACCTACATCCGGGTGAACATCGCCGCGTTCACGCTGCGCGTGATGGACAAGGGCGTGCCGGCGCTGTCGATGAACGTCATCGTCGGCCAGCCTTACCGGCAGACGCCGGTTTTTACCGAGACCCTGAAGTACATGGTGCTGAATCCCTACTGGAACGTGCCCTACAGCATCGCCACCAAGGACAAGCTCCCCGCACTGAAGAAAAACGCGGCCGCGGAGGCGGCGAAAGGTTTCGAGGTCAAGCCGCAGGGCAGCGACCGCTTCGTGGCCGTCGATGCACTCGACTGGAGCAATACGAACGCGCGCAATTTTAACGTGCTGCTGCGCCAGAAACCGGGACCCCAGAACGCGCTGGGTCGCATCAAGTTCATGATGCCCAACCCGCACGCGGTCTATCTTCACGATACGCCGTCGCGGGAGCTGTTTGCGCGCCAGGAGCGGAGTTTCAGCTCCGGCTGCATCCGGCTCGAGCAGCCGCTCGTGCTCGCGCGCTGGCTCCTGTCCCGTGAAGCCCATCCTGCGGCTGACAGCCTCGACTCGATGCTCGCGAGTAACGAGACGCGCACCGTCAACCTGAAGGAGCACGTGCCGACTTACCTGGTCTACTTCACGGCATTCTCACTCGAGGACGGCGAGGTCACGTTCCGGCGCGACATCTACGAACGGGACGCCGTCGTGATCGCGGCATTGCGCGAGCAGAACCGGTGAGCGCGTTCAAGTATTCGCAGCTGGCGGTGCTGCTTGCGCTTCTTGCCGGCCCGGCGGCGGCGTGGGACTCGTCCCGGCTCGACGTACCGCTCATGGTCAACGGGCAGACCGTGCCTTATCCGGTGTTCGCGATCTTCGTCATGCCCGGCAGCACGATCGAGGTCGGGTTCCTCGACGCGACGGCGGGCGCGAAACTTTCGCTCGATGGACGACCGGTCGACGGGGCCGGTGTCCCGCTCACGGCGCCCGCGACGCCGGGCTTAGCCGTGCTCGAGATCGAGAACCTGGCCACCGGCGAGACGGCCCGCATCCACGTCTTCGTCATGGTGCCCGCCGACCGGGTCGGCAAGGACGAACGGCTGAACGGCTACCGGATCGGGCGCTACCCGGCGACGCCGCTGCGGGGGCTCGACATCTACCTGCCGCCGCTCGGCTTCGTCGAGGTCACCGAGGCCAACCGCGACGTCGCCGTGTCGCCGAATTTCACGCTGGGCGAATTCCTGGCCAAGCAGGAGTCAGGCTGGCCCAAGTACCTCGTGCTGCGCTCGTCGCTGCTGCTCAAGCTCGAGAACATCATCGCGACGCTCAACCGGTCCGGGCGGCCGACCGGCGGCTTCGTGATCATGAGCGGCTACCGGACGCCGTTCTACAACCGTGCGATCGGCAACGTGCAGTACAGCCGGCACGTCTGGGGCGGGGCGGCGGACTTCTACATCGACGAGGCGCCGGCCGACGGGATCATGGACGACCTGAACGGCGACGGCCGCGTGAACAGGGACGACGCCCGCTGGCTCGCGAAGTTCATCGACGACATGTCCCGGCGCGGTGAATTCGGGCCGCGCATCGGCGGCATCGGGGTCTACGGCAGCACGTCCGCGCACGGGCCCTTCGTGCACGTGGACGTGCGGGGTACGCGCGCACGCTGGTAGCCGGGTGTTCGGCCTTGCCGCGACCGGCGGCCGGCCCCGTCAGCGCCGGCGGCCGCCCCGGGTCCGGTGCCAGGCGCGTGATTCGTGCCGGCGCTGACGCCAGCCGCGGTAGGGATGCGCCGCCAGCAGTTGCTCGTTCTTGAACAGGAACACGAGCACGGCGCCCGCGAGGAAGCCGCCGACGTGCGCCCAGAACGCGACGCCGCCCCCGGGCGCGCCGGCGCTCGCGAGCCCGCCGATGAACTGCACGAAGATCCAGTAACCGAGCATCCAGAGGGCGGGCACGGCGATCGTCGTCACGTAGAAGCCCAGTACCAGGAGCATGTGCACGTGCACGCGCGGGTACAGGATGATGTAGGCGCCCATGACGCCGCCTATCGCGCCCGAGGCGCCGACCATCGGGATGGGTGAGGCCGGATTCGCGAGCATCTGCGCCGCCGCCGCGGCGAAGCCGCACAAGAGGTAGAAGGCGAGGAACCGGACGGGCCCCATCGCGTCCTCGACGTTGCCGCCGAAGATCCACATAAACCACATGTTGCCGATGATGTGCATCCAGCCGCCGTGCAGGAACATCGAGCTCAGTACGGTGAGCCAGCTCGCGTCGCCGTCGTACCGGCAGGGCAGGGCCTGCGGGAGCCGCGCCAGGTCCATGGTCCCGAAGAGTTCGCCGGGAATCAGGCCGAGCGCACAAATCGAGCGGGTCAGCGCCGGTTCGCCGCCCAGGCCCTGCAACAGGGCCCAGGCCAGCACGTTCCCGCCGATGATGACGAACGTGACCCACGGGACCTCGAGCTGCGGGTTCTCGTCACGGATCGGGAACATGTCGCGCCGGCAGAATCGTCAGACGTCGTCGATCCCGTCCGCGAACTCGGCCGGGACGATCAGCTCCTCGACGGCCGGCAGCACGCGCCGGATGATAAGTTCGCCGCGCTCACTCTCGACCAGCGCCACCAGGATGTAGTTGCGCCAGGCCGTACCGCGGACCATGATCGCGTCCGAGTGCCACTGTTTCCAGGTGCCGGACTTGCGGAACATCTTCGCGTCCGGTGCCCGCTCGTCGACCTGGGAGACGAACTTGTGGTGCAGGCGCGGATCCGACAGGTCCTCGAGCATCTGGGCCGAACGTTCGGCATTGATCAGGCGCCCGGTGGCCAGCAGGTAAAAGAAGCGGCAGACCTGGGTCGCCGTCGCCCCGTGCGAGATGTTGTGCATCGGGTCGCCGACGCGCGGTCCCGCCGATGCGTAGCGCTTGCCGACCCAGAGCCCGCCGCCGCGCTTCTCGTCATAGAAGCCGTACCTCGGGTCGCGGAGCACCGTCTGGATCTTTTTCATCCCCACCTGGTCGATCAGCCGCGTCGCCGCCGAGTTGCTCGATACCCGGATCATCGCGCCGAGGTCGGCATGGATCTCGGGTGTCTCCTTGAGTGAGCCGTCCTCGAAGGAGGCATATGCGCCGAGCAGGATGGCGATCTTGGGCAGGCTCGCCGCGTACATCATCTGGTTGCCGTTGACGCGGGCGAAGCGGGGCGTGTCACCGTTCATGTCGACCAGGCCGACCGCCATCTTGCGCGCGCGGATCAGGCGCGCCCACTCCGGGTTCGAATTCAGCCGTGCCTCGAGCGCCGCCTGGAGCTCGGGATCGACCCGCTCGTAAAGCGGTTTCCATTCTGCGCCGCCCGAGGCGGAACCGCCCACGGCCAGCAGCAGGAATACAGCGGTGCAAAGTGACTTCTGCATAGACACTCCTTTCGTGTTTCAGGGGCCGGTCCGTGTGGGTGGGGCCACGGCGGTCTCCGTCCAGCGTTCGTGCTCGCGGTGCAGGTAGGCGCTGATGCCGATCCATACGAACACGAGCAGCACATTGAAAACAATGAACCCGGTCGTACCGAGATGAAAAACACGGGTACCGATCAGGATCGTCATGGCCGCGAGTCCGTCGCCGAGCCTGACGAACAATGTGTCGATCGTCGGTTTGGCCTGGTAGAGCATTTCCTTGGTCGTCGGCAGCCACAGCATCTGGCGTGCGGTGTTGTGGATCGACAGCGTGCTCGAGTTCTCGGCCACCTTCAGAAACTTGATCAGGCCGATGATCGGCATGAATACCATCGAGGCATAAGCTGCGAGCGAGATGAACGGCGTTGCGTAGAGCAGCGCCTGCATGCCGCCGGCACTGAGGATGCGGGACACGACGAAGGCCTGCAGCACGAGCGTGATCAGGTTGATCCAGAAATAGAGATCGCTGTAGAACGTCGTGGTCGCTTCCTTCAGTGCAAGGTCGAAGGCGCGCGGATCGTCCGCGAGGTACGCGAACTTGTCGGCAAAGCTCTGCTGGACGATGCCGAACAGAATGTTGTCACCGCTGGTCACGACCCAGGTGAAAACCATGATCATCGCAGCAGTCGCCGACAGGTAGCGATGCCGCAGGATGAGCCGGAACGGCCCTTCGTTGTGCGGGGCTGCCGGTTCTTCCCAGCGCTGCGTCGTCCACTCGGTCGGGTCGCCGTAGGTCCCGCGATGATCCGTCCATGCCGCGAGGCCGAGCGCGAGGCCGAGCGGAACCAGCGCGACCAGGATCAGGTCGAACGCTTCTATGGCGGGCAGGCGAACCAGCGTCTGGCCCAGCCAGGAGCCGACCGTCGCCCCGAGTGCCGCACCGATCGCGACGACCGGGAACAGACGCGCACCCCGTTCGGCGCCATAGACGTCGGCGGTGAATGCCCAGAACTGGGCGACGAGCGTCACGCTGAAGATGCCGACGAACAGGTAGAACAGGATGCCGAACGCGGGGAGGGCGCCGAACAGGAGGCCCGGCTGACTCAGCCAGAACGCGACGAGCGCGACCGCGAATGCGCCGCCGACGCGCGTGATCAAAACGCGCCGCTGCCACCTGGCAGCAAGCCGCGCGTAGACCGGCAGGATGCCGAACAGGAGCAGGCTCTGCGCAAACGCCGAGTAGGCCTTGACCTCGAGCGCGGTAAACCCGCCGATGTCGGTGACGGCCAGCCAGCCTTCCCGGACCGGCTTGATCAGGTAAAATGCTGCGAGAATCAGGAAGATATTGCCGATCAGGATCAGGCAGGTGAGTCCCTCGCGCGGCCGCACGTCGGCAAAGAGCTTCAGCCCCCGCTCGAAACCGGAGTATTCCGCTTGTTCTACCGGAACATTTGCCATCGACTGATCACCCGCATCCGGGCCACTGTGACGTACGGCGCGCTGCCCGCGTTGTTCGGGGCTGCGACGCTCCAGGCTGCGCCTCTCGATCCGCCGACGCCAGAGGCGATCGCCGAGGGCCGGCAGATTGTACAGGAAATGAAGGCCAGTCCACGGGGGCCCTACAGCCGGATCCGCTGGTACTGCAACGACGGCACCGTGCAGCCCCCGGTGGCCTATGCCTGCCGCGAGCACGGCGGCGGCCGGCAGCACGCCGAGTATTCCGCCGCGCGGGCGCGCCTCGCGGACCTCGGCTGGTCCGTGGGCACGATATTCGCCGCGCTGACCTTCGAGGAACTCATTCAATCACAGCCACGCCAGGGCCGGTTGCGCGAACTGCCGCTCGAGCGTTACCTGGTCGACATCGACAACGGCTGGGTCCTGGCGCGTGCGCAGGACTATCGCGGGCGCGTGCAGATCGAAGACGAGACGGCGAGCGGCAAGCGCCTGCTCGAAAGGCTGCTGGCCGACGAAGCGTGGGCGCTCGAAAACTTCCTGCTCGTGCGCGAAGCGGCCCGCACGATTCCGCACGGTGCGGATTCGGACCTCGCCCGCTCGGTTCGGCGCGACGCCGTCGAACTCGCCGAGCTCGCGCCGGCAGCAGATCGCTTTCGTGCCGAGATCCACTCGAGCCCGAGCCGCGACATCGTGCCGCGGCTCGATGCCTGGGCGACGACGCAGTCCCGGCCCGAGGTCGCGGACTTCGCGCGGCGCCTCGCAAGGGACCTCGACCAGCTGTACGGGCCGGCCGGCCGGCGCGCACGCATCGCCGCGGCGCTTGCCGCGCTGCGCGCAGCGGAACCTGGCCAGGCCTGGCGTGCCGAGGTACAGGCGACACTCGAAGCGGTCCCGGCCAACCGGGTCCCCGGGCTCTGTCACCTGCTCGGGGCGGCCCGCTCGGAAGTCTTCGTGCAGCTCGATGCGACCCGGCGCGTCGCGCTCGTCGATGCGATGCAGGAACTCGAATCGACGGTGCAACTCACGTTCCAGGAAGAACTGGCCCAGGCACGCCTGT
>JAWWBD010000056.1:0-15640 GCA_033721115.1 Woeseiaceae bacterium | reverse complement strand
GAAGGAGCTCGGCATCCCAATTCCAATTGAAATTCCCTGGGCACCTCAGTTTCGTGTGATGCCGAAGGAGTAGAGCACAAAGATAGTCGCACCGTTTTTGGCTGGCCAAGAAGTGAGATTTGACCGGCGGCTCCTGGCCGAGAGCAGAGATTTTCCAGCGCACGGCATGAACGGCAGCTCTGCGCAGCACCTGAAATTCGAAGCGCGTGTTTCCGCGGAAACATCTTTGACCGACCGGTTTACTTCGGATAGCCGCCAGTCCTTCAGTGATACACTTGAAGGCCGTTGTTGACCCGTTGCTGCCGCTCGCGCAATGGACGAGACGATGAATCGAATCTCTTTCATTAGCTGCTTCACGTTGCTCATCCCGTCTTTGCTTTTCGCACAAAGCGACGAAGAAATACTCGAAACAGTGCGGGCTAACGGGACAAAAATATACTTGGAACAAGCATCGTGGACGTTGCCCGACTCCTTCCACAATAGTGGGTTGGCTCCATCTGACAAGGAAAGACTCATAGAGCAGTGGGCCAACGCTTCAGCCGCTTGTATGGCAGACGCGCTCGCCAAATACGCTGAGACAACCGATGTTCCACTCTCGGACATGGTGAACGATGATGGGTCATTTAGTCTGAAAGGCGACGGCTCATCCGCCGAGTTCAATCTCAACTTAGAGACTTGCATTGAACGTGCGTGGCAAACGATCGGAGCCAGCCTGCCATAGAGGCTCTAGAGCGCGTCCGGCAACGGCAGATCGTGGCCGTGAAGAGCCTCTGATTGAGCGACGGCTATAATTACCGCTGTTGACCCGTTGCAGACGCTGGGCAAGGCGTTTAAATCGTCACGTTGATCTCGTGAACACCGGCCACCAGCAAGTTCAGGAGAAGCAGGACCAATATTGCCCAGTGTACTGACCGCTTCTCGGTAACCGTGAGCATAAAATAAAGTCCGATCCAGATCGCTGAAATCACGATATTGTCAATCAAGATCCTTTCGGCAATAACCGCCCTTGTTATTCCTCCTGCAAACACAAAGGCCGCGAGCGAGTAGAAAACTCGGCGGCGTCTCTTGAAGTAGAAGCTCTCAAGATCTAGTTCGCCGCTCTCCGGTATGTTCGGAGTCAACGCAAATGCCACGAGGACCAAGAATAATGTCGGAAGGACCAGCAGCCAAACCTGGGCCATGTAGACAAACTCTACATTCTGGTAAGGCCACATCGATACCCAGTACAACATCGAGAGGAGCAAGACGTAACACGTCCACCCGACGACTAGCGGATCTACCTTGACGCTCGCATCGGTCCTGAGCATGCGCCCCCACGCGCCTACAATCTCAGTCATGGCCACGGCCACCACGACGCCGCAGAGAACCATCACATACTCGAACTGCTGCAAGCGTTACTCCTTTTCTTCAGAATTTCCTCGTCGCTGGCCCTATCGGCTGATAACCGAGTCGCTCGACGTGAGCCTGCCAAGTATAGCTTGGCAAGAGCCACTTAACTGCTTGTCTATCCGTAACCTGCGGCGGCCGCTGCTGGCCGGGAAGAGTCGCCCAGGCAATTCAGGCTATACTTTCCGTTGTTGACCCGAACCAGCCGGTCGTAGCGGTGAGGCTCAAATCCTGAAATGCCTGATTACGATGAAAAAATTATCGCTAAGTGATCTTGCAAATCTTGCCGAAATAATTGGCGCCATTGCGATAGTAGTTTCGTTAATCTACGTCGGACAGGAACTCAAGGCCAACACGGCTGCGGTTCAGGCCGCTTCACTGCAGTCGATCACTAACTCTTCTGCTACAAGCATGTTGACAGTTGTCGAGAGCCACGACTTCGCCGTGGTACGACTTCAGGGTGACCGAGACCCTTTACAACTATCCGAAGCGGATCGACTGCGGTATGTCCTTTACCAGCGGCAGATGTGGCTGCACTTTCAAAACGTGTGGACGCAGTGGAAACTTGGCGTTATCGACGATGGCGTGTGGACAGGATATCTGAAAGTCATTTGCGGCGATCTGGTCGGCACAGAAGAACAATTAAAATGGTGGACTCAAGTTCACGCGTATGCATTATCTGAGAGCTTTTCAAGTCTGATCAAGAGTTGCGATTAGATACGCAATCCATGTGACCACCGGCATTGTGAACCAGTGTGAGCGCGCGATTCTCGCCGATCCAAGTCGCCCGCCGGGAACATGAACGAAAGACTGCTTTCGGACGAAGCGGCCGACCACGTTCGATGTTTCAGCGAAAACATCTTTGAGCGACTGGTCGACGGTCAAGTCGCTGAACGAACGGCTGCTGACGGTGAGGGCCGGCGTTTCGCGTTACCGCTGAAACTTTCCTCGAAACCACATCAAGTTTCGCCACTAATTTGCACGACCAGGGAAAACCATTGCGAGCCGACTTCGCAGCCGACTGGATAAATACGCGTCGAAAAACTCACACCGTCGGCTGAATATTCGCGTTCAGCCGGAACAGATTGCCCGGATCGTACTGGTTCTTCACCTCGACCAGACGCGCGAGATTTGCCCCGTAGGTGGCATTGATCTCGGCCTGCGTTTCATCTGCCAGGTCGTTGGTGTAGAAACCGGCCGTGTGGTGCTTCCACGCCTGATGAGCCTTGCGGTTATGGGCGATATCGGCCGCGGGATCCTGCCCCGCTCTCCAGCCCACCAGCGACAGGATGCTGTGCGGCTTGTCGCGATGGGTGAAGGCGGTGGCGTCCGGCGCAACGCGGCCGATGGCGCCGCCTCCGTGGGTGAAGATCACCCAGGTGGCCCGTTTCGTGCTCGGTTCGAATGAACTCAAAACATCGCGGAAGACGTCACGATTTAGCGACCGCACGAACCCGGACGCCATGTGCGCGCCGTTGGCCCGCGGGTCGTCGAAGTCGCCCGACTTCTGCAACGCGACGTAGTCCCAGGTCTTGACCGTGTTCCGCACCACCTTCCCGGCCTTTTCGATGGGCGCGAACAGCGCATCGGCCTTGTCCGGGTCGCCGCTGTAAACCACGCTGATCGACACGATGGGCTCGGCCTCGGGCGGGAACGCGCCGATGAACAGGCTGACGAGCAGCTCGTCGGGGGCCCTGGCCGCGTACTCGGCGCCGAACTCCAGCACCTTGTTGACGTCCTTCCACGGGAACGAATACGAACCGGAAATGACCTGGCGGTCCTGCTCGTGCAGCTGGAACTCGAATGCCGTGACCACGCCGAAATTCCCGCCGCCCCCGCGCAGCGCCCAGAAAAGGTCGGGATTCTCCGTCGCGCTGGCCCGTCGCAGCTGGCCGTCGGCGGTCACGACGTCCGCGGCCAGCATGTTGTCGATCGTCAGCCCGAACTTCCGCCCGAGGCGGCCGAAGCCGCCGCCCAGCGTCAGGCCCCCGACACCGGTGTGCGAGACGGAGCCCGCCGTCGTCGCAAGACCGTGCGACATGGTTTCGAAATCGAGTTCGCCGAGCAGGCTGCCGCCGGAGATCCACGCCCGGCGGCGCTGCGGGTCGACACGGACCCAGCGCATTTTCGACAGGTCGATCTGGATGCCCTTGTCGCAGCTCGATGCACCGGAAAAGGCATGACCACCGCATTTGACGGCCGTCAGCAGCCGGTTTTCTGCCGCGAACCGCACAGCCGCGGACACGTCGGCGGCGCTGTACGGCTGCACCACCAGCGCGGGATGCCGGTCCCAGGCGGCGTTCAGCAACAGCCTTGCCTCGTCGTAGGCCTTGCCGCCCGGCAGGAGGACGTTGCCCCGGATGCTGTCGGAAAGCTCCTGGACAGCCGATGCCGGCAGCAGGATCTCCTTCCCCTGCCCCGTGACCGCCTCGATGTTTTCGGTGACCTTTGCCTCGGCGTCGGCCATCTGGGCGAGTGCCAGCTTGTCGTGAAACGTGAGGGCTACGGCTGCAGCGATGGACGACTTGACGAAATGACGGCGATTCACGTCGTGCTCCTTGTTGTTGTTTTTGGCAATTCCGTAAATGTAGTACTTTTCCTGCCGAATTGCCCGCTCCTTCGGCCAGACATCCTGCACCGGCCTGACTAAGCTGGTAATCACACAGATGGGGGAGGGTGCATTGTGAATTTCAGAAAATGGAACGAGATCGCGGAACTGATCGGCATGGCAGCAGTCGTCGCTTCCCTCGTATTCGTGGGATTGCAGATGCGCCAGGAACAGCGTCTCACACGATCCGAGCTGGGCGCCGGGTCTTTCGAAAGCCTTGCCACCCTGCGCCAGGAAATGACCGATCCCGGGTTTGCGGCCACTTACGCCAGGATGCTCGAGGAGCCGGGGCAGCTGACCACGGCAGAACAGCTGCAGGTCAATGCCTACCTTGACGCCGCCAAGTTCCTGATCATCAGGGAGTGCTACCTGGTCGTACGCGGTGTATTCGGCGAGTGTGACGTCCTGGTTCGTCAATACGGCGCGTACTTCTTCGGCAACGGCTACGCGCAGGACTGGTGGCAGCTCCAGTCCGCGCGGGAACTCGAATTCCTCCCCGGCTGGGTCGATGAGGAAATTTCCGGCATAGACCCGCAATACAATCTGCGCGAGCTGGGCTCGCTTCGGGGCCAACCGTGACTGACGCTGCCAGGCCGATTCGGGCTCATCACCGGCGCGCCATCGGGCGACTCGCTGACGCGTATCGCGACGACCCGCGATTCCGAGCGCTGATCATCGGTGGCTCCGTTGCCAGGGGCTGTGCGCGGGACGACTCGGACGTCGACTTCCTGATCGTCGCCACCGACGATGAGTTCGAGAGACGGCGACAGGCGCGGGATCTCTTCATCAACCGGCGGGACCTGTGTGACTACGAGGGCGGTTTCGTCGACGGAAAAATCGTCAATCTCGCTTTCCTGGAAGGCGTCGCGGGGCGCGGCAACGAGCCCTCCCGCGCAGCCTTCGAGGGCGCTTTCGTCGCTTACTCGCACATCCCGGATCTCGACGGGCTCCTGCAACGGATTCCCGTCTATCCCGAGGCCGGCCACGAGGAGCGCGTCAGGGCTTTCTACTGCATGGCCTTCATGCAGCACTGGCTGTTCCACGAGGCCGAACGCCACGGCAACCGCTACACGCAGACCCGCGCCGCCGCTCAGCTCGCGCTCTTTGCCGGCCGGTTGATCCTCGCACACAACCGCAGGCTCTTTCCCTACCACAAGTGGCTGCCGCGGGCCCTCGAGGCGGTGCCGGAAAAGCCCGCCGGGCTGGTGGCGTGCTTCCATGCCCTGCTCGATGCGCCGCGCGGCGACCGGGCCACCGCGCTGTTCGATCAGGTCCGGGAGTTCCGGGACTGGGGCGTCAGCGACCTCGAGGCCTACACCTGGTTCATGACCGACGTGGAATGGAGCTGGATGTCGGGCACGACCCCGATCGAGGACTGGTGACGCCCGGTTTTAATGCCCCCGGTTTGCCGAAGCACCGCAGCTCGTTCTGATTCTGGTTTATCCTGTCAGAAGCAGCGTGACTGACCTGGCCGGTTCATCTGCTCCTGTAAGCCAGAAACCAGAAAAAGGAAACCCTGAAATGCCAAACTCGATTCGCGTCGCGCTGCTCGCAGCATGCCTCGTAGCCGTTGCGCTCATCGCCGCTCCGGCAATCGCCGCCGACCACGCCGACCGGAAGGCGGTGCTCGTCACCGGTGCCACCAGCGGCATCGGGCTGCGCATCACCGAAAAGCTGGCCGCGGAGGGCTACCTTGTGTATGCCGGCGCGCGCAAGCCGGCGGACATGGAGCGCCTGGACCGGATGGAAAACGTCGAGGCGATTCGCCTGGACGTCACGGTGCAGGAGGATATCGACGCGGCCGTCGCGCACATTCGCGATGCCGGGCACGGACTCTGGGGCCTCATCAACAACGCCGGGGTGTTCATCGGCGGCCCGGTCACCGACGTCAGCATCGAGGAGACCATCTGGCTGTTCGACGTCAACGTGTTCGGCGTCTACCGGGTCACGCAGGCGTTCGCGCCGCTCATCATCGAATCCAGGGGCCGCATTTCGACCATCAGTTCGATTTCCGGCATCGGCTCGGGCCGGTTTTTCAGCCAGTACAGCATGAGCAAGCACGCAGTGGAGGCGTTCACGGACTCCCTCGCGCAGGAGATGGAGCGGTTCGGCGTCGGCGTCAGCGTCATCGAACCGGGCAACTACGATTCGAGGATCGTTGAGTCAGCCTGGAAGCGTATGCGCGACAAGGGCTATATCGACGAAGATTCGCCGTACGCCGAGGACCTGAAGGCCTTCATGGAGTGGCCGGCCGATCGCAGTATCTACAAGGAGCCCGACGAAGTGGCCGATGCTGCGATGCACGCGATGTTCAGCGACGAGCCGCTGCGGCGCTACATGACCGTGCCGACCGAGGACGAAGCGCGCTGGGCGATCGGCGCGATGATCCAGGAGCTGGTGGAGCTGAACGAGTGGCAGGCCTACTCGTTCACGCGGGACGAACTGATCGGGATGCTGGACGCGGCCCTTGCTGCCGGGAGCCGGTAGGCAATCCCAAAAAAGGTGTCAGGTTTATTTTTTGAAAAAATAAACCTGACACCTTTTTTGGATGGCTGGAAGGACCTGTGCCGATAACCGCAAGCCCGACCGAACAGGCCGCGTTGCAGTACCTGCAGCGCGGCTGGTCCGTGATTCCCGTGCGGGAACGGGAAAAGCGGCCCGCGGTGCCGTGGAAGGCATACCAGGGCAAGCTGGTGAGCGAAGACACGCTGCACGAATGGTTCAGGCGTTCGCCCGATTACAACGTCGCGATCGTGACCGGCGCGTTGTCGGGGCTGGTGGTCCTGGACGTCGATCCGCGGCACGGCGGGAAAGAGAGCCTGCGAAAACTCGAGAAGGAACACGGCGCGCTGCCGAAAACGATGGAATCGATCACCGGCGGTGGCGGCCGCCACCTTTACTTCTCGCATCCCGGCGGCGAGATACACAACCGGACCAATATCGAACCCGGCATCGACCTGCGCGGTGACGGCGGCTGCATCGTCGCACCGCCGTCGGTACATCCGTCGGGCAAGCGTTACCGCTGGAAAAAGGGCCACGCCCCGGGCGACCTGGAACCCGCTGCCCTCCCGGACTGGCTGCGCTGACCGCTCTGGGCGCTACGCCAGCACCCGCGCCATCCACTCCGTGAAACCGACCCACGGGGCCGTGTCCGTCAGGCCGCTCCTGAAGCTCGACACGGCCAGCACGAGTGCGCCGACCACGTACACCGGGTGCACGAGCCGCTCGCGCACAAGGTCATGCAGCATCGCAACCAGGATCGGCGACAGCCACAGCAGGACGAACAGCGTATGGGCCAATGCGTCGTCCAGTCCGACCGCCCGGAACACGGCCGCCACGATCAGGTTCGTCGTCGCAACGATCATGAGCCGCTTGTGCATGGCGGGCTTGCGCCGGTAAAGCACGGCCGGCACGAAGAATGCGGCGAAGATCACCATGTCGAGCAGCGGCCAGATGACGAACTGCCGGGCCACGTCGCCCATGCCGTCGGCGTTCATGGTCCCGAACCGGAGCACGGCGGTTACCGTGCCGACAGCGAGCACGACGAAGCCGTAGTAGATCCCGAAAGTGCCGAGCTTTCGATGCAGGTCGACCCGCCGCATCGCGACGAGCACGGTCTGCGCCACGAAGAGCGCGAGCCAGCTCACGTACACGACAGCGTGCACGTGGATGAACAGCTCTTTTTCGACACCGGTGCCGAGGATAAGGCCGAAATAGCTGGGCCAGAATCCGAGCGCGACGATGCTGACGATCAGCAGGCTTACGGCGACGTGGAATCCCCGCACCGGGGCCGGACGCCTCGCGGCGTCGGTGAAAGCTGCTGGCATATTGCTTCTCCCTGCCTTGTTTCTTTTTCTTGTTCGACCCCAGGCGCCAGCTCGTTGCCCCGCTTGCGGACGCTTCTCCCATCCAGTCTAGCAGCGCCGCGGCGGCGGGAAAGGCAGCGGACGATATTCGCGGTGTCAGACACATGCTTCCCGGCCGGCTGCGGTAAACAAACCTGACACCTTTTTCGCGGCGTTACCGCGGGGGGATTGTTGGGCAGGTGGGCAATAATCCCCCCGCGGAGGGATCACCTCGAAACGACATGAAGTGTGTCGCGTAACCGGGCTCGGCGTTGCACCGCGGCTACCCTGCTATGCTTTACGCATGAGCGCATCCTGCTGCCATTCGCAATCCGCGAGCCGCCTTTTTTCGCTGTTCGCGCGGAGCTCGCGCCGGCGCGCCGAGAAGAAGGGCCTCGAGTCCACGCAGCAACAGCTGCTCGCGGGCCTGACCAGCATCGGCTTTGACGACGCTTCGCTGCTCGAGATCGGCTGCGGCGTGGGCCACCTGCATCAGACCCTGCTCGAAAAAGGCGCGCGGCAGGTCGTCGGCGTCGACCTCGCGCCCAGGATGCTGGCCGAGGCCCGGAGCCTCGCCGCAGACCGGGGGCTCGCCGAACGCGTCGAATACGTCGAAGGGGATTTCATCGAGCTCGGCGACGCGGTCGGGACCGCCGACATCGCCCTGCTCGACAAGGTCGTCTGCTGCTATCCCGATGCCGACGGCCTGCTGGGCCTGACGCTTAAGAAGACCCGCCGCGGCTGCGCACTCACCTACCCGCGCGACCGCTGGTTCGTCCGGCTCTGGATGGGCGCCTGGAACGGCATGTTGTGGCTCCTGCGCTCGGACTTCCGGACCTACGTGCACGCACCCGCTGCAATCGAGCGTCGCATCACCGACGCGGGCTTCGTCAAGCGTTACGAGGACACGACGGCCGCCTGGCTTACCCAGGTCTACGCGCGGCCCTGAGCCCGCCGGCGATCAGTCGCGCGGCGTCAGCTTCAAGAGCCGGCCCTGACTGTCATTGCGCTCGTCCTCGAGTGCCCACAACACCCCGTCCGGCGCCTCGACCACGCTCCGGATCCGCGCGCCCATCGGGTAGCGCGCGACCTCGCGTGCCGTGTCACCGTCGAGCTCGATGCGGACGATCGCCTGCGATGAAAGTCCCGCGGCGAGCGCATCGCCGCGCCAGCCGTCGAAGAGTTCACCCCGGTACACGATCAGGTTGCCCGGCGAGATGACCGGGGTCCACCAGGCGGCCGGCGCCCGGAATTCCGGGCGCGTGTCGTGATCGGGGATCTCGCGGCCGTCGTAGTGGTCGCCGTTCGAGACGACCGGGTAGCCGTAGTTGCCGCCCTTCACCACGCGATTGAGCTCGTCGCCGCCGGCTGGCCCCATCTCGATGTCCCAGAGCTGCCCGTCGAGATCGAACGCGATGCCCAGCGGATTGCGGTGCCCCAGCGACCAGATCTCGCCGTAGACGCCGACGTCGTCGACGAGCGGATTCTGCTCGAGGTAGTCGACGAACGGATTGTCGGCGGGCACGGACCCGTCGTCGTTGAGGCGCAGGATCTTGCCCATGTTGCTCTGCATGTCCTGTGCGGGCGTGAATTTCTGCCGGTCACCCGACGAAATCCAGAGGTAGCCGTCGGCGTCGAACAGCAGGCGGTGCCCGTAGTGGCCGTAGCCGTAGACCTTCGGGTACTGGCGCCAGATGACCTCGACGTCCTCGAGCACGGGCCGGCCCGTACTCTCGTCGAGCACGGCGCGCGCCACGGCCGCCCCGCGCGTGCCACCCGTGCCGCCCTCGGCGTAGCTCAAATAAATGACGCCGTTATCCGCGAAGTCCGGGTGCAGGGCGACGTCGCCCAGCCCGCCCTGGCCGCCGTAGTCGACGTCCGGCACGTTGCGCGCGGCGCGCGAGACCTCGCCTGCCTGCGTCACGATGAACAGATTGCCCTTTTTCTCGGTGACCAGCATGCGCCCGTCGGGCAGGAAGGCCAGTGCCCATGGCTCGTCGAACGCTGCGACCGGTTCGACCTCGAAGGGCAGGTCTTCTTGCGCGCAGGCCGTGGTGAATGCCAGGAGTACGAGTGTCGTGGCGAGCAATCGTTGCAGCATCGAAAAGCCTCTGTCGATCCGTTCGGGGGCCGACGAATGTAGCGAATCGCACTGCGCTCCGCCACCGCCGTACGGGATCGGCAGGAAATCCGCAGCAGGGGTAGAATGCGCTGTTCCGCGGCGGCACCGGCCGCCGCGCACGCATAGACGCTTGCCGGGAGACCCATGTACGAGATCAACAAAGCCGCGGTCATCGGCGCGGGCACGATGGGCGCCGGCATCGCCGGCCAGCTCGCCAACGCCGGCATCGAGGTCCGCCTGCTGGACCTGCCGGCTGACGGCGGGGACAGGAACGCCATCGCGAAGCGCGGCCTGGAGCGCCTGCTCGACGAGAACCAGCCGGGCCTGCTGCACGCCGACCTCGCGCAGCGCATTACCGTCGGCAACATCGACGACGACCTGGACAGCATCGCCGACTGCGACTGGATCGCCGAGGCGGTCGTCGAGCGGCTCGACGTCAAGCAGGCGCTGTACAGGAAGATCGACGCCGTGCGCAAGGCGGGCTCCATCGTGAGTTCGAACACGTCGACGATTCCGATCAGTCTGCTCGTCGAGGACATGCCGAAAGCGTTCCGCCAGGAATTCGCGATCACGCATTTCTTCAACCCGGTGCGCTACATGCGGCTTTTGGAACTCGTGCGCGGCAAGCACACGCGGCCCGAGGTCATGGACTGCCTCGAGGCGTTCAACGAGGTGCGCATGGGCAAGGGCATCGTCGTCTGCAGGGACACGCCCGGCTTCCTCGGCAACCGGGTCGGCGTGTTCGCGATCCAGACCGCGCTGCACAAGGCATTCGAATTGGGCCTCACCCCGGAAGAAGCCGACGCAGTGTTCGGCCGGCCGCTCGGCATTCCGAAGACCGGCGTATTCGGCCTCTACGACCTGATCGGCATCGACCTGATGCAGGACGTCGTCTTGAGCCTCGTCTCCAACCTGCCGAAAGACGACCCGTTCCACGCGGTGGCTGCGGAAATCCCGGTCATGCAGCGCATGATCGAGTCGGGCCGCGTCGGCAACAAGGGCAAGGCAGGCGGGTTCTACCGCCCGGCCCGGCCCGCGGACGACGAACCGAGACAGACGCTCGACTTCGAGTCGTTCGAGTACCGGCCCTTCGAGCCGGCGCGCCCCGAGGCCGCCGTCAAGGCCGAGGCCCGGGGCGACTTCACGCGGCTCCTGAAGGAGGACGACAAGTACGGCCGCTACGCGTGGGAGGTGCTCGCGGAAACGCTCAGCTATGCCGCGTCGCTCGTACCCGATGTGAACGACTCGCTGGTCGCGATCGACGACGCGATGAAGCTCGGCTACAACTGGATCCAGGGTCCGTTCGAGATGATCGACGCGATCGGCGTCGACCGCTTCATCGCCCGGCTCGAGGAAAACGAGCGCGAGGTGCCCCGCTTCCTCAGGACCGCCGCCGGCGAATCCTTCTACCGGGTCAAGAAGGGCCAGCTCCAGTACCTGCTGGCCGACGGCAGCTTCACCGATCTCGACCGCGCGCGCGGCGTCGTCCGCTTCAGCGAAAAGCGGCGGACGCTCAAGCCGGTCCTCGAAAACGAGAAAGCGAGCTACTTCCAGCTCGACGACGAAATCGGCCTCGTGGAATTCCACAGCAAGGCCAACACGCTGGACGGCGAGTCCATGGCGCTCGTCGAGGAAGCCACCGGGCACGCCTGTCAGCACCTGTCCGGGCTGATCGTGCACAACGACGCGCAGCACTTCTCCTGCGGCGTCAACCTCGAGGCCGTGCTCGGCTTCATCGTCGAAGAGGACTTCGACGGGCTGGACGCCTTCCTCGACCATTTCCAGAAGACGGTCCTCGGCATGAAGGCTGCGCCGATCCCGGTCGTCGCGGCACCGTCGGGCCTGTCGCTCGGCGGCGGCTTCGAGGTCCTGCTGCATGCCGACCGCGTCGTGTTCCACGCCAACTCGGTGACCGGGCTCGTCGAGACGCTCGTGGGCGTCGTCCCGGGCGGCGGAGGCGTCAAGGAGATGCTCTACCGCTGGATCGAGCGCGAGGACGATGCGGCGCAAGGCGCCTGGCAGGCCTTCAAAAACATCGGCTACGGCAAGACGGCACGCTCCCCGCTCGAGGCCGGGCCGCTCGCGATGTACCGTGACGGCATCGACACCTGGGTCATGAACCGCGACCGCCTGCTGTCGACAGCGGTCGAGGCCGTCCGCGACCTGCGGGACGACTACCGCCCGTCGCCGAGGCCGCCCATTGCCGTCGCGGGCCGGAAGGTCGGCGCCGAGATGCGCGAGTGGCTCGAGGACGCCCTTGAAAACGGCCGGCTCGAGCCGCATGACGTCAGGGTGGGCAGCGAGATCGCGACGATCGTCACCGGCGGCGACGTCGGCGCCGACACGAAGCTGACCGAGGCCGACCTGTGCGCGCTGGAACGCAAGGCCTTTCTCGCGCTGGCCCGCACCGACGCCACCCGCGCCCGCATCGAGCACATGCTCGCGCACGGCACCCCGCTCCGCAACTGAGGCAAACGATGATCTACGAACCACCGATCAAGGACATGCTGTTCCTCGTCAACGAGTGGCAGGGGATCGACCAGCTCTCGACGCTGCCCGGTTTCGAGGAGGTCGACCCCGACCTTTTTGCCGCGGTGCTCGAGGAGGCCGGCAAGTTCGCCGCTACCGAGCTCTTGTCCATCAACGCGACGGGAGACGAGCACGGCGTGACGCTCAGCGACGGCAAGGTGTCGACGCCGCCGGGCTTCTGCGAGGCGTACGCGAAGTTCATCGAAGGCGGCTGGACCGGCATCGATGCCGACCCCGAACACGGCGGCCAGGGCCTGCCCAAGACGCTGACCCACCTGATCGACGAGATGCTCTCGGCGACCAACCTCGCCTTCAAGCTCTATGCCGAGCTGAGCCATGCGGCATACCACCTGCTCGCGACCCGCGCGCCGGAAGACATCCGTGAACGCTACCTGCCGCAGATGGTCGAGGGCCGGTTTTCGGGCACGATGTGCCTGACCGAGCCGCACTGCGGCACGGACCTCGGACTCCTGACGACGAAGGCCGTGCCGGCCGGGGACGGCAGCTACCGCATCACGGGCTCGAAGATCTTCATCACGTCGGGCGACCATGACCTGACCGACAACATCCTGCACCTCGTCATCGCCCGTATCGAGGGCGCGCCTGCCGGCACCCGCGGCATCAGCCTGTTCCTCGTGCCGAAGTTCCTGCTCGATGAAAACGGCGCGCCGGGCGAGCGGAACGCGGTCGAGACTGCCGCCGTCGAACACAAGATGGGCATCAGGGCTTCGGCCACCTGCGCGCTCAATTTCGACGACGCGACGGGCTACCTGATCGGCGAGGAGAACCGCGGCCTCGCCGCGATGTTCCAGATGATGAACACGGAACGGCTCACGGTCGGCATCCAGGGGCTGGGCTTTGCCGAGATCGCCTACCAGAACGCCCTGGCCTACGCGCGCGACCGCCGCCAGAGCCGCGCGCCGGGCGACCGGCCCGACCCCGGCAAGGCCGCGGACCCGATCATCTGGCAGCCCGAGATCCGCCGCCAGCTGCTCACGATCCGCTCGCAGGCCGAAGGTGCGCGCGCGCTGGCCGTGTTAGCGGCCATGAGCGTCGACACGATGGAACGCGCGGCCGACGAAGCCACGCGCGATGCGGCCGGGAATCTCGTCGCGCTGCTGACGCCCGTGGTCAAGGCCTGGTTCTCCGACCTCGGGCTCGAGAGCACGCTGGCGGCCCAGCAGGTCTACGGGGGCCACGGCTACGTCCGCGACCATGGCATGGAGCAGCTCGTCCGCGACTGCCGGATCACGCAGATCTACGAGGGCACGAACGAGATCCAGGCACTCGACCTCGTCGCCCGCAAGCTGACGGGCGCGATCGGCGAACGCGCGGATCGCTTCTTCGACGAACTCGAGGCGGCGCTCGCGGACGGCCCGGCCGACCTCGCCGAACCCGCCGCCGCCGCGCTGGCCAGGCTTCGCGAGACGACGACCCGGGTGCGCGACTGGCTCGAAACCGACCCGGCCGCGGCGCACGGCGCGGCCACGCGCTACCTGCGCCAGTTCGCACTGACCGTGGTCGGTTGCCTCTGGGTGCAGCTGGCTGGCGTCGCAGACCGGAAAGACGGCGACTTCTACACGGTGAAGCGGAAAACGGCACGCTTCTATATCGACCACGTGCTGCCGGAGACGGTGGCCCTGGCCGCTGCAATCACGGCCGGCCGAGACGCGCTCGGGGAATTCCGGGTCGAGGACTTCGGCGACTAGCCCCGGAATGCCTCCGGGATCGTCTTCTGCGGCGGGAACCACGGCGCCAGGCAGACGGTCGCCCGCCGGTCACCGCCCGCGGCGTGCACGGTAAATTCCGTCCCGATCCCGGCCCCCGCGACCGGGACGTTGACCCAGCCGATGTTTTTCTCGAGCCGCGGTGAGTAGACGCAGCGCGTCACGTGCCCCAGCACCTGCCCGCCGTCGCTCACGGTCCAGAACTCCTCGTTGGGTGCCGCCAGCGGGTCACCGTCGAGCTCGAAGCCGACGAGCCGCCGCTCGGGGCCGGTTTCCGCGATCCTGGCGAGCGCCGCCCTGCCGATGAACTCGGGCTTGTCGAGGTCGACGAACCGGCCCATACCGATCGTGAAGGGGTTGTCGGCGAGCGTGATGTCCGACTGGTAGGACAAAAGCCCGCCCTCGACGCTGCGGATCGTCGACGGCGCGATCGCCTTGATCGCATGCGGGCTGCCCGCCTCCATGACGCGCTCGAAGAGCGCATCGCCGAAGCTGTGGTCGCGGAGATAGAGTTCGTAGCCGAGTTCGCCGCTCCAGCCGGTGCGCGAGACGACGAGCGGGATGCCGTCGAGCTCGGTCTCCGCGAGCCGGTAATAGGCGAGCTCCGTCGCCCAGCTGCCGAACAGCTCACGCGCAACGAGCGGCGACTTCGGCCCCTGCAGCTGCAGCGGCGAGACGTCGGGTTCGCTGACCACCACGTCGAAACCGCTGTTGACCGCCGCGCCCATGGCCCACCAGAGCACGTCCCCGTCCCCGGGTGAAAGCCAAAACCGGCTTTCACCGACGCGCAGCAGCACCGCGTCGTTGACGATGCCGCCCGCTTCATTCGTGAGCGGCATGTACTGGCACTGGCCGACCTCGCACTTCGACATGTCGCGCGGCGTCAGGTACTGCACGAAGTCGAATGCATCCGGACCCGTGATCTCCACCTGCCGCTGGCAGGCCACATCCCAGAGCGTCACGTCGTTGACGAGGGACCAGTAGTCAGCCACATTGTCCCCGTACGAGGACGGCAGGTAGGTGTGATTGTAGATCGTGAACGCCGTTGCACCGTGACGCAGGGTCGCGTCGAAAAAGGGCGACTTGCGCACGCGCGGGCCGATCGAGATCTGCAGTACTTTTTCGGGATTCATAATGCTTCCAGCGACGAGGTTACCCGGGCCCGGGCATTCGGGCCTGTATAAGCGAGTTTGCGCCGCAATGCTAGCCGCATTCGCGGCCGGCTGCGTGCAGCTGACCGACGGTCTCCAGCCCGACAGCGACCTCGTCGTGATCTCGGTCGTCGGCACCAACGACATACACGGCCAGTTCACGGCAGCCGACGGGCGCGGCGGCATCACGACGCTGTCCGGCTACGTGGCGGCGCTGCGCGATGTGAGGGCGAAAGACGGCGCGGTCCTGCTGGTCGACGGCGGCGACATGT
>JAWWBD010000055.1:0-15690 GCA_033721115.1 Woeseiaceae bacterium | reverse complement strand
GCTGATCGAGATGCTGTAGTAGTTCCGCACGTCGTTGTCGATGAAGAACTGCTGCACGTCGCCCATCATCTTCATCGCGAACTCGGTCGAGAAGATGCAGGTATTCTGGGCCTGGTCCTCCTTCAGGATGTCGGCCTGCACGGTGCCGCGCACGGTGGCGAGGGTCTCGGCACGGATGCGCGCATAGGTTTCGGCATCGACGACCTTGTCGCCCGCGATGCCCAGCAGGCCGAGCCCCAGCCCGTCGTTGCCGGGCGGCAGGTCGCCCTCGTAGTGCGGGCGCTCACGGCCCTCGAAATAGCTGTCGATCGTCTTCTGCGCGGCTTCCCACTGCCCCGACTCGCGCAGGTACTTCTCAACCTGCTGGTCGATCGCGGTGTTCATGAAGAACGCAAGGATCATGGGCGCCGGGCCGTTGATGGTCATCGAGACCGAGGTCGTCGCCGCGCAGAGGTCGAAGCCCGAATAAAGCTTCTTCATGTCGTCGACGGTGGCAATCGAGACACCGGAGTTGCCCACCTTGCCGTAGATATCGGGGCGTTCGTGCGGGTCCTCGCCGTACAGGGTCACGGAATCGAAGGCCGTGGACAGCCGCGCCGCGTCCTGCCCCTGCGACAGGTAGTGGAAACGCCGGTTGGTGCGCTCCGGCGTGCCCTCGCCCGCGAACATGCGCGTCGGGTCCTCGCCGAGCCTGCGGTAGGGATAGACGCCGCCCGTATACGGATAGGCGCCGGGCAGGTTCTCGAATGACAGGAACTTCAGAAGCTCGCCCCAGTCGGCGAAATCCGGCGCTGCGATTTTGGGAATCTTCTGCCGCGACAGACTCTCGCGGTAGTTGTCGCCCGTGACTTCGCGGCCGCGGACCGTATAGCTGTAGCGCTCGGCACGGATCGCCGCGCGGCGCCCTGGCCAGGTCTTCAGCAACTCGACGGACCCGGCCCCGAGCTCCCCGAGCGTCGCCTGGTAGCGCTGCCGAAGCGTCACGAGACTCCGGTCCGCGGCGCCTTCCTCGAGCGCGTCGGTCGCGTAGGGCTCGAACGGCGCCGGCAGTGCCGGGTCCTCGAGCTCGGTGAGCGCCTCGTGGAAATGCTGCAGCCTGCTCGCGGCGGTTGCCTGCGCTCCGATATCGGCATTGATCTGTCGTCCCTGCTCCGCAATTTCAGCCAGGTAGCGAACCCGGTTCCCCGGGATCATCGCCGTCGCGCGCGGCTCGCGTTCCGACGTATCGAGCTCGACGGCCCAGGCGTCCGCGTCGAGGCCGAGCTTGTCAACGAGCCTCGAGACGAGTTGCACGAACACCCAGGACAGTCCCGGGTCGTTGAACTGGCTCGCGATGGTCGGGTAGACGGGGACCTCGTCGTCGGGCGTGTCGAACGCGACGTGGTTGCGCCTCCATTGCTTGCGGACGTCGCGCAGCGCATCCTCCGCCCCGCGCTTGTCGAACTTGTTGAGCACGACCAGATCGGCGAAATCCAGCATGTCGATCTTCTCGAGCTGGCTCGCCGCGCCGTAGTCGCTGGTCATCACGTACAGCGAAAAGTCGACGAGATCGACGATCTCGCTGTCACTCTGGCCGATGCCCGCGGTCTCGACGATGACGAAGTCGAAGCCCTGTGCTTTCAGGAACCGGATCTGGTCGCCGAGCATCTCGCTGGTCGCCAGGTGCTGGCGACGAGTCGCGATCGACCGCATGTAGACGCGTTCCGAGCGCAGCGAGTTCATGCGGATGCGGTCACCGAGCAAGGCCCCGCCGGTACGGCGCCGCGTCGGGTCCACCGCGAGCACCGCCACGCGCCGGTCCGGGAAACTCGCAAGGAAGCGATTGAGGAGCTCGTCCGTCACGCTGCTCTTGCCGGCGCCGCCGGTGCCGGTAATGCCGACCACCGGCACGCGGCCGGCCTTCACCTGCCATGCCCTGCGCAGCGCCTCGAGCTCGTCCGTGCCGAACGCGCCTTCCTCGATCGCAGAGATCACGGCCGCGATCTCGATCGTCGAATTGCAGCGTCCGGGATCGGGCGTGACGACCGGCCGCCGGGCGCGCGCGGTGCGCTCGACGACGTCCTCGATCATCGCTTCGAGGCCGAGCTCCATGCCGTCGTCGGGGTGATAGATCCGCTCGACGCCGTAGTCCATGAGCTCGCGGATTTCGTCGCGCGTGATGGTGCCGCCGCCGCCGCCGAACACGCGGATGTGCCCGGCCGAGTGCTCCCGCAGCCGGTCGATCATGTAGCGGAAGTACTCGATGTGGCCGCCCTGGTAGGAGCTTACGGCGATGCCGTCCGCATCCTCCTGGACCGCGGCGCGCACAATGTCGTCGACACTGCGGTTGTGGCCGAGGTGGATGACCTCTGCGCCCCGGGCCTGGATCAGCCGCCGCATGATGTTGATGGCGGCGTCGTGACCGTCGAAAAGGGACGCTGCGGTGACGAACCGGAGCGGCGCCTCGCGGCGCCGGGGATCGCGAATGCTGCTGGCCGCCGTGCTCACGCCATTTTCCTCTGTGAAATCAGTAAGTTAATTTGTTGCAAAAATTTTAATCTGGATTAAAATACGGCAGAATCGTCGAAATCTCAAGTGCAGGATCGGCGAACCCGACAACCAACGAAGGCACAGGCTTGGCGCGCAGCTCCGACGAAACCCGATTCCAGCTCCAGCGCGACCGCATGCTCCGCGCGGCAGCGCAGTGCTTCAATCTCAAGGGCTACAGCGGCACGTCGCTCAAGGACGTCGCGAACCTGCTGGGCCTGACCGACGCGGCGCTCTACTACTATGTGCGCAACAAGGAGGAGCTGGTCTACCAGTGCTACCTCCGCGCCGCGGACGTGGCGCAGGAAGCAATGCTGCGCGCGATCGATGACGGCGCGAACGGGCTCGAGCAGGTCCGGCTCTACATCCGCTATCACATCGAGCTGATCGTCGGCGAAACCGGACCGCTCGCGATCATGAGCGAGATCCCGTCGCTCACGCCGGCGCATCGTGACGAGATTCTCCAGCGCTCGCGCGCTCACAGCAAGAATTTCGAAGCGCTCCTCGAACGCGGCATCGCGGACGGCAGTATCGCGCCCTGCGACGTGCGCATGACCGGCAATGCGATCATGGGCGCCCTCAACTGGATCCCGAAGTGGTTCCACGGCGACGAGAAGGTCGCCGCGCGCCTCCTCGAACAGTTCCCGACTATCCTGAGCGCCGGGCTGGCCGTGCGCTAACGGATGCGCCGCGCATCCCGGATGACGCGCGCGGCACGCCGCTCCAGGATGTCCAGGCGCTCGCGATCCGCGGCATCCGCGTACTCGTCCCGGGCGAGCACGGCGTCCAGGTACTCGAGCCGGTCGCGGATTCGGCGCTCGAGCTGCTCGACGTAGGCCTCGTCGATCGACCGGGTGCGGCGGTCGAGCCCCGCAACCGGAAAGGCCTCCGTACCGCCGACCACATCGTCGAGCGTGGCCAGGTCGTCAGCGACCAGGCGCATGATCAGCGCGGCGTCGCCGTACTGCCTGCGGAGCTCCCGGAATATGCGTTCCGCATTTTCGAGCTGTTCGGGCTCGAGCAGCGAGACCAGCTTGCGGTTCTCGGTGACGAAGGTCTGCTGGCCGCGCTCGGCGGCAAGCCGGTACCAGGCGGCAGCCATCGGCAGGTCCTGGTCCACGCCTTTGCCGGCCAGGTGCATGTAACCGATCATGTATTGCGCGTACTTGTCGCCGAGGGGCGCAAGTTCCTTGCGGTAGATCACCATCGCCCGGTCGTACTTGCCGGCTTTGAAGAGCGCATCGACGCGCGACTGGATTTCCAAGAGCTCGCGATTCGGCGGATGCCCCGGGAACGCCGTGTCCGCAATCACCTGCGGCGCGATGGCCGTCGCCAGCACGATTGCCCAGATACCCCCCCGCAGCGACCGCGGGCGACGGATGGCGGCGTATCGGCACGAAGCTCGTTCAGTCATGGTGCATTGGGCAGGTTTGGCGATACGAAGTTCCTTGCACATCATGCTCGCGCGCTCCGTCAGTCACCTGTGCCCGGGTTCGTGAACCGGGGCTCCCGGCGCTCCAGCCTGGCCGCCACCGCCTCGCGCTGGTTGGGCCTGCCGAGGAGGCCGAGCTGCAGCTCGGCCTCCAGTCGCAGCGCCGCGTCGGGCGCGAGTGCCTGGGCCTCGTCGAGCAGGCGCTTGATCGCGCGGACGGCATCCGGCGACTTCGACGCAATGTCCTCAGCCAGTTCACGGGCGCGGGCGGAGGGATCGTCGGCGAGCGCCGTCACCACGCCGACCGCCTCGGCTTCGGCGCCGTCGAAAACGCGACCGGTCAGCGCGAGTTCCTTGATCCTGTCGGGCCTGGCGATCCGGGCGAGCGTCTGCGTCAGCGCCATGTCCGGGACGATACCCCAGGCGACTTCCATGACGGAAAACTGCGCGTCCGCGCGTGCGTAGCGGATGTCCGCGCCGAGCGCCAGCTGCAGGCCGCCGCCGTAGGCGACGCCCGTGATGGCGCAGATGACGGGCACCGGCAGTTCCCGCCAGGCCCAGGCGGCGCGCTGGAACAGGTTTGCGGGCGACCCCGGCAGCGGCGCCAGCGCGGCCTCGAGATCCGCTTGCGTGCCGCCCTGCAGTACCGACAGGTCGATCCCGGCAGAGAAATGCCCGCCCTCGCCTTCGAGCACGCAGGCCCGGAGCGCCGGATTGCCGGCGAGTTCGGTGCCGGCCGCATCGAGTGCCTCGAGCATCGGGAGATCGAGCGCATTGCGCTTGTCCGGCCGCGCGAGCGTGACGACGGCGACATGCCCGTCGATGCCGATCCTGATCCGCTCGCCCATCGTCCGCCCGCCGCCGTCAGGTCGCCAGCGTGCAGCGGCCGTTGCGCAGCACGAGGACGTCGCGGTCCCTGACCGAACACTGGAAGGAGATGACGTTGCCGTCCTGCCACATGTCGGTCGTGATCGTGTCGCCCGGCATGACCGGCGCCGAGAAGCGCGCATCGAAACCGTCGATCAGCGTGTGATCGTAGTTGCAGACGGTGCGGAGGATGGCCCGGCAAGCGATGCCGTAGGTGCAGAGGCCGTGGAGGATGGGCACGTCGAATCCCGCTTTTTTCGCCACTTGCGGGTCGGCATGCAGCGGATTGCGGTCGCCATTGAGCCGGAACAGCAATGCCTGGTCTGTCCGCGTATCGCTGTCGCAGCTCATGTCCGGATCCCGCCGCGGCACGCGATGCGGCTTCGGTCCCGCGCCCTGCGGTCCGCCGAAGCCGCCGTCGCCGCGCGCCAGCACGGTCGCGCCCAGCGTGAACAGCACCGTATCGTCATGCGCAAGCCGGCCCTCGGCTTCGAACAGGAACAGCGCGCCGGCGCGCGGGCCGCGATCGAAGACGTCGACGATGCGCTTGTCGATCGAAAGCTCGGCCGCCGGCGGCAGCGGCCGGAACAGCTTCAGGCGCTGCTCGGCGTGCAGCACCTGGTCGTAATCCCAGCCGAGGCCCGGCGGGAACAGGTCGGGCACGAGCACGCTGGCCAGCGTCGGCACGGTCTGCAGGGCCTGGCCCTGCTCGTAGACGTACGAGAGTTCGGCGCGGTCCAGCGGGTTGCGCCCGAAGCCTATGCTCTGCGCGTAAAGCATCGTCTCGCGGTCGCTGTACGCCGCCTTGATCCCGGTCTCAGCCGTCGCGATGAGCTTGTCGTAGTTCAGGGCCATCGGCTATCCGCGCTGTGCGTACCGCCAGCCCATGTCCGCCAGCGGCCGCACGGCGGCCGCCGCCTCCGCCGCGTGCGCACTCGCCGCCGTGCCGTCCCGAACGCGGCCGACGATGCCCTGCAGGATGGCGGCCAGCCGGAAAAAATTGAAAGCCGAATAGAAGTTGCGATGCTCGATGCCCTGGCTCCGTCCGGTTCTTGCACAGTAACGCTCCGTGTACGTATTCTCGTCGGGAATTCCCAGTGCCTCAAGGTCTTTGCCCGCCAACCCCGTGGAGCCGATGCCGATTTCGGGCATTTGCCACGCCATCAGGTGGTAGGTGAAATCCGCGAGGGGGTGACCGATCGTCGACAGTTCCCAGTCGAGCACGGCCATCACCTCCGCGCGCGTCGGATGCAGGACGAGGTTATCGAGGCGGAAGTCACCGTGGACCAGACTCGCCGAATCGTCGTCGGGGATGTTGCCGGGCAGCCACTCGATCAGCGCATCCATCGACGGCACCGGGTCCGTCTCCGATGCGCGGTACTGCCGGCTCCAGCGCGACACCTGGCGCTCGAAATAGTTGCCGGGCACGCCGAAGTCGCCGAGCCCGAGCCCCTCGTAGTCGAAACCGTGCAGGCGCGCGATCGTCGCGTTCACTGCGTCGTAGATCGCTCCGCGCCCGGCAGGGTCGAGGCCAGGCAGATCCAGTTCCCAGAAGATCCGGCCCTCGACGAACTCCATGACGTAGAACATCGTGCCGACGACGGCGTCGTCCGCGCAGAGCGCGCAGGGCCGGGGCACCGGGAAGTCCGCGGCGTAGAGCGCGCTGATGACCCGGAATTCACGGTCCACGGCATGGGCCGATTTCAGCAGTTTGCCGGGCGGCTTGCGCCGCAGCACGTAGCGTCCGGATGCGGCATCGACGAGGTAGGTCGGATTGGACTGCCCGCCGCGGAACTGGGTGATCTCGAAGGGACCGCGAAAGCCGGCGACGTGCGAGTCGAGCCAGGCCGCGAGCGCCTCGATGTCGATACGGTGTTCCTCGCGGACCGCGCGGGTCCCGGTATTCTGCGCCTGGCGTCCCCCCATGGTGGCGGATCATACCGCACCCGGGAGCCGCGGCTCCTACATGCGGAAAATGCCGAACGGTGTTTCCGGCTCCCGGGGCCGGTTCGCCGCTGCGGCGAGCCCGAGCGCGAGCATGCGCCGCGTGTCCAGCGGATCGATCACGCCGTCGTCCCAGAGTCGCGCGCTTGCATAATAGGGATGGCCCTGGTGTTCGTACTGCTCGCGGATGCCGGTTTCGAACTCGGCCCGGGCCTCGGCCGGCCATTCCTCGCCGCGGGCCTCGAGACCCTCGCTGCGCACGGTCGACAGCACCAGCGCGGCCTGCTCGCCGCCCATCACGGAGATGCGCGCATTGGGCCACATCCACAGGAAACGAGGGTTGTACGCCCGCCCGCACATCGCGTAATTGCCCGCGCCGAATGACCCGCCGATGACCACGGTGAACTTCGGCACCGTTGCCGTCGCGACCGCGTTGACCATCTTGGCTCCCTCTTTCGCGATGCCGGCGTGTTCGACGCGCTTGCCGACCATGAATCCCGTGATGTTCTGCAGGAACACGAGCGGCAGGCGCCGCCGGTTGCACAACTGGATGAAGTGCGCCCCCTTCTGTGCCGACTCCATGAACAGGATGCCGTTGTTCGCGATGATTCCGACGGGGTAGCCGTCGATCCGGGCATAGCCGCAGACCAGCGTCGAGCCGTAGAGCTTCTTGAATTCCTGGAATTCGGAGCCGTCGACGATCCGCGCGATGACCTCCCGCACGTCGTAGGGGAAGCGGTATTCGTGCGAGACGATGCCGTACAGGTCCTCCGCCGGATACAGCGGCTCGGCGGGTTCCTCGCGCGCCAGGCCCAGCGCATCGCCGAGGTTGGCGCTCGCGATCAGTTCCCGCGCGATCGAGAGTGCATGCGCATCGTCGTCGGCCAGGTGATCGGTGACGCCCGAGATGCGCGAGTGTACGCTGCCGCCGCCGAGCGTCTCGGCGTCGACGACCTCGCCCGTCGCCGCCTTCACGAGCGGCGGCCCGCCCAGGAAGATCGTGCCCTGGTTGCGGACGATGATCGCCTCGTCGCACATCGCCGGCACGTACGCGCCGCCGGCCGTGCAGGACCCCATCACGACGGCGAGCTGCGGTATGCCCTCTGCCGAGAGCCGGGCCTGGTTGTAGAAAATGCGCCCGAAGTGGTCGCGGTCGGGGAACACCTCGTCCTGGCGCGGCAGGAATGCGCCGCCCGAATCGACCAGGTATACGCAGGGCAGCCGGTTCTGGCCGGCGATCTCCTGCGCCCGCAGGTGCTTCTTGACGGTCAGCGGGTAATAGGTACCGCCTTTCACGGTCGCATCGTTGGCGACGACCATGCAGTCGTGGCCATGGATCCTGCCGATGCCGGTGATGATCCCGGCTGCCGGCACCTCGTCGTCGTAGACCTCGTGTGCCGCGAACAGTCCGATCTCGAGGAAGGGCGAGTCGTCGTCGAGCAGCGCCCTGACCCGGTCGCGCGGCAGCAGCTTGCCACGGGCGACGTGGCGGTCGCGCGAGCGCTCGCTGCCGCCCTCCCGGATGCGCCCGGCCAGCGCGCCCAGCTCGGCGGCCAGGTTCGCGTTCGCCTCGAGATTTCTCGCGAACGCTTCGGTGCCCCGGTCGACCCGGGTCTCAACTCGTGGCATTGAACAGTTCCCGCCCGATCAGCCAGCGGCGGATCTCGCTGGTGCCCGCGCCGATCTCGTAGAGCTTCGCGTCACGCCAGAGCCGGCCCGCCGGGTATTCGTTGATATAGCCGTTGCCGCCCAGCGCCTGGATCGCCTCGCCGGCCATCCAGGTCGCCTTCTCGGCGGCAATCAGGATACAGCCCGCGGCGTCGAAGCGGGTAGTCCGGCCACGGTCGCAGGCTTTGGCCACGGCGTACACGTAGGCGCGGCAGCTGTTCATGGTCGTGTACATGTCGGCGATCTTGCCCTGCATCAGCTGGAACGAACCGACCGGTTGCCCGAACTGCTTGCGATCGTGGACATAGGGCATCACGACGTCCATGCAGGCGCGCATGATGCCGAGTGACCCGCCGGCCAGGACCAGCCGCTCGTAGTCGAGCCCGCTCATCAGGATCGCGGCACCTTTGCCCTCGGCGTCCAGCCGGTTGGCCGCCGGCACGCGGCAGTCTTCGAACAGCACCTCGCTCGTGTCCGAGCCCCGCATGCCGAGTTTGTCGAGTTTCTGGGGCGTCGTGAGTCCCGGCGTGCCGCGTTCGACGACGAACGCGCTGAGCCCGCCGCTACCGGCGCCGGGATCGGTAACCGCGTAGACGACCAGCACGTCGGCCTCGGGTGCATTGGTGATCCACATCTTCGACCCGTTGAGTACGTAGTCGTCGCCGTCGCGCACGGCGGTCGTGCGCATGCCCATGACGTCCGAGCCTGCGCCGGTCTCGCTCATCGCGAGCGCGCCGACGTGCTCGCCGGAAATCAGTTTCGGTAACCAGCGGGCTTTCTGCTCCTCGCCGCCCCAGCGCCGGAGCTGGTTGACGCAGAGATTCGAGTGCGCGCCGTAGGACAGTCCCACCGATGCCGAGGCGCGGCTCAGCTCCTCCATCGCGACGACGTGCTGCAGGTAGCCGAGACCCGCGCCGCCGTATTCCTCCTCGACCGTGATGCCGAGCAGCCCGAGCTCGCCGAGTTCCGGCCAGAGGTCGCGCGGAAACCGGTTGCTCGCATCGATCTCCGCGGCGCGCGGCGCGATGCGGTCGGCGGCGAAGCCGGCCACGGCCTCCCGCAGCAGGTCGGTGTCTTCGCCCAGGTCGAAGTCGAAGTCGTTCATGGTCCTGTCCGTTGTCGCACCAGCCCTGATTGTCGGCGCCCCGGGCGCCAAGCTGAATACCATTCTGGCGGTAGCCGGGTCAGCGGCGGGAAAGGTCTTCGATAAAGCGGGAGAAAAGTGCGTACTGTGAACTGATGCCGAGCTTCGCGAACAGGTTGCGTTTGTGGACCATGACGGTGCCGGGCGCTATGCCGAGTTCGCGGGCGACCGACTTTGCAGAGTGCCCGCGGAGAAGCAGTTGCGTGATCTCGCGCTCGCGCTCGGTCAGGAGCCCGTCGCCGAAGTTCTCGAAGCAGTCCGTCAGCCGCCGGTGCAGCGCATCGCCTGCCCGCCGCGTCGCGCCCGCGCGGCTCTGCCTTTCCCAGGCCTTCTGCATGGCGGCACGGACCACGGGCTCGATGAGCCGGAGTCGGCCGAGCTCCGCCTTCGTGAACCGGCGTTTGCGGCGGCCGACCACGAGCGCGAGCGTCGTCGCTTCGTGAACTTCGAGCAGGAAATCCATCTCGTCCAGCAGGTGCGTGCGTTCACAGTACTGGCGGTAGTACTCGCTCGAACGGAAGCGGTCCGGGCTCTGTTCCCGGAAGCGGCACAGCGTCGGCTTGTCGGCACCGAGCGCGAGCTGGTAGAGCGGATCGAGCAGGTACGGCCCGGCCAGGTAGCGGTCGAGGTAATGGCGGGCGCCCTCCGGTTCGATCGTGTGGTGGATGATCTCCGGCGGAGCATTGCGGTGAAAGGCGATCAGGCAGGTGCCCTCGTGCTCGACGACGAGGTCGACGGCGCGGATCAGCGCGGCGCAGATCGCGTCCGTGTCGTCCGCGGCGAGCAGTTCGGCGATCGCCCGTTGCCACTCGGCCGAGTCGAGGCGCCGGCGCGGCTCGTGCGCACGCTGCGGCGTCCCGGCTGCCGCCGTCCGGCTCATGCGGCGCGCGAGACCATCCGGCCACCCCGCCTCAGAACGAGGTCAGGAACGATGCCGCGTTGCCGCCGATCGGCCCGGCCCCGGCCCGGGCTGCGGCAAGGTAGGCCGCGCCCTGCGGATAGTCGGCCGGCTGCGGATTGCATACGCGCAGCACCCGGTTGTCATGGTAGAGCCTGAGCTGTGACGCGAACGGGATGACCCTTGCGGGATCGCCGCCGGTCAGCTCGTCGTGCAACGCCGGCAGCCGGTACCAGGGCACGTTCATGTCCGCGTGATGCGCATTGTGGTAGCCGAAATTCAGCGTCAGCCAGTTCAGCTTCGGGAAGCGCAGCGAGACCGGCACGCTGAACGTGTGCTCCTGCTCCCACTGCCAGTCGCCCTTGTGCGGCGCGACACCCGGCCTGAACAGCGTCGCGTGATAGGGGTAGTCGTGCTGCAGCGCATCCATGAAGCGCAGTACGTGCATCATCAGCAGGTAGGCGAGCACGTAGAGCAGCGCAACCTTCGGGAAGAACACGAGCAGTGCAAGAAACACCCCGCCCCGGATCACGAGCACGGTGACGTTTCGGACGCGCTGGTCACGCCGCTCCGGGATGATGAACGACGTGAACATCATGATGAAATGCATGATCAGGTCGTGAGCCGGCACGTAAAACCATTCGAGCGCGCGGGTGACGCGCAAAACGACCGGGTGCGCCGCAAAGAACTCCTCGTACTCGAACCAGACGACGTCGTCGTTGTCGACGTGGTGCCGGAAGTGCTTGTAGCGCATGTCCTCGTAGGTGCCGTATGCCGCGCCGCAGAACCAGCTCATGACGCGGCCCAGGATCGCGTTGTGGCGGCTCTTCCGGAACACGAGATTGTGGCCGCACTCGTGGATCAGGTACGCGGCGATGACCATCGAGTGGGCGAGCAACAGCGTTGCCAGGCCGTTCACCCACCAGGCGCCGGCGAACAATCCGGCGAAGCCGAGCGCGTACCCGGCGATGACATAAGCCAGCGCAGCCCCGTTGTACGCGAGGCCCGCCGGCTCCTTGAGTATCGCGGTGACCATCTCGGTGCTAGCATACTCCCCGGAAAGTCAGCTGCCAAAGGATGTATGGACCGATGAAGCTCGTGACAGCAATCGTCAAGCCGTTCCGCCTGGACGACGTGCGGACCGCGCTGAGCGAGGTAGGAATCCAGGGAATGACCGTCAGCGAGGTCAAGGGCTTCGGGCGCCAGCGGGGGCATACCGAGCTGTATCGCGGCGCCGAGTACGTCGTCGACTTCCTGCCCAAGGCCAAGATCGAGGTCGCGGTCAGCGACGACCTCGTCGAGCGCACGGTCGAGGCGATCATCGAGAGTGCGAAAACCGGCAAGGTCGGGGACGGCAAGATCTTCGTGACGGATCTCGAGCAGGTCTGGCGCATCCGCACCGGCGAAACCGGGGACGGCGCGCTCTAGAGCGCCGGGCAGCGGCCGCGTTCAGTCCGTCCCGAGGAGAAAGGCCCGCCAGCGCCGCCGTTTTTCGGCGTAGGACATGGCGGCATGCGCCGGGCTCGTCGACGGCAGCGCGACAATCTCGCCCGGCGGCCGGGACAGTTCCGGGACCACGCGTTTTTTGAAAAGCGCGGCGGCCTTTTTGCCGTTCAACCCGACGCGCGCGATTCTCGGGTGCCGGGCGAAAAACGCCTCGAAATCGTTGGGCCGCGCCGTCCTGAGCCGGATCGCGGCATCGAGGCTGCCCGGCCGGACCGAACGCTCCAGCACGTCCCAGAGCGCGACCCGGGATTCGACGAGTCCCGCGCAGCGCGCGGCGTAGTCGCCCTCGACACCGAGCACGTCGGCCATGATCCGCCAGAAGGCATTCTGCGGGTGCGCGTAGTAGCGGTGCGCCGCGAGCGAGCGTCGGCCCGGCAGGCTGCCGAGAATCAGGATTCTTGCATCGGGCCGGGCCACCGGCGGGAAACCGGTCGCGGCCCGCTCTGCCGGGGCGCTGCCGGTTCCGTCAATAGCCGCGCGCCGGGTCGACGACATTGTAAAGCGCCTCCCCGGCCAGGAAACGCCGCACGTTCTCGAGGAGCAGCGTCTCCTTGCGCGCCCAGTTGCTGCCCTCGCTCGCCACGTGCGGCGTGATGATGACGTCGGGATGCTGCCAGAGCGGATGCGTCCCGGGCAGCGGTTCCGGTTCCGTGACGTCGAGACCGGCGCCCGCGAGGCGGCCGGAACGCAGCGCGGCGTACAGTTCGTCCGTAACGACCGAGCCGCCGCGGCCGACGTTGATGAAGTAAGCCCCCGGCTTCACGCCGGCGAAGAACGCGGCGTCGAACAGGCCCTCGGTTTCGGGCGTGAGCGGCAGCGCGTTGACGATGAAGTCGGCCTCGCGGGCGAGCGCAGGCAATTCGTCGGCGAGTCCGACGTAGGCCACGAAGTCCGGGCCTTCCCGGGCGCTGCGGCGGGTCGCCGTGACGCGCATGTCGAGCGCTGCGGCCCGCCGCGCAACCTCGGTGCCGATGCCGCCCAGGCCCGCTACCAGCAGGGTCTTCCCCGCGATCGAATCCATGCCGCGCACGATGTTGCCGTCGTCGAGCCACTCGCCGCTTTCCATCGACTTCGCGTAGGGAACGATGCCCCGGGACAGTGCCAGCACCATCGCGATGACGTGCTCGGCGATGACCGGGGAATCCATCTTCTGCATGTTGGTCAGCACGATGTCTCCGTCGCGGATGCCCGCCGACTCGAAACAGCTCTCGACGCCGGCCGAGTAGCGCTGGGTCCACACGAGGCGCGGCGCCGCGGCAGGGACGTCGGGCGGGCAGTAGCCGATCAGCGCGACCGCGTCGGCCATGTGCGCTGCCGCTTCCGCGCGCGAGCGGATCGGGACGATATCCGCGTGCGGATGCAGGCGCCGGAGCTTGTCGGCGACGCCGTGCCGGTCGGCGATCACGATCTTGCCGTCCGTCGTCCAGCCCGGGTGCTCGCGCATCGGAGTCGCACCGGTTTCGACGCCCGACTGCTCGACCAGCCGGTCGATGGCGTCCTGTGCCGCCGCCGGCGTCAGGCTGCACAGCACGAGCACGACCAGGCAATGGATTCTTTTTGTCATGACACCTCCGGCGATGGGGTTCCGGGTCTAAACTGGGAAGGAAGTGTAGGCGCTGGAGAAGTCCGATGTCCAAGATTGCCGACGACCGCGAGTGGCTCGACGCCAGGCTCGGACTGCTCGCGGCCGAGAAGTCCTTGCAGAAAGCCCGGGACCAGGTTGCCGCAGAGCGCCGCGCGCTGCCTTGGCGGCCCGTAACGGAAGACTATCGTTTCGAGGGCGAGGACGGCCCCGTGACGCTGTCCGACCTGTTCGACGGGCGCTCGCAGCTCGTCGTCTATCATTTCATGTTTCACCCGGACTGGGACGAGGGCTGCAAGTCCTGCTCGTTCTGGGCGGATTCGTTCGACGGTGCGCACGTTCACCTGCGCGCCCGCGACGTCAATTTCGTGGCCGTCTCCCGCGCGCCGCTCGCGAAGCTGCTCGCGTACCGCGATCGCCTCGGCTGGCGCTTTCCGTGGGTGTCGTCCGGCGGCAATCGTTTCAATTACGACTTCAACGTCTCGTTCGAACCGGAGCGGATCGAGAGCGGTGAGACGGTCTACAACTACGAGGCCGGCGGCGGGACGATCGAGGAACTCCCCGGCATCAGCGTATTCGCCCGGGACGGCGGACGCGTGTTCCACACCTACTCGACCTACTCGCGCGGTCTCGACCCGTTCAACGTGACCTACCAGTTCCTCGACATCGTCCCGGCCGGCCGCAACGAGGACGGCCTGTCCTACACGATGGAGTGGCTTTGCCGCCGCGACGATTACACCTGACGCGAAAGGGGATGCAAAAGGGGGCAGAGCCCTTTCTTGACTCCTTTCTTGCCTACCCTGGGGATCAGGCCGGGAAGAAGTCGATCGGCTTCGTGGTCGTGATCGGCTCGACGTCCTTGGCCTCGAAGCGGAACAGCTTGACGCGCTGGACGAGCTTGGACTCGAGCTCCGGATCGTTGAGCTCGCTCGAGACGATTTCGCAGAACGTCACCTCGCCCGACGGCGCGATCGTGAGGCGCAGGACGAGCTTGCCCTCGAGCGAGGGATCCTGGCGCAGCGCGCGGTTGTAGAGCGCGAAAATCGCGCCCTTGTTGCGGTCGAAGACGAGTTCGATCTCCTCGCGCGAACGCGACGCTTTGCCGCTCGTGCCGGTGCGGCGCGCACCGCCGGCCGACTGGCCGATACCGGCAACCGGGCTTTCGACCTGCGTGGTCGTGCGGCCCGCGATGCCGGTGCCGCCCGTGTTCCTGCTCAGGCTCGCGGTATTGATGCCGCTCGACGCGGCGCCGACCTTCGACGTGATCATCGAGCGCTCGTTGCGCTGGCCTTCACCGACCGACGCCGACAGCGGCCGGTCGTCGGCCACCGATTCCATCAGGTCCCTGTCGACGAGATCGGACAGGTCCTCGGCGAACGGCATCAGCGCGGCCTGGGCTCGCTCGCGCGCCACCTCCGTGGGATCCGGCTCAGGCTCGGGCTCGGGAATCACCTCGGGCTCCGGCTCCGGCTCGGTCTCGACGACCTGCTCGGGCTCGGGCTCCTGTTCCGGCTCGGGCTCCGGTTCCTCCTCCCTGGGCGGCGGCGGAGGCGGCGGCAGCGTCTTTTCCTCGAGCAACAGCTGCGCGATGCGCGGCGGGATCTCGATGACCTCGACCGGCTCGGGCTCGGGCGTCGGGATGAACGGCCACACGAGACCAAGGACCAGGACGCCCGCGAAAATCGAGCCCAGGAGTCGCCTGAACTTGCGCTCCTGGCCCGAGTCCGCCGTCCATGGCAGTTCGTACTCTCTGTAGAACGGTAGATCCACGCGCTACTCCTGAGCCGTTGCGCTTACCGTGCGGCCTGCAGATTGTCGAGCTTCTCGGAGCTCTTCTGCAGGACGGCCAGCGATATCTGTCCGTAGTCCGACGCCGTGGCGGTAGCCATCACCTTCTTCAGCAACCGGTAGGGGATTTCCTTGTCGCCCATGATCGTCACTTCGCGCCCGGCGATACTCTGCTGCGCTTCGCGACGCAGGACCCGGTCGTTTTGCGACTTCAGCGCCTGCCGGAGCGCCGGGATGTCGTTACCCTTGATTTTCAGCACCTCGGCGACCTTGGCGACCGGCTTGCCCTGGACGAGGATGTCCCGCTCGCCGATCAGGATCACCACCGTCTCTTT
>JAWWBD010000054.1:0-15725 GCA_033721115.1 Woeseiaceae bacterium | reverse complement strand
TGGATACGGCCCGCCGCGGCTGGCTTTGCGTCAGTGTGACGCAGGACGAATGCGCCGGCGAATGGCACCATGTCGACACGATCCAGAGCCGGGAGTACACGAGCCGGGTCGAGCGGCGGCTCGTGGCCCGGGCCGGTGATATCGCGGCCGGGCTGCGGGAGGCCTGAGGCGGTGGCCCGTAACCGAGACGAGAACCTGAGAGACAGACGCGCATGAGCAGCATCGCAACCCGGATTCGTCCGGCCCTCCGTGACCTCGGCGACCTGACCGTCGCGCGTGCGCTGCCGGACAAGGCACGGCAGGCGGTGGGGCCGTTCGTTTTTTTCGATCATTTCGGCCCCGCCGACTTCGAGCCGGGCACCGGGCTCAACGTCAGGGCGCATCCGCACATCGGCCTCGCGACGATCACCTACCTGTTCGAAGGCGAGATCCTGCACCGGGACAACCTGGGTTACGTGCAGCCGATTCGGCCCGGTGCCGTGAACTGGATGACGGCCGGCCGCGGCATCGTGCACTCCGAGAAAGTCACCCAGGAGATTCTCGCATCCGGCCAGCGCCTGCACGGTTTGCAGACCTGGGTTGCCCTGCCGCTCGAGCACGAGGAAACGGCACCGCGCTTCGAGCACTATGCCGCCGGGCGCATCCCGGGCGCGGACATGGACGGCGCGCAGGTGCGAGTGATCGTCGGGTCCGCCTACGGTCTCGCGTCGCCAGTGCAGAGCGAAAGTGACACGCTGTACGTCGAAGTGAAGCTCGCCGCCGGGAGTGCCGTCGCGCTGCCGGCAGCCGAAGAACTGGCCGTGTACGTCGTGTCCGGCCGCGTGGCCGTCGACGGAGACGAGCTCGGAGAGCGTGAGCTCAGCGTGCTGGAAGACGGCCACGAAGGCCGCATCGAGGCGGCGACCGGCGCGCATCTCGTGCTGTGCGGCGGCGGACGCCTGGACGGCCGCCGCACCGTATGGTGGAACTTCGTCAGCAGCAGCCGGGAGCGCATCGAGCAGGCCAAGCGCGACTGGAACGAGGGACGTTTCGACCCGATTCCCGGCGAGACCGATTTCATACCACTGCCGGACTGACTGCTGCGGCGCACCGCTGTCGGTCGCCGGCAAATTTGTGTATGTTGCCGCCTCGTCCCGAGGAAGCCCGTATGTCCAGGTTGACAATGATTTGCGCCGGCTTCGCGCTGGCCGCCTGCGGCAGCGACGATGCCGGGACGGCGACGGATGCCGCAGGCGAAGGGGTGCCCGCAGCCGTGTTTGCGGAAGGCGATCCCGCCGCCGGGATCGACTGGTTCGACGGGAGCGTTGACGCGGCGTTCCGCCATGCGGCCGAGACGGGCAAGCCGGTCTACCTCTACTGGGGCGCGGTCTGGTGCCCGCCGTGCTACGCGATCGCGGAGACGGTCTTCAAGAGCCCGGCATTCCTCGAGCGTTCGAAACTGTTCGTTCCGGTGTACCTCGATGGCGATACCGAGAACGCGCAGGCGTACGGCGAGCGGTTCGGCGTGCTCGGCTACCCGACGATGATCGTCTTCGGTCCGGACGGCGAGGAACTGACTCGCATCCCGGGCGGCATCGACATCCAGGCCTATGCCAACGTGCTCGACCTCGCGCTGGCGGATACGGCGCCGGTCGCGAGCGTGGTCGAGCGGGTGCTGGCGGGCGACGCGACCCTGACTCGCGCCGAATGCGCACTGCTCGCGTACTACTCCTGGGGCCAGGACCCGCGGATCCTCGCTGACCGGAGCCGGGTAGATGCGTTTCGCCGCATGCACGCCGCCTGCCCGGAGGATGCGGCCACCGAGCGCTCCATCCTGTATCTCGACTGGCTCTCCGCCAGCGCCCGCGCCCGGGATGACGCGGCAGCGCCGGGTGCCGCCGGTCGGACCGATGCCGTTCAGGCCTTCCTCCGGATCCTCGCCGATCACGAGCTCGTCAAGGCCGCCATACTGGCGATACTGCTCGACGGGGCCGATATCGCCGCGGCGCTGACCGATCCCGGTACGGCAGAGCGCGAGCGCGTACTGGAAGCCCTCGAGACTGCCTACGACCGGGTCGAAGCCGACGAGAGCATTTACAAGCGGGAGCGCATCTACACGATGGCGGGCAGGATCGAGCTCGCCCGAATCGACGACCCCGGGGCCGAACTCCCTGCAGCGCTCCGGGAACGCATCCGCGCCATGGTCCAGTGGGCCGACGAATCGACGCCGGGCGTTTATCAGCGTCAGCCCATCGTCAACGCGCTCGCGAACGTCCTGGCCGAAGCCGGAATGGACGACGTGGCGAAGCCCTTGCTCCTCGCCGAACTCGACCGCTCGAAGGAACCTTACTATTTCATGCCGGCGCTGGCGGATATCGAACAGCGGGCCGGCAACACGGCTGCGGCGCTCGACTGGCTCAGGCGCGCCCATGCGACCTCGCGCGGACCCGCGACCCGTTTCCAGTGGGGTTATTACTACGTCTCCGGGCTGATCGAAATGACGCCCGGGGACGCGGATGCAATCCGCGCATCGACCATCGCGCTCATCGACGAACTGCAGCGCTCGGCGGGTTTTTACCAGCGGCCGAAATCCCAGCTCGCCCGCCTGGAGCAGGCGCTGCTCGCCTGGAGCGAGGCCGGCAGCCACGAGGCGACGCTTTTGACGATTCGAAACGGCGTCCAGGCGATTTGCCAGCGCGACGAAGAGCCGGCGTCACGGGCGGCCTGCGAATCGTTCCTCGGGGTGCTCTGAGTGCTGCGGGCCGGCTTCGTCCTCGCCCTTCTGCTCGTCTGCGTGGCCGCCTGCGCCACGCGCGAGGTCCTGATCCCGAAATCGCCGATCCCGCCGGCCGGTATCGACCTCTCCGGGCAATGGCTGCTGCGCGGCGCCGAGGGCGAAAGCCGGCGTGCGGCCCGGGAAACGCTGGTCTATGCCTTCTTCGAGACGGGCAGATCGCTCAAGGTCACGCAGACGCCGAGCGGCCTCTTCATCAGTTTCGACCGATCCGTCGTCGAGGAGTATCGCTTCGGGGAGCAGCGGGAGATCAGCATCGGCGAGATCAAGGCCGACCGGGTCTCGGGCTGGGATCGGAATGGCTACGTGATCGAGACGCTGGACGCGGACGGCGCCAAGCTGGTCGAGCGCTGGGGACTCGATGCGGACGGGCGCGTGCTCCGGCGCCGGGTCCGGCTCACCGACGGCAGCAAGGTCGAACTCGACCTCGAGCAGGTTTTCGACCGGGTCTGAAGCGCCTCAGCCGTCGAGCGGCCGGTAGTCCTTCAGCGTGGCGCGCATGCGCAGCTTGCCTTTCCTGTGCTGCTCGATGACGACGGGCAGGTACCCCAGCTCGGGCGCGCACCAGAGGGTCGTGATCCGCCTGGATTCCGTCGCCTGCTGCTGAACGCCGAGGACCCGGAAGCGGCCCGCCGGCACCTCGACCTCGCGCTCGCCGACGATTCGTACGTCGAGGTCCTTGAGCTCGTCCGGCTCGAACAGCACGTAGCTGCTGTCCGCACGCCCTTCGAGCAGGTCGTGCATCAGCTTGTACTGGATGGAAATGCGGTCGTGCATGGGCTCGGCAAGCTCGAGCTCGAATGGTTCGCCGTTCACCGAACCGGCGGCGGTGTTGGCGCTCCAGTCGAAGCGAATATCCGCCTGCGTCCTGTCGCGTGACGCCGTGTCCTCGGTGGCAAAGCGCCTCGGGCGCAGCGTGTCGTCCACGACCTCGAATTCCGATGTATCGCTGATCGAACCGCCGGCGAGCAGCCGGGACAGGCCCGTCGCCCGCACGACGTGCGTGGCCCGGTAACCCGTCTCGGTACGTTCGAGACGCGTCTCGAGCACGCCGCCCAGGACGCTGATGTCGACCTTGTATTCGGCCACGTGCGGCTCTAGGAGCGCGTCCGGGCCGGTTTCGGCGATCGCAGCCATTGGCAGCCACAGGGCCAGCAGAGCGGCGAGCGGTCGCAGGCAGGCGGGGCGGGGGAAGATCGTTGACATATTGTCTCAACCGTTCTGCAAACGTGCCTCGCACTCTGCCATAACAGACATGACGCTTTCCTGAACGTTCAGGCGCGCCGGCTCGAGCCCGTCGAGCGGCGTCCCCGGATCCACGTGCACCGGCGCGCCGACGCCGAGCACGACCCGCGTAAAAGGCTTGGGAATCATGAAGTCGTCCCAGCGATCCAGGTACCAGGCGCGCTCCGCCGCGCAGGCCATCGGCAGCACCGGCACGCCGCCGATCCTTGCCATCACGACCACGCCGGGCTTGATGACATACTTCGGCCCGCGTGGCCCGTCGGCAGTCGTGACGATCGAATAGCCCCGGCGCATCATCTGCTGCATGTCCCTGAGCGCAAGGGCACCGCTTTCGTTCGCGGAGCCGCGGATGACCTCCGCGCCCCATGCGCGTGCAATGCGCTCGGGCACCTCGCCGTCGACGGAGCCCGAGATCAGGAAACAGGGCCTGAATCCCCGCCCGATCCAGCGCCGGATCAGGGTGGAGCACAGGATGTGGTGCTGGTGCCAGTACGCCGGCGCACAGGTCTTCTTGCCGTCGAGATACGGTTCCACGTGCGCCTCGCCGATGACCGCCTCCACGCGATAGGACCAGGTCAGAAGCCTGAGCAGCCCGCGCAACACCGGCAGGCCGAGAAAATAATACAGCCGGCGCGCAGGCGTCATGCGCCGGTCGGAGCGCGAACTACGCCTTGATTCGGCAGACTTCACGTCGGGAGAAGCGTCGTTCTGCAAGTCGGTATCCCCGGGGTTCTGCGGCAGTTTGAAGTATCGGATCGCGGCCGGTCAATGTACTATTGCGCTGCCTTCATGCCGACCGATTCCCGCACGTATCGTATGACCCCCGATCCAGCCGCATTCCGGCGCCCGCCCGGTCCGGCCGCCCCCGTTCGGCTCGGAATCGACCCGGATACGCTGGCGACGCTGACCCGCCTCAGCGCCGAGTTCGGCAATACCGTTGCCATGACCCAGCCCAACGGCCGGCTCGCCTATTTCATCAACGAGCCCGGCGACGTCCGCCGGATCCTGGTGCGCCAGCATGCCCGGTACCGCAAGGGTCCCGGCTTCGAACGCGTCAAGATGCTGCTCGGCAACGGCCTGATCGTCAGTGACGGCGACACCTGGCGCCGGTCGCGGCGCATGATCCAGCCGGCCTTCAGCAGGCAGAATATCCACGGGCTGATGCAGGTCATGGTGGCGTGCGCCGAGCGGGTCGCGACGCGCTGGGCCGCAGCCGCCGGGCGGGGAGAGCGGATCAACGTCACGGCCGAGACCAGCGAGTTTGCGCTGGAGCTCATCCTGATCAGCATTTTCGGCGCCGACTACGAACGGACCCTGGTAGCCGGCGGCGACAATCCTTTCGCTTTTTTGAGCCGCGATTCGACGCGGGATCTGGGCGTCGTGCTCAAGGTCCGGCACCTCCGCGAGCTTTTGCTCGGCATCATCGCGTCGCGCCGCCGGGGCGGGCAGGCCGACAGCTTCGATTTTCTCTCGATGTACCTCGACGCCCGCGACAGGAACGGCGTGGCATTCACGGACGAGGAACTGCTCGACGAACTCATGACGCTGATCGTCGCCGGATTCGAGACGTCGGCGAATACGCTCAACTGGGCCTGGTATCTCATCGCCGGGCTGCCCGGGGTCGAGGCGAACCTGCTCGACGAGATCGAGCGCCTGATGCCGGACGTCGGTGCCGTAACGGCCGAGAACGCTGCCGCGATGACCCGTACCCAGCAGGTGCTCGAGGAGACACTTCGGCTATACCCGCCGGTCTGGCTGTTCACGCGCCGCGCCGAGGAAGACGATGCGCTCGAGGACTACGACGTACCGGCCGGCACGGACCTGTACCTGTCGCCGTTCATCCTGCACCGGACGGAGGCGTTCTGGAGCGATCCCGCACGATTTGCGCCCGAACGGTTCGCAGACCTCGGCAAGGACCGGCCCTATTTCCCGTTCTCACTGGGTCCGCGGCGCTGCCTCGGCGAATATTTCTCGTTCGTCGAGATGAAGGTGCACCTGGCGATGCTGCTGCCGCGGTTCCGGCTCGCGCGCTGCACGGACGCGGAACCCGGCCTCGAACTCGGCATCAACCTGCGGGCAGCGGACGATATCTTCCTCACGCCCGCGCTGCGCGCCTGAGCCACGGGACACCGGATGCAGCGTTACGCCAACCTGGTCGAACTCTTCAGCGCCGCGTGCGAGCGCGAGCGCGTCATCCGTTTCATCGACGGCCAGCACGAGGAGAGCGAGCTCGCACTCGGGGACCTCCGACAGCGCGCGCTCCGGCTCCTCGGCGGACTGCAGGCGCGGGGCATGCAAAGCGGTGACGAGCTCGTCATTTTCAGCCGTTCGAACGAGAGTTTCGTGGTCGCCTTCTGGGCCGCCGTGCTCGGCGGCATCGTCCCCGTCCCCGTTGCCGTCGGCATCAGCGACGAGCACCGGCTCAAACTGTTCCGCATCCTGGGTCAGCTCGAGCGCGCGACCCTGTTTACAGAGAAAGACCTGCTCGGCCGCCTGGTCGACTTCGCGACCGAACGGGGCCTCGACGACGTCGTGGGTCTGCTCGAGGAACGGACGATGCTGTTTCGCGACGCGAAAAGGGCGGGCGACGGACGTATTCACGATCCGGCACCCGGCGACCTCGCATTCGTGCAGTACTCGTCCGGCTCGACCAGCGACCCGAAGGGCGTCTGCCTGTCGCACCGCAACGTCTGCACCAATATCCGGGCCATCATCGAGGGCGCCGGCTGGAACGAAACGGACCGAAGCCTCAGCTGGATGCCGCTGACGCATGACATGGGACTCATCGGTTATCACCTGAGCGTAATGGCCGCGGGCATGAGCCACGCGGTCATGGATACGGGCCTGTTCGTGCGCCGGCCGCTGCTCTGGATGATCAAGGCCGCGGAGCTTGGTGCGACCCAGCTCTGCTCCCCCAATTTCGGCTACAAGCATTTCCTGAAGCTCTTCGAGCGCAAGGGCCTGCCCGACCTCGACCTGTCGCGGGTTCGCCTGATACTGAACGGGGCGGAACCGATTTCCTACGCGCTGTGCGAAGAATTCCTTGCGGCGCTGGCGCCGCACGGACTCGCGCGGAAGGCGATGTTCCCCGTCTATGGCCTCGCCGAGGCCACCGTGGGCGTGTCGTTCCCCGCGCTCGGCAGCGAGATCTCGCGCATCGTCGTTCATCGGCATTCGCTCCGGGTCGGCGAGCCTTACGAGCCGGCAGAAGCGGACGCCGGCGATGCGGTGAGCTTCGTCAAAGTCGGGCGCGCGATACGCGACGTGGAGATCCGCATTGCCGACGACGCCGACCGCCCCGTCGGGGAACGTATCGTCGGGCACATCCAGCTCCGCGGCGACAGCGTCACCGAGAGGATCTACGGCGATGCCGGGGCCACGGCCGCACTGTTCACGGCCGACGGCTGGCTGCGCACGGGCGACTGCGGGACCTTCGTCGATGGCGAACTGGTGATTACCGGCCGGACCAAGGACATCATTATCGTCAACGGCCAGAACTATTACCCGCACGATATCGAGGAGATCGCCGCCTCGCTCGACGAACTCGATCTCGGCAAGGTTGTCGTCGCCGGCACGCGGACCAGCGGCAGCAGAACAGAGGAACTGCTGGTTTTCGTCCTGCACCGGCAGGACCTCGAAGATTTCTCCCGGCTGGCAGCCTCGGTCACGAAGGTCATCGGCGAGCACACGGGACTCGAAGTCGATCACGTCATTCCCGTGTCGCGGATACCCAAGACGACGAGCGGCAAGGTGCAGCGCATCAAGCTGGTCGAAAGCTATCTCGACGGGGAATTTGACGCCGTACTGGCGGAGCTGGCGCCGGCTGCAGAAACCGGTGACACGAACTCGGACCCGCTCATCGCCGAACTCGAGCTGATCTGCCGGGAGTTCGCGAAGGACCGGCTGATCGGCCCCGACGACAACCTGTTCGAGGCGGGCGTCAGTTCGCTGACGCTGACCGAGATCGTGCTCGCGATCGACGAGCGATATCCGGGTAAGATGGACATCAGCGACCTGTTCGACTATCCGACGCTGCGCCAGATCGCCGAATTCCTGCGCCGCGAAGCCTGACCGGACGACACCATGACCTACGCACGCATCGCAGGGACCGGCAGTTACCTCCCGGAGAAAGTCATCACCAACAAGGACCTCGAGGCATCGATGGATACCTCGGATGCATGGATCCAGGAGCGAACGGGCATCAAACGCCGCCATGTCGCGGCGGAAGGGGAGACTGCGTCCGACATGGGCCTGGCCGCCGCGGAGCGCGCGCTGGAAATGGCGGAAGCCGACCCGGATTCGATCGACCTCATCGTCGTAGGGACCTGTACGCCGGACAAGGTTTTCCCGAGTACGGCCTGTATCATCCAGCGCCGGCTCGACATCCACGGCTGCCCGGCTTTCGACGTCCAGGCGGCCTGCTCGGGGTTCATCTACGCGCTCGATATCGCGAACCGGCTCATCACGACCGGCGGTGCACACCGCGCGCTCGTGATCGGCACCGAGACGCTGTCGCGGGTCACGAACTGGAAGGACCGCGGCACGGCCGTGCTGTTCGGCGACGGGGCCGGGGCCGTCGTGCTCGAAGCCGCGGACGAACCCGGCATCCTCGTGACCCACCTGCATGCCGATGGCCAGTACGAGGATCTGCTCGAGATTCCGGCCGGCATTTCGGCCGGCTATGAAACCCTGCGGGCCGGCGAAGCCTTCATCCAGATGAACGGCAACGCCGTCTTCAAGCGCGCCGTGGCGACGCTCGGCTCGATCGCCCGGGAGACGCTCGACGGCCACGGATTCGACCGCCACGACGTCGACTGGCTCGTCCCGCACCAGGCCAACCTGCGCATCATCGCCGCCGCAGCGAAAAAGCTCGACCTGCCGATGGAGCGCGTCGTCGTAACGGTGGACGAACACGCCAACACCTCGGCCGCATCGATTCCGCTGGCGCTCGACACCGCCGTCCGGGACGGCCGCATCCGGCGCGGCCAGGTGCTCTTGTTCGAAGCTTTCGGCGCCGGCTTTACCTGGGGCTCGGCACTGCTCAGGTACTGAAGGGGCCGGGCTGGCCCACGGACGCATCAATGTGACATAAGACACTGAAAAACCGTGTTTTTTGGTGTTTTGATGTGACCTGCGTCACAATTTGTCCGGACGGCTGTCTCTATACTGCGACAGTGTGGGGCTGTCGCAATATGGCGACAGCGGGTCGAAAACCACCGGACGGATGCCCGATCACATGGATACGCCACTTTCACAGTCCAGCGTCACGCTGAAGCTCGAAGAGATCCAGAAGCGCTGCAGCGAACTGATGGAGGACCCGCAGGGTCTGGCCGAGCTGACCCTCGAGGAAGCGCTCGTCGAACCGGATCCCAACGATCCCTACAACCTGCGGCGCGGCTAGCGTCCGCGCAGGCGATTCAGGAGCCGCAGGCGCCAGAGCCACAGCGCGCCGACGAGCAGGGCGGCCCCCGGTAGCGCGCCCACCGGCGCCAGCAGCACGATGAAATCGTAGAATCCGTGCAACCCGGCGGCGACGCCGAGGCCCGCGAGTGCCGGCAGCAGCACGGGGCGTCTTTCGAGACGCGCGGTCGTCACCGGGTACGCCCAGACCGAGGCAAAGACGATGTGCACGACGGGGCTCACGAAGCCCCGGGCGACGGCTTCGATACTCGTCAGGTACGGCAGGTACTGCCAGTTCTCGGCAGCCGCATATCCCAGGGCGATGAAGGATGCGTAGACGAAGCCGTCGAGACGCTCGTCGAACGCGCGCAGCCGCAGGACCACGGCAAGGAACGGCAGCAACTTTGCGCTTTCCTCTATCGGCCCTATCGCAAAGAGGGCATAGGCGAACAGGCCTGCAGGGTTCGTTTCCGCCAGGAATCCGGCATCGAACCTGAGTCCCGCGATCCCGAGCGCCGCGTACAGCGCCCGCGACACGGCTGCAGCACCGAGACCGAGGCCGAATGCCAGCAACAGGTTGCCGACCGGTTCCGGCAGGTGCCGGTCCTTGTGGTAGTGATATCCGGCCCAGAACAGCACGGGCAGCAGGATCGGCAGGACGAGCAGCATTGACGCCATCGGCTGATTATGGGCGAGCCGCGCGCAGGCGGGGTCGCGCACCGTCACAGTTTCCGCTGGCTGCGCGCCATGCATGCCGCCCCGGAAGGGCGGTACTTTTTGCTGAACCCGTGCCGGGCGGGCTTGTCCCATGATGCAACTGTTCGCACCCGATCAACAGGGATAACCGATGCCGAAAATCCGACTGCTTGCCATTACCTCGCTCCTCGCCCTGGTCACGGCCTGCGGCCGCCCCCCGGCCGACGCGCCGAATGCGGGCGCTGAAAAGCTCACGATCCCCGACTCGCTGACGCTGGTCGAAGCGGTCGTAAAAACACCCGATCGCGAAATCGTTATCCCTTACCGCAAGTACGTGATGGACAACGGCCTGACCGTGATCCTGCACGAGGACGACTCGGACCCGATCACCCACGTCGACGTGACCTACCACGTGGGCTCGGCGCGGGAGGACATCGGCAAGTCGGGATTCGCGCATTTCTTCGAGCACATGATGTTCGAGGGCACGGAGAATGCGGCCGATGGCGAGCACGCGCGTATCATCGTCGAGGCCGGCGGCACCTACAACGGCTCCACCAACGTCGATCGCACGAACTACTTCCAGACCGTGCCGGCCAACCAGCTCGAGAAAATCCTCTGGCTCGAGGCAGACCGCATGGGCTTCCTGCTCGATGCCGTGACCCAGGAGAAATTCGAGATCCAGCGGGCGACGGTCAAGAACGAGCGGGGCTACCGGGTCGACAACCAGCCCTACGGCCGGGTCTACGAGCGCGTCGCGGAAGCCCTGTATCCCGAGGGTCATCCCTATTCCTGGCCGACGATCGGCTACATCGAGGACCTCGAGCGCGTCGGCGTCAACGACCTCAAGGCGTTTTTCCTGCGCTGGTACGGGCCGAACAATGCGACGCTGACGATCGGCGGTCGTTTCGACGAGGCCGAGGTTCTGGCCTGGGTGGACAAGTACTTCGGCCCGATCCCGCGCGGTCCCGAGGTCGAGCCGCTGGACCGGCCCGTCGTGGCGCTCGAATCCGACCGTTACCTGTCGCTGGAAGACCGGGTCGCACTGCCGCTCCTGTTCATGGCCTTTCCGACGGTCCACGCGATGCACGAGGACGAGGCGCCGCTCGACGTCTTCACCGAGATTCTCGGGATGGGCGAGACCTCGCTGCTCTACAAGAACCTGGTCAAGACGCAGCTCGCCGTGCAGGCCGGGACCAGCCATTACTGCCAGGAGCTCGCCTGCATGTTCGCGATCTCCGTCTACGCCAATCCCGAGGCCGGCAAGGGCCTGGCGGAGTTCGAGGCCCTGGTTCGCGAATCGATGCGCGAATTCGAGGAGCGCGGCGTCCAGCCCGACGATCTCGAACGCGTCAAGATGGACATCGTGTCCGGCAAGATCTACGGCCTCGAGAGTGTGGCCGGCAAGGTGTCGCAGCTCGCTTTCTACGAAACCTTTGCCGGTGATCCTGACTATACGGCCGAGGACATCGCCCGCTACGAGAATGTGACGGCCGAGGACGTCGTCCGTGTCTATGAACGGTACATCAAGGGCAAACCGGCAGTGATCATGAGCACGGTGCCGGCAGGCCAGCGGGCGCTGGTCGCGAAACCCGACACCTGGCAGCGACCCGAACGCAAGCTGCCCGAGTACGATACGCCGGAGGAGAGCGAGCTCGCCTACCGGCGCGCCGAGGACGATTTCGACAGGAGCGCCGTGCCCCCTGCGGGCGAGAACCCGACGCTGACACTGCCGGAAATCTGGCGGGCCGAGCTCGACAACGGGATCGAGGTGCTGGGCGCACTCAATGCCGAGACGCCGACGGCAGCAATCCGGCTGCGGATCGAGGCGGGCCAGCGCCACGAGCCCCTCGACAAACTGGGCCTCGCGGCCCTGACGGCCGAAATGCTCAACGAGTCGACCACCGAGTCGTCCAACGAGGAACTGAGCAATGCGCTCGCGAAACTCGGCTCGTCGGTACGGTTCGGTGCCGGCAACGAGGCCACGACGCTGACGATCCGGAGCCTGTCCTGGAACCTCGACGCAACCCTGGCCATCGCTGCGGAACAGCTGCTGCAACCCGCCTTCGAGCCGGACGACTTCGAAAAGGTCAAGGCCCAGCTGCTGCAGGTGATCCGGCACAGCAAGACCCAGCCGGCGACCACGGCGGCGACGGTCTACCAGCATCTCCTGTTCGGTCGTGACAACGCGTTCTCGTACCTGAACATCGGCACGGAGGAGACCGTCGCTAACCTGACCCTGGATGACGTCAAGACATTCTATGCCGAGCATTACGCGCCGGGCATCAGCGACATCGTCGCCGTGAGCGACCAGGACCGGGCGGCATTACTCGAAAAACTGGCCGTGTTCGCCGACTGGGAGGGCGAGGCCGCACCCGACGACGCGCTCGCCCGGTTCCCGAAGCTGCCGGAAAACACGATACACCTGGTCGATCGCCCGGGGTCGGCGCAGTCCGAGATCCGGATCGGGCGCCGCGCGATGCCTTACGACGCAACCGGCCGGTACTACCGCGCGCGGCTGATGAACTTTCCGCTCGGCGGCGGCTCGCACAGCCGGATCTACCAGAACCTGCGGGAGGACAAGGGTTTCACCTACGGTGCCTATTCCCAGTTCAATGGCGAAAAGGATTTCGGCAGCTTCACCGCCCAGGCCGCTGTCCGCCAGGATGCGACGGCTGCCGCAATTCGCGAGTTCGAGAAAGAGATCCGGACGTATGCCGCGGAGGGCATTACGGAGCCGGAGCTCTCGTTCCTGCGCAGCGCGATCGGGCAACGCTCGGCGCGTGATTACGAAACCCCGTCCCAGAAACTGGGTTTTCTCGGCCAGATCCTGGTTTACGACCTCGACACCGATTTCGTACAGCAGCAGAACGAGATCCTCGCGTCGATCGGCAAAGCGGAGATCGACGCACTCGCGAAGGACCTGCTGGTGTTCGACGAGATGGTGATTCTCGTGGTCGGCGACGCGGCTGTCGTGCGGCCCCAGCTCGAGGCCCTCGGCTACGAGATCGTCGAACTGGATGCCGACGGCAAGCCGGCGACATCGACATAATTTACCTGAAATAAATACTATAACTTTTTGATTTAAAATAATTAAATCGAACTTCCGGGGCGCCGGAGCAGATCAATGCGCCCGCAGCGCGGGCAGCGGGGAATAAACCCGTTACGAGCTGCGTATAGTCAGCAGGACCCGGCAAAGACGACCGACAATGCGACAGCAGCTGGCCCGGTTGGGCGGCGGGGCGCACGCCCTCGCGATTCAGATTCTCGGCAACAGCGAAGACGCGGCCGACGCGGTGCACGATGCGTTTGCGGTCGTCCTGGCAAAACCGGGCGCCTACGACGCCCGCAAGGGGCCGCTGCGGCCCTGGTTCCTCAAGGTGGTGCGCAACCGCTGCCTAGACATGCTGCGGCGACGGCGCGCGACGGGTCCGGATCCCGACGAACTGGCCGCCGGGACTGCGTCCCCGGAACAGGCGGCGGGCGAGGCCGAACGGTCCGCGGCCATCACCTTGGCGCTCGGTACGCTGCCTGCGGAGCGGCGGGAAATCGTCATACTGCGCGACTATCTCGACCTGTCCTACGCCGAAATCGCGGAGGTACTCGGGGTCGCGCCGGGGACCGTGATGTCGCGACTGCACCGGGCGAGACTTGCACTGAAGGAGGCACTGAAAGCGTATGAACCCTGAACGACACGTGGGCGAACTGCTGTCGGGCTACATCGACGGGGAGTTGACGTCGCAGGACCGGCAGCGTGTGGACGTCCATTGCGACGCCTGCGAACAGTGCCGCAACCAGCTCGCGGAGCTCCGCACGCTGCGGGAGCAGATCGGCAATGCCCGGCTCTCGGAACTCGGGGAGGATACCTGGAGGGAAAACATGAACGATTTCGCAGTAAAGTCGTCGCGCCGGATAGGCTGGGTCCTGGCCGTCGGTGGCGTCCTGGTACTGGGCGGCATCGCGGTCTTCGATTTCGTCACGGACCCGACGGTCGAAACCCGCATGAAATTGCTGATCGGTGCGGTGTACGGCGGCCTCGCGCTGCTGCTCGTGTCCGTACTGCGGCAGCGGCTGATCGAACGCAGGACGGACAAGTACAAAGACGTGGAGATCTAGACGATGATAGTCGTAACCTCGGAGACCATTGCAGGCAAGCGCGTCGTCAGGACGCTGGGCATCGTGCGTGGCAACACCGTACGGGCCCGCCATATCGGCAAGGACATCCTGGCCGTGCTCCGAAACATCGTCGGCGGAGAAGTGCACGAATACGCCAAGCTCATTGCGGAGAGCAGGGAACAGAGCATCGATCGCATGATCCGCGAAGCGGCCGAACTCGGCGCGAATGCCGTGATAGCGACGCGCTTCACGACCTCGGTCATGATGGGCGGGGCGGCCGAGCTGCTCGCCGTCGGCACGGCCGTAATCGTCGAGGACGACTGAGGCCCGGCTCATGCACGGACGACGCCGGTGCCGGTCAATCGGCGTCGAGGGCCAGCGCTTCGTGGCGGGCGAGAATTCGCGGCCAGAGGGTCGCCGACTCCGGCACGTCGAGGCGAAAGCGTTCGGCAAGGACCGTCGTGAGCTCGGCGGCGGAACCCAGCGTCCGGGTCCGGATACCGTCCGGGCCCGCCTCGCGGAGCACGCGGCCCCTGAGGCTCAGGTGCGAATCGGCTGCCCGGCGCTGGACCACGAGATTCAGCACGAAGTTCGACCCGGGATCCGACTGCAGAAAATCGCAGCGCGCCGCCATGGCGGTTTCGTCTGCGGGCGCCGCCGCAAAGTCGTAGCTGAAGTCGCCGTCGCCGAGATTCTCCCAGAATTGCCACTCGCCGGCATCGAGCCTGCGCAAGCCGATCGCGAACGGCTGCTGCCGACCTGCGTACTCGGCCAGCTCGATCGGCTCGAGCAGGCTGCCCCCGAACCCGACGTCGGCCAGCCAGACGGTCCCTGAATCCTCGCAGCGTACGAGCAGACACAGGTGATTGGCGTCTGCCTGCACACCGCGCTCCGCGCGCATGACGCTGCCCGCGACCCGCATCACGTCGAAGCCGATCTCGCCGAGTGCCCAGCCGAACAGCCCGTTCTGCTCGTAGCACCAGCCGCCGCGGCCGCGCCTGACGATCTTGTCGTACGCGGCCGCCACGTCGAGCGTCAGCCGGTGCCCGAGCTGCACGTCGAGATTCTCGAAAGGGACGGCGAGCACGTGCGCCCGCTGCAGGTTGCGCAGGGTATCGAGGTCGGGGCGCGGAACTTCGTCGTAAGCAATCCGGTCCAGGTAGGGGGCTAGCTCCATCAGTCGGCTCCGGGATCGTTGCCGGCGCAATCATCCGCGCGCGTGCGCGGCCCAGGAATCACGGTTACAGTCTGCCGCATGCGGAGAAAATCTGAAATCCTGCGAATCGGGCGCGTGCTGGCAACGCTGGCAGCGCTATCGCTGCCGGCGGCGGGCCTGGGCGCTGGTCCGCCCGTCGCGGTGGCGGATGCGGAGCTGCGCCCCATCGTCGAGGTACTGCGTGTCAGCGGGACCATCACCTCACCCCAGTCCGCGTTGCTGTCACCGTCCGTCGCGGGCCTGGTCGAGACCATGCACGTTGATGCCGGGGACCGGGTCGCC
>JAWWBD010000053.1:0-15871 GCA_033721115.1 Woeseiaceae bacterium | reverse complement strand
TTCCTATAAGCCCTACAGCGCCGACCCGGCCGCGCCGCAGGTGCCTGAGGACCTGGTCGAGGACATCCAGGAGACCGAGGCCGTCATCCGCAAGCACGAAGAAAACATCGAGAAGTACAAGCAGGACGAGCGCTCGATCCGGGAGCGCTTCGATCGCGATATCGCGCGATTCAAGAAGCTGAAGGGCATCGCGGACGGGGCCGACGCGGGCGCCGCGACCATGACGGCCTCTCAGGTCACGGGCTGACGACGAACCGATGCCGCGCTCGGGATCCTAACCGGTTCCCGAGTGCCCGAAGCCACCCTCGCCGCGCCGTGTGCCGGCAAACTCCTCGACGATGTCGAACCGGACCTGCTCGACGGGCACGAAGACCATCTGCGCGATGCGCTCCCCCGGGCTGATTTCGTAGGCCGCCGCGCCGCGGTTCCAGCACGAGATGTACACCTGGCCCTGGTAGTCGGAGTCGATGAGCCCCGTCAGGTTGCCGAGGACGAGACCGTGCTTGTGGCCCAGGCCCGAGCGCGGCAACAGCACCGCGGCGAGTCCGGGATCGGCAATGTGTATCGCGAGCCCGGTCGGCACGAGTTCGGTCGCGCCCGGGACCACGGTCAGCGGCGCGTCGATGCAGGCGCGCATGTCGAGGCCCGCGGAGCCTTCGGTCGCGTATCCGGGCAGCGGGATCGTGGCCCCGACCCGCGGGTCGACGATCTTGAGTTCGTTGGATCGCAAGCTCAGCTCTCGATTTTTCGTGACGTCAGGGCCGGCAGCTCCGGCCGGGTATCCTCGCCGCGTGTCTCGGCATGGCGGGTCGCGACGAGATCGAGAATCTGCCTCGCGAGCTCGACCTTGGGTGCTTCGCCGAGTGCGCGGCCGCCGCCCGGCCAGAACACTTCGGCGGCATTATCGTCGCGATCGAAGCCGCAGTCATCCCCGACGCGGTTGGCCACGATCATGTCGAGCCGTTTCGCCTCGAGCTTCGCGAGTGCGTATTCACGGACCCTGTCCGTCTCGGCGGCAAATCCGACGGTGAACGGCGCTGCGTCGAGGGCTGCGACCGACGCCAGGATATCCGGCGTCCTGACGAGCTCGATCGTCAATGTTTCCGCCTGCTTCTTGATCTTCCGCCCGCCGACGGCGGCCGGCCGGTAGTCGGCCACCGCGGCCGCGGCGATGAAGATGTCGACTTCCGCAATTTGCGCATGCGTCGCCGCATGCATTTCTTCGGCGGTCGTCACGTTCAGCACGCGGGCGCCGGCCGGCGGCGCCAGCGCCACCGGCCCCGTCACGAGTATCACCGTCGCGCCCTGCTCGATTGCTGCCGCCGCGAGCGCGTAGCCCATCTTGCCCGAGCTGCGATTCGTCAGGTAGCGCACCGGGTCGAGCGGTTCGCGAGTCGGGCCCGCCGTCACCATCACCGTCAGGCCGCGCAGCAGGCGTTCGCCGGACTCGGCGGCCAGCCTGGGACCGCAGACGACCGCAGCGATCTCGGCGGGTTCGAGCATGCGCCCCTCACCCGTCTCGCCGCAGGCCTGCGAGCCCTCGCCTGGCCCGAGGATCCGGATGCCACGCTCCTCCAGCGTGCGCCGATTCGCCTGCACGGCTGCATTGGCCCACATGACGCGGTTCATCGCCGGCGCGACGTAAATCGGCGCCTCGGTGGCGAGGCACAGCGTCGTCAGCAGGTCGGGGGCCGCGCCGCTGGCCAGCCTGGCCATGATTTCGGCGGTCGCCGGCGCGACCAGGACGACGTCGGCCCAGCGCGCGAGCTCGATGTGACTCATCGACGCTTCGGCTTCCTTGTCCCAGAGGTTCGACCGGACCGGGTGGCCGGAAACAGCCGCGAGCGAGGTCTCCGTGACAAACTCCTCGGCCGAGGCGGTCATGACGATCTGCACGTCGGCGCCGCGCTCGCGCAGCCGCCGCACGAGGTCCGGGGTCTTGTAGGCAGCGATGCCGCCCGTGATGCCGAGCACGATGTTCACCCGCCGAGCTTAGCGCCGGGGCACCGCGCATTTCCACCGAAACCGGGCGAGATGCCCGCTTTTCGGGGCTGGCAGCACGTCCCCGGCGCGGCATGCTGGGATACCGGCCCGCATCGAATGCCAAGGAATGCCCGATTGACCGAGCCCGCGCCCTCCCGCCCTCCCGGCGATGCCGAACTGCTGGCCGCGGTCCTGCCGGGCTGTCGGCGCCAGGCGGCCCGCCTGGCCCGGGATCTCGTCACGCGTTTCGGCAGCCTGCGCGGCGTGCTCGACGCCGGTGCGCATCGCATCAGGGGCCTGCCGGGCGCCGGCGCCGCGCGCGCAACCGTCGTCACCGCGCTCCCGCTCATCGCGCGGCGCTATTTCGCCCAGGCGCTGCCGGCGGGCACCCGGATCACGAGCCCGCGCGACACCGAGTCGTTCCTGATGGCCTCGATCGGCCACCTCGGCCACGAGCTCTTCTGCTGTCTCTATCTCGACAACCGGCACCGCGTGCTCCGCTTCGACGAGCTGTTCCGGGGCACGATCGACGGCACCAGCGTCTATCCCCGCGAAATCGTCAAGGAAGCGCTGGCCGTCAACGCCGCCGCCGTCATCGTCGCGCACAACCATCCCTCGGGCGTCGCCGAGCCCAGCCAGGCCGACGAGCGGATCACGCGCCGGATCCGGGCGGCACTCGAGCTGGTCGACATCCGGCTCCTGGACCACCTGATCATCGGCCGCGGCGGGGCCACCTCGCTCGCCAGTCGCGGCCTGCTCTAGCGCCCCTTTGTGCCCTTGTATTGCGCCCCGCGGGCTGGTATAAAGTTGCGCTCTTTGCCCGCCTGCCGCGGGCAACCTATTGCAAAATCAGAGACTTGAACGCCATGTCCAAAGTTTGCCAGGTGACGGGGAAGCGCCCGCTCGCGGGGAACAACGTCTCCCACGCGAACCGCAAGACCCGCCGCCGTTTCCTGCCCAACCTGAAGAGCAAGCGGTTCTGGCTGGAGTCCGAGAGTCGCTGGATTCGCCTGCGCGTCTCGCATAAGGGCATGCGCATCATCGACAAGCGCGGCATCGACAACGTCGTTGCCGACCTGCGCGCGCAGGGTCAGCGCGTCTGACCGCGGAGGACTGAACGATGGCCAAGACCAACCGCGAAAAAATCCGCCTGGTATCGAGTGCCGGTACCGGCCACTTCTACACGACCGCGAAGAACAAGAAGCTCCACCCGGAGAAGATGGAAACGCGCAAGTATGATCCAACGATCCGCAAGCACGTGATCTACAAGGAAGCCAAGATCAAGTAGCGACGCACGGTCGACGCTGATCCCGAAAGGCCCGCCACGAGCGGGCCTTTTCTTTTCACCTCCCAAGCTACAATCGGCGCATGCCCGAGTTACCCGAAGTCGAGACCAGCCGGCGCGGAATCGAGCCCTATCTGGTCGGCGAGCGCATCGACGACGTCGTGGTTCGCAACCGGCGCCTGCGCTGGCCCGTGAGCCCGGACGTCGACGCGAAGCTGCCCGGGCAGACCATCGAGGCCGTCGACCGGCGCGCCAAGTACCTGCTCGTACGCACGACCGGCGGCACGGCCGTCGTGCATTTCGGCATGTCGGGCAGCGTCAGCATCGTCGGGAAGGACCAGCCCGCGGCCGTGCACGATCACTTCGACCTCGTGCTCGGTTCGGGGCTCGCCCTGCGCTTTCGCGATCCGCGCCGTTTCGGGTCGCTGCACTGGGCCGCCGACCCGGCGAGCCACTGGCTGCTCGAGCGTCTCGGCCCCGAACCGCTGGGGGAGGAGTTCACGGGCGAGTACCTGTGGCGACGGTCGCGCGGTCGCCGGCTCAGCGTCAAGCCGTTCATCATGGACTCGTCGATCGTCGTCGGCGTGGGCAACATCTATGCGAGCGAGGCGCTCCATGCGGCCGGCATTCACCCGCGGCGCGCAGCCGGCCGCATCGCACGGCCGCGCTACGACCGGCTCGTCGCCGCGATCCGGTCCGTCCTCGAGCGTGCGATCGCCGCGGGCGGCACGACGCTCAGGGATTTCTACGGCTTCAACGGCCAGGCGGGCTACTTCCAGCTCGAACTCGACGTCTACGCTCGGGAGGGGCAGCCCTGCCGTCGCTGCGAGCGGCCGGTCACGGCCGTCGTGCTGGGACAGCGCGCAACCTACTACTGCAAGAACTGCCAGCGGTGAAACAGGTCGCGGCCATGGGCCGCTCCTACGGTCTGTCGGGTGTACTGCAGGCGCGATCCCCGGGCGCGATCCTCCGCAGCGCTCAGGCGCGGCCGCAGCGCTCCAGCAGCGCCAGCCGGACCTTGGGGGACACGAACTCGGAGACGTCGCCACCGAGTTCGGCCACTTCACGCACCAGGCTCGAGGAAATGAAGGTGTATTTCTCGGTCGGCGTGAGAAACGCGGTCTCGACCTCGTCGGTCAGGTGCCGGTTCATGTTCGCGAGCTGGAACTCGTACTCGAAGTCCGACACGGCCCGCAAGCCCCGCATGATGACCCGGAGCCCGTGGTCGCGCGCGAAGTCGACCGTCAGGCCCTCGTAGCTCGTGACCTCGACGTTGCGTATGTCGGCGAGCGCGCTCGCCGCCATCGCCACGCGCTCGTCCGTCGTGAACATGGGGGTCTTGCTGCCCGTGTTGACGGCGATTGCGACGACGACGCGGTCGAAGAGACTGGCCGCACGCCGCACGAGATCCTCGTGCCCGAGAGTGATCGGGTCGAAGGTGCCCGGATACATCGCAGCTACGCTCATCGCACGTCTCCTCCTGTCGCTCCCCCGGCCTCGACCAGCGCGAAGCGGACGTTGCCCGCGTGACCCTTGCGGAGTTCCTGCCAGCCGGCCGGCAGTTCGACGACCGGCCGTTTGCGATCGTCTTCGAGATAGACGATGGCGCCCGGCGCAAGCAGCCCGCGTACTGCCAGCAGTCTACACAAATCGGCCAGCGCATTTTCCTGAAACGGCGGGTCCAGGAATGCAATGTCGAAGGGTGCGGCACGGGCGTCCGCGAGGAAACGTCGGGCGTCGTCCGCAACGATTTCGGCACCATCCGCGCCGAGCAGGGCCGCGTTGTCGCGCAGCCGCCGAACGGCCGCGGCGTGCTTTTCGACAAAGACGACCGAGGCCGCACCGCGCGAGAGCGCCTCGAAACCGAGCGCCCCGGTACCGGCGAAAAGATCCAGGCAGCGGGCACCGGCGATGCGCGGGGCGAGCCAGTTGAAAAGCGTCTCGCGAATGCGCTCGGACGTCGGCCGCAGGCCCGGCGCGTCGACGACCTCGAGCACGCGGCTGCGCCAGATTCCCGCTACAATACGCAGCCGTCCCGGACGGCCCGGTTTACGGGCCGATTTGCCGCGCTTTACCATTCCCCTCGTCCGCGAATCCGCCAGCCGGTGCCTGTGGCACAGTTTAGGTGAATCGCGAGCCCGAGGTGACCCGGAAACCCATGTTTGGAACAAAAGACAAGAGCGAACCGCGCGAGGGCTTCATCAAGCGCCTGCGCGCCCGGCTGAACAGGGGCAACAGCTGGCTGACCTACGATCTTGCCGACCTCGCACCCGGCGGCAGGATCGACGAGGACACGCTGGACGAGCTCGAATCGCTGCTGGTCATGGCGGACGTGGGGCTGGAGACGACGGAGCGCATCATCGACGCCCTCAAGAAACGCCTCGCGCGGCGCGAGCTCCGCGACGTAGACGCACTCCGGGCCGCGCTCGCCGAGACGATCATCGAGATCCTGGAACCGGTCGCGAGGCCGCTCGAAGTGCCGGCACAGGACCGGCCGTTCGTGATCCTGATGGTCGGCGTCAACGGCGCCGGCAAGACGACGACCATCGGCAAGCTGGCGCGCCGGTTCCGCGATGCGGGACACTCGGTCATGCTAGCCGCCGGCGATACGTTCCGCGCCGCGGCGGTCGAGCAACTCGAGGCCTGGGGCGAGCGCAACGACGTGCCGGTGATCGCGCAGCAGACGGGAGCGGATCCGGCCGCGGTCGTCTACGACGCCTGGGAGGCGGCGCGCGCCCGCTCGATCGACGTGCTGCTCGCCGATACGGCCGGCCGCCTGCAGAACCAGCAGGGATTGATGGACGAGATCGCCAAGGTCAAGCGAGTGATCGCGAAACACGACCCGGCGGCGCCGCAGGAGATCATGCTCGTCATCGACGCGAGCCAGGGCCAGAATGCGCTGGTGCAGGCAGAAAAATTCCACGCGGCGCTCGGGCTCACCGGGATCGCGGTGACCAAGCTCGACGGCAGCGCCAAGGGGGGCATCCTGCTCGCGATCGCCGACAGGCTGGGCGTCCCGATTCGCTTCATCGGCATCGGCGAGGCCGCCGAGGACCTGCAACCCTTTTCTGCAGCCGAGTTCACGGGCGCGCTGCTCGCCAGGGACGAGGCGGCGTGATCCGGTTCGACGAGGTCACGAAGCGGTTTCCGGGCGGCCAGGAGGCGCTCTCGGGCCTCACGCTCGAGATCGCGCAGGGCGAGATGGTCTTCATCACGGGCCACTCCGGCGCGGGCAAGAGCACGCTGTTGCGCCTCATCGCACTGATCGAGCGCCCGACCAGCGGCCAGGTCATCGTCGACGGCAAGAATACGCGGCGCGTGCGGCGCCGCCACATCCCGGCCTATCGGCGCCAGATCGGGATGGTCTTCCAGGATCACAAGCTGCTCTACGACCGCTCCGTCTACGAAAACGTCGCACTGCCGCTCGTCATCGCCGGCGCGAGCCTGCGCGAAGCGGGCCGGCGCGTGCGCCCGGCACTCGAACAGGTCGGCCTGCTGCACAAGGAAAAGCGCAATCCCGAGACTTTGTCCGCCGGGGAACAGCAGCGCGTCGGCATCGCCCGCGCGATCGTGACGCGGCCGAAGCTCCTGATCGCCGACGAACCGACGGGCAATCTCGACCCCGACCTGTCGCTCGAGGTCATGCGCATCTTCCGCCGCTTCAACGAAGTGGGCGTGACGGTGCTGATCGCGAGCCACGACGTATCGCTGATCGACCGGCTCGGCTGCCGCCGGGTCGAGCTCGAGAACGGCCGCCTCGCCGTGGGGCCCGACGACGACGCTGCGGTGCTTGAATACGGCGCGCCCGGCGCACCGCCGGAGGACCTGCCGTGGCGATGACCCGCCATTCCGATGCGGTCGCACCGCTCCGGTCGAAGAGCTCGGTCGGCGCCTGGTTCGCGCGCCACGGCCGGACCTCGGCGGCCGCGCTCAGAAGGCTCACCGCCCAGCCGTTCGCCAGCCTGATGATCGTCCTCGTCATCGGCGTCACGCTCGCGATCCCGGCCGCGCTGAACCTCGTCATCAGCAATGCGAACGCCGTCAGCGCGGGCTGGGACAACGCGCTCGACTTCTCGGTCTATCTCCGGCAGGACCTGAGCGAAGCCGACGCGCGCGCCCTGGCCGAGCTCATCGGGCAGCGCGCCGACGTCGAGTCGGTGCAGCTCGTGACGGCCGACGAGGCCCTCGCCGAATTCCGGGCACGGTCGGGCTTCGGCGCTGCGCTCGAGCAGCTCACCAGCAACCCGCTGCCACACACACTGATCGTCAGGCCGGCTGCAACGAACACGGCCGTCTCGATGGGGCTCCTGCACGAGGAACTCGACAACCTGCCGGAGACCGAGGCCGTCCAGGTCGATACGGAGTGGGTCCAGCGCTTTCACGCGATCCTCGACATCGTCCGGCGCGCGATCGCGCTCGGCGCCGGGCTGTTCGCGATCGCGATCGTCGTCATCATCGGCAACACCATCCGCCTCGACATCCAGAACCGGCGCGACGAGATCGAGGTGACGAAGCTGATCGGGGCGAGCAACGCGTTCGTGCGCCGGCCCTTCCTGTGGTCCGGGTTCTGGTACGGGCTCCTGGGCGGCTTGCTCGCGATCGGCCTCGTGCAGTACGGGCTGTTCCTCCTGGCCGGCCCCGTGAGCCGGCTCGCGGGCCTCTATGCCAGCGAGATCCGCATCATCAACCTCGCAGCGGCCGAGATGCTGGGCGTTGTCGGCATCGGCGTGGCCCTCGGCCTGACCGGCTCCTGGTTCGCCTCGGCCCGCCACATGCGGGCGATCGAACCCCGCTGAGCCGGGGTCGCCGGCCGGGTCCGTTGCGACCGTAAATTATTGTTTTTACGTCAAATAAAATTGGTGACGGGCTCGGAACCCGCGCTACAATTAGCACTCTAAAGGGACGAGTGCTAAGATCGTGACCCGAATTTCAGGGAGGACCGAATGACGACAGCTGTCGCCACTTTGAACCGTGACATCATGCTGGCCGGGCCGGTCGGCAGCCTGGATACGTACATCCAGGCCGTTGGTGCCATCCCGGTTCTCAGCAAGGAAGAAGAGCACGCGCTGGCCACCCGTTTCCGCGAGGACGGTGACCTCGATGCCGCCCGCGAGCTCGTCATGGCGCACCTGCGCTTCGTCGTGCACATCGCGAAGGGCTATACCGGCTACGGACTGCCGCTCGGCGACCTGATCCAGGAAGGCAACGTCGGCCTGATGAAGGCCGTCAAGCGCTTCGACCCGGATTACGGCGTCAGGCTCGTGTCGTTCGCCGTGCACTGGATTCGCGCCGAGATTCACGAATTCGTGCTGAAGAACTGGCGCATCGTCAAGGTCGCGACGACCAAGGCGCAGCGCAAGCTGTTCTTCAACCTGAGGAAGTCCAAGAAGAGCCTCGCCTGGCTGTCGCACGACGAGACGAAGGCCGTTGCCGACGACCTGGGGGTCTCGCCCGAGGAAGTCACCGAGATGGAGCGCAGGCTCAGCGCGCGCGACGCCATGTTCGACCCCGCACCGGACGCCGACGACGAGCAGACGTTCACGCCCGCGGCCTACCTGCCGAGCCCGGACGCCGACCCGGCCGCGCTGGTCGAGGAATCCGACTGGAACGAGGACGCGACGGAGCGCATGGGTCTGGCGCTTGCCGAACTCGACGAGCGCAGCCGCGACATTCTCGAGAGCCGCTGGCTCACCGAGAACAAGATGACGCTGCACGAGCTCGCCGACCGCTATGGCGTCTCGGCCGAGCGCATCCGCCAGCTCGAAGCCAACGCGATCAAGAAACTGCGCACCGCGATGGCGGCCTGAGCGCGGAGCTTCAGCAAAAAAGTTTCTTCCGGTACCGGACCCAGCCGCCGGCCTCGATGCCCATCGGGTCGCGGTGGGTCCAGTGCACGAGTCCGCCCGAGTCGTTCCACTCGTACAGCCCGCGCAACGTGATGCGATCGCCGATCCCGAGCGGGACGCGGTCCGCGATGTCGAGGTTGTGAGTGACGAGGAGGGTCTGCCGGGCGCCCGTCCGGATCACGAAGCGCTGGTGCCGGTCCTCGTCGTCGTTGAACAGCCGGATGACGACACCGGACGCTTCGATCCAGCGCCCGGTGTCGTGCTTTTCGAAAGGCCTGTCTACGGTTGCCTTATCCGGTCAGCGGCACCATCGTGATCTCGACCCGGCGGTTGGCCTGGCGGCCTTCCGGCGTGCCGTTGTCCGCGATCGGGCGCATCTCGCCCATGCCGACCGTGATCAGCCGCTGCGACATGATGCCGCGCGCCTGCAGGTACTGCGCAACCGAGTTCGCCCGGCGCTCCGACAGGGCCTGGTTGTATTGTTCGCTGCCCGTGCTGTCGGTGTGACCCGCGACCTCGACGACCGTCTTGTCGAACTCCTTCATGACCTTCGCCACCGAGCCGAGCACATCGAAGAAAGCCGGGCTGATGTCCGCGCTGTTGGTCGCGAACGTCACGTTGCCGGGCATGTTGAGCGTGATATTGTCGCCGATGCGGGTCACGCTGACGCCGGTGCCCTCGAGCTCGGCGCGGAGCTTCGCTTCCTGCCGGTCCATGTAGTTGCCGACGGCACCGCCGGCCAGCGCGCCGACGCCGGCGCCGATCAGCGCCCGCTGGCGCCGCTCGACGGCGTCGTCGCCCGAAATGAGCCCGACCACCGCGCCGGCAGCCGCGCCGATCAGCGCACCCTTGGTGGCCTTGCTGGTCTGTTCCTCGCGGGTGTACGGATCGAGCGTCGTGCAGCCAGAAATGACGACGACGGCCCCAAGCGCCGCCAGTCCGATAATTCCCTTGTTCATATTCCCTTTCCTCATCTGAATAGCGGACCCCTCGGGCCCGCATGCTTGCGTATCCATGGTCCAGCTTAAGACCGGACACCTGAACGAATACTTAATACACTACCCGAATTAACGTATCACAAGGCCCGCCCCCGTTCGATGACGGATTCCCACGACTGGCTCGATCGCTACGCCGCTGCGCACCGGCAGGTCACCTGGGCGCCGGTGTACTGGGCGGCCGTGCAGCTGGTCGTACTCGGCACGGTCGGCCTGCTCTGGCTTGTGCCTGTCCCCGCCGAGTTCGAGTCCATCTCGCCACTCATGAACTGGGGCAGTGCCTTCCTGATGGCCGCGGCGGTCTACTACTTCATCCTCTCGGTACCGCTCGCGATCGGCATGCTGCCCTTCCTCCTCGGGGTCGCCTGGTTCCAGGTGTGGCTCGGCGATTCGGTGTTTTCGGCACCGCGCGTCGCCTCCGGGTTCCTGCTCGGGGGCCTCATCGGGCTCTGGCTCGGTCACCGCAATCAGCGGGGCGTAAGGCCCGTCCTCGAGGACCTGCAAATGATGATGATCGCGCCGGCGTGGCTCCTGTCCATACTCTATCGCCGGATCGGCATACCCATTTAGCGGCATATACGGCCCGTCGTGTCTCGGCTAGAATCGACGGCCGCTCGAGACGCCTGAAACCGAGGGACCCGCTCGTGAACGACGCCAGATTCAGACTCGACCCGTTCGACCTCTACGACCTCCGTTCGGAGCTCACCGACGAAGAGCGCATGGTGCAGGAGACCGTCGCGCGCTTCGTGGACCAGGAAGCGCTGCCCCTCATGCGGGACGCGTTCGAGCAGCACTATTTCCCGCGCGAGCTGATCCCGGGCGTCGCCGGACTCGGGCTTTTGGGCAGCTCGATCGACGGCTACGACTGCGCGGGACTCAACAGCATCTGCTACGGGCTCATCTGCCAGGAACTCGAGCGCGGCGACAGCGGACTCCGGAGCTTCGTCTCCGTGCAGTCGAGCCTGGTCATGTACCCCATCCACGCGTACGGCTCGGACGAACAGAAAGACCGCTGGCTGCCCGCGATGGCGAAAGGCGAAGCCATCGGTTGCTTTGGCCTGACCGAGCCCCAGGGCGGCTCGGACCCCGGCAACATGAAAACCCATGCGAAGCGTGACGGTGACGACTGGGTGCTCAATGGCTCCAAGATGTGGATCACGAACGGCAACATCGCCGACGTCGCGGTCGTCTGGGCGATGACGGACGACGGCGTCCGCGGCTTTCTGGTCGAAACGGACATGCCCGGCTTTGCAGCGCAGGAGATAGAGAACAAGTTCTCACTCCGCGCATCCGTGACCTCGGCCCTCTTTTTCGACAACGTCCGCGTACCGGCTGCGAACGTCCTGCCCGGCGTCACCGGCCTGAAGGGCCCGCTGAGCTGCCTGACCCAGGCGCGCTACGGCATTACCTGGGGCGTCATCGGCGCCGCGATCGCCTGCCTCGACGCCGTACTGCACTACACGGACGACCGGGTGCTGTTCGGCCGGCCGCTGACGCACACGCAGACGATCCAGGTCCGGCTCGCCGACATGAGCCGGCGCATCACCGCGGCGCAGCTGCTGTCGTTCCGCCTCGGCAAGCTCAAGGATGCGGGACGGATGCGGCCGACCCAGGTCTCGCTCGCCAAGTGGAACAACTGCCGCGCGGCGCTCGACATCGCCCGCGACGCGCGCGACATCCTGGGCGGCAGCGGCATCAGCGCCGAGTACGTGCCGATCCGGCACATGCTCAACCTCGAAAGCGTCATTACCTACGAGGGAACGGAAACCGTCCACCAGCTCGTCGTTGGCAAGGAACTGACCGGCGTCAACGCCTTCGCATGAGCCGCGCTTGAAAGCGCGACTGCCCCGCGACCGCGACATCTGGCGCATCGCGGCGCCGATGATCCTGTCGAACATCTCCGTGCCGCTGCTCGGCATGGTCGACACGGGCGTCACCGGTCATCTCGACGGCCCGGCCTACCTCGGCGCGGTCGCGATCGGCGCGACCATCTTCGGTTTCCTGTTCACCGGGATGAACTTCCTGCGCATGGGCACGACGGGAATCGCGGCGCAGCGCTTCGGTGCGGATGACAATGACGGCCTGCGTGCAGTGCTGGGGCAGGCCATCATCGTCGCGACGGCCATCGCCGTGCTGCTGATCGCCGCGCAGGCGCCAATCGCAAACGTCGCGCTCACCCTCGCGGGCGCCGAGGGCGAGATCGAGCGTTATGCGCAGGTCTACTTCGGCATCCGCATCTGGAGCGCGCCGGGTACGCTGGCGAACTACGTCCTGATCGGCTGGTTCATCGGCCTGCAGGATGCGCGGGTGCCGCTCGTCATCTTCCTCGCGATCAACCTGACCAACATCGTGCTCGACCTCGTCTTCGTCGTGCTGCTGGGCATGACCGTGGACGGCGTCGCGCTCGCCTCCGTCGTCGCCGAGTACACCGGTCTCGCCGTCGGTCTCGCTTTCGTCGCCCGGGAGCTCCGGCGTCGCTCCGGCGCCTGGCCGGTCGAGCGCTTCGCGCGACTGCGAGCCTACGCCGCGTTCTTTGCCGTCAACGCCCACCTGTTCGTGCGGACGATGGCGCTGATGTTCACGTTCGCATTCGTGACTGCGCAGGGCGCGCGCCTCGGGCCACTCGTGCTGGCGGCGAATGCACTCCTGATGAACTTCCAGAACCTCATGGCGTTCGGCCTGGACGGTATCGCGCACGCCGCCGAAGCGCTGGTCGGCAACGCCGTCGGCGCCCGCCGGCGCGACGCACTCGAGCACGCCGTGCGCCTCTCGCTCAAGTGGTCTTTCTATGTGGCGGCCGGGTTCGCGGCTGCCTACTGGCTCGGCGGACCGCTGCTCGTGCGTACCCTGACGGACCTGCCCGAGGTCCGGGCAACCGCGCTGGAATACCTGCCCTGGCTCGTCGTCTCCCCGCTCGTGTCCGTCTGGTCGTTCCTCTACGACGGCGTCTACGTCGGTGCGACCCGGGCCCGGGAAATGCGCGACATCATGCTCGTGTCGACCGTCATGATATTCCTCCCGGCCTGGTACCTGCTGCAGGGGCTCGGCAACCACGGACTCTGGCTGGCGTTCATACTGTTCATGGCGAGCCGCGGCATCGGGATGCACATCGGCTATCGGCGTCGGGTCCTGCCGTCGGTTACCCCGGCGCCGGGACCGGGCACGTGAACTGCGTCACAGAATTCCGCGCGCCTGCGGGGCACTTTACGTATCCGTGAGCGCGTTCGCGCCCCGACCCCCGCCGGCAGTGCAATGTAGGCGGGCTGACTGCAGGGAGGCACGACGGCCATGTGGCTACCGACACCCTTCTACGAGCGTGCGCCGGTGTTCTGGGCGCTGCTCGGTATCCTCTTCATCACCGCCGGATTCTGGGTGGGGTTCGAGCGCGTGCTCGCGTTCGTCTACTTCGGCGTCGGGTGCTTCTGCGTAGTCTGGGGTTTCGGCATTCACGCCATGCGCGCAAAGCACCGGCGCAGCCCGTACCCGGTCCGCGGCCTGCACATGATCCATGTGCTCGACAAGACCCAGCCGCTCAATCTCGGCACGCTCGGCGATGCCAGCAACGATGCCCGGGACACAGACACGGCCGATTCCGCCAGGTCCGGGCGTTAGCCGGTTGCCCCCGGGGCCGGTGTCCCGAAAAATTCTGCACGCTGCCGCGCACGGCGCACGCCGTTCAACGGCATCAGCACGCCGAACGAGGCATAGAACATCCCGGCCAGGAACAGCAGCGGACCCGGCAGCGTCAGTGCGAGCACGATCGAACCGGCCGGCACGATCATGTTGATGATCCAGACGCGAACCGTCGTTTGCGTATCGAAGACCTCGAGTTCGCTCAGCTGCAGCCGATCGCGGCATTTCAGCGCATGCCGGTTCAGCAACACGATCACGGCGGACAGCGAGAAATAGCCGACACCGAAGATCACGAACATCGTCCGCAGGTCGTCCAGCGACCCGATGCTGAAGAACGACGGCAGGTAGCCCGCAGTGAAGAACTCGATCGCACCCGAGTAGATCGCCTTCAGCGGATAGACGTAAATGAGCACGACGAAGACGAGCAGGAGGCTCAGGAACATCGCCCCGGCATTCTCGAGCCCGAAGCGCCGCGACCAGACGTGATGCGCGTACCAGAAGAACATGATGTTGGCGAAGCTGGCGGCAAAAGCCGGCACCTGCTTCATGGCCGCGACCATGTCCGAATAGGAGTCGGGCACCGAGTCGCCACCGCCCACGACCAGCAGCGTGACGGCGAACGCGAAGGCGGCATCGGTAAAAGTCTCTAGCCGGGTCATCTCCTCGCCCCGCTGGCGGAAGCCCTCGCGGACCGGCAGGTGGGCCAGGGTTTTATCGTTCAACAGGCTGGTATCGGGCATGGCAGTCAGCTGAGCGGCGTCGGAACGGCAGGCGCAGGCTTCTGCGCGGAAGTCTCGAGGATTCTCTTCCGCGCCCAGAGATACGCGCCGATCCCGGTGGCGACGTTGGCCACAGTATACGTTGCGAAGATGCCGGGGATACCGAACCACTGCTTCGCGACGAGCGCGAGCGGCACGTAGAGAAACAGCGTCCGCGTCAGGCTGATGACCACGCCGGGCAGCGGCTGGCCGATACCGTTGAATGCAGCATTCATGACCATGACCATGCCATAGGTGCCGTAGCCCAGCGGCGCGAGCCAGAGATACAGGCGGGTGACCCGGATGACTTCCGGGTTGTCGCTGAAAAGCGTCGGCAAAAAGCCGGCGAGAGTGGCCAGCACCGCCGCTATCACGAGCCCGCTGACGACGCAGAAGATCGAGCACAGCTTCAGTGCCTCGAGCATGCGGTCGTGTTTGCCGGCCGAGAGATTCTGCCCAACGAAGGGGCCGATGATCGCGGACAGCGCGTAGAACATGACGAGCACCAGCGACTCCACGCGCCCCGCCACGCCGTAGCCCGCGACTGCGTCGGGGCCGTAGGAGGCGATCATGGCGGTGATGATCGCGGTCGCGACCGGGACGATGACGTTCGTACCTGCCGCCGGTGCGCCGACGTGCAGGATGTCGCGCCAGGACTGCCTGAGTTCCCCGGGTCGCGGTTTTTCGAAAGCCAGCAGGTCGAGCCGGTTGCGCAGCAGGAAGAAGGCGCCGACGGCGACGATCCCGCGCGCGAGCAACGCCGCCACGGCTGCGCCATTGAGGCCGAGCGCCGGCACCGGCCCGAGCCCGAAAATGAAGATCGGGTCCAGCGCGACGTTGAGGATGGCACCGGCAACCATGAGCTTGCTCGGCAACCGGGTGTCGCCGGTTGCGCGCATGCTGGCCATCCCGACCATGCCGACGACAAGGACGGGGATGCCGGCATAGAGGATGAGCATGAAACCCCGGATCAGCGGCAGCATGTCCTCCGGCGCGCCGAGGAGCCGGAACAGCGGATCGATGGTCAGGACGCCCACGAGACACACGACCGCCGTGATCGCGAGCGACAGGAGCAGGCTGTCGGTCGAGAGCCGACGCGCGCGCTTGTCGTCACCCGCGCCGATTGCGCGGGCGACGACGGACGACGTACCGGCCGAGAGCCCGATCGCGACGCTGGTCACGATCATCAGGATCGGGAACGCGAATCCGTAAGCTGCGAGCGCGCGGTCACCGACCCGGCCGAGAAACCAGGCGTCGATGAAGCTCTGCGCCATCATCATCGTGATCCCGAGCAGCACGGGCACGGTCATGTCGACGAGGTGGCGCCCGACGGGCCCCTCGGTGAGTCTTGCCTTGCGAGGTTCCATAGTG
>JAWWBD010000052.1:0-15895 GCA_033721115.1 Woeseiaceae bacterium | reverse complement strand
GTGTTCTTCCATCGCTTCCAGTAGCGCGCTCTGCGCTTTCGGCGTAGCGCGGTTGACTTCGTCGGCGAGCACGAGCTGCGCAAAAATAGGTCCCGGCTGAAACCGGAACTCGCCTTCGTTCTTGCGGAAAATCGAAACGCCGACGATATCGGCCGGCAACAAGTCACTCGTGAACTGGATACGCTGGTAAGTCAGCCCGAGTACCCTCGCGAGCGATTGCGCGAGAATCGTCTTGCCGAGCCCGGGCAGGTCCTCGATCAGCAGGTGGCCGCGCGCGAGCAGGCAGGCCAGTGCCAGCGCAATCTCGTCGTCCTTGCCGAGAATGATGCTCCCGAGCGTCGCCCGGGCGCGGTCCAGCGCGGCGCGGGCGGCGTCTTTGCCGACGGGCAATGGTTCGATCGTGGTACCGCGCTGCATGCACGTCTCCCTGCTTGACTGGAACGCGCCGACATCCTTGCCGGCATTATGCCTCTTCGTCGCTAATCCTCGCGAATACGCCATGCGATTGCACGCGGTGCGCGCCGGATTGTGATGGATTCCTCAGATTTGCGCGGCGCTCAGTCGAGTTCGGCCAGTTTCGCGAGTTGCTCGTCGAGCTGTGCGAGGTTGCGCTCGAACTCGGCCTTGCGCGCCCGTTCCTGTGTGACCACCTCGGGCGGCGCATTGTTCACGAATTTCTCGTTGCCGAGCTTGGCATCGGCCTTTGCGAGATCGGCCGCGACCTTGTCGCGCTGCTTGCCGAGACGAACGCGTTCGGCCGCGACGTCGATCAGGCCCGCCATCGGCACCAGCAGGCGCAGCTCGCCCATTAGCGCAGTGGCGGAGGCCGGCGGCTCGGCGTCGGCTTCGAGCGTCGCGATCGATGCGACCCGCCCGACCTGTTCGAGCAGCATCGCGAAGCGTGCGGCCCGGTCCTCGTCCGCGTCCGTCGCGTGCTGCATGATGACGGGCAGCGCCTTGCCCGGCGGGATGTCCATCTCGCCGCGGATCTGGCGGACCCCAAGTATGAAGGCTTTTACCCACTCGATGTCGGCCTCCGCGGTGCCGTAGTCGGCGCCTGCCGCGACCTGCGGAAACGGCTGCAGCATGATCGTCTCGCCTTCGACGCCGGCCCGTGGAGCGACCTGTTGCCAGATCTCCTCGGTGATGAACGGCATCAGCGGGTGCAGCAGCCTGAGCAGGGATTCGAGTACCTCGACCAGCGTACGCCGCGTGCCGAGCTGCTCTGCCGCCGTCGCCGCGTCGTCTCGCAGCACGGGCTTCGACAGTTCGAGATACCAGTCGCAGAACTCGTGCCAGGTGAATTCGTAGAGCGCCTGTGCCGCGAGGTCGAGCCGGTACTGGCCGATGTGCCGGTGCACCGCCTCGATCGTCAAGTCGAGGCGGGCGCGGATCCACAGGTCCGCTGCGCTCGGCTCCCCGGTGCCTTCGCCGATCGACTCGGTGTTCATGAGCACGTACCGCGCCGCGTTCCAGAGCTTGTTGCAGAAGTTCCGGTAGCCCTCGATGCGGCCGAGGTCGAAGCGGATATCGCGACCGGTCGTCGCGAGCGCGGCGAAGGTGAAACGGAGCGCATCGCAGCCGTAGGCCTGGATGCCGTCCGGGAACTGCGCGCGCGTCGCTTTCTCGATCGCGGGTTTCAGGTGATCCTGCATGAGCCCGGTCGTGCGCTTCTCGAGCAGGGTATCGAGGTTCACCCCGTCGATCAGGTCGAGCGGGTCGAGCACGTTACCCTTGGACTTCGACATCTTCTGGCCGTCCTGGTCACGGATCAGGCCGTGGATGTAGACCTCGCGGAACGGCACGTCGCCCATGAACTTCAGGCCCATCATGATCATGCGGGCGACCCAGAAGAAAATGATGTCGAATCCGGTGACCAGTACCGCGCCCGGATAGAACTCCCGAAGCGAGCGTGTCCTGTCCGGCCAGCCGAGCGTGCTGAACGGCCAGAGCGCCGACGAGAACCAGGTGTCGAGGACGTCCTCGTCCTGCCGCAGCTCGACAGCGTCGCCGAATGCGTGGCGCTCGCGCACCTCGGCCTCGGAGCGGCCGACGTAGACCTTGCCGTCGGCGTCGTACCAGGCCGGGATCCGGTGTCCCCACCAGAGCTGGCGGCTGATGCACCAGTCCTGGATGTTGTACATCCATTCGAAATAGGTCTTCGACCAGTTCTCGGGCACGAAGCGGATGCGGCCGTCCTCGACGGCCTCGATCGCGGGCTTCGCGAGCGGCTCGATCCTGACGTACCACTGGTCCGTCAGGTACGGCTCGACGATTGCGCCGGAGCGGTCGCTGCGCGGCGTCTTCCTGACATAGGGTTCGGTTTTCTCGAGCAGGCCCAGCGAGTCGAACTCCGCGATGATCTTCTCGCGCGCGTCGAAGCGGTCCAGCCCGCGATAGGCCTCGGGCACCTCGTCGTTGAGTGCCGCGTCGTCGGTCAGGATGTTGATCACGGGCAGCCCGTGTCGCTCGCCGATCTCGTAGTCGTTGAAGTCGTGGCCCGGCGTGATCTTGACGCAGCCGGAGCCGAATTCCGATTCGACGTAGTCGTCGGCGATGATCGGGATGCGGCGGCCCACGATCGGCAGCACGACGTCCTGGCCGACGAGGTCGGCATAACGCTCGTCGTCGGGGTGCACCGCCACCGCGGTGTCGCCGAGCATCGTCTCCGGGCGCGTCGTCGCGACCGTCACGTGGCCGTCGCCCGAGGCCAGCGGGTAGCGGAAGTGCCAGAGATGGGCGTCCTCGTCGGCCGACAGCACCTCGAGGTCGGACAGTGCCGTGTGCAGGACCGGGTCCCAGTTCACGAGGCGCTTGCCGCGGTAGATCAGGCCTTCGTCATACAGCCTGACGAAGACCTCCTTGACGGCGTCTGACAGGCCTTTGTCCATCGTGAAGCGGTCGCGCGACCAGTCCACCGAGGCGCCCAGGCGCCGGAGTTGCTCGCCGATTCGGCCGCCCGACGCTTCTTTCCACTGCCAGACACGCTCGACGAAGGCCTCGCGGCCGAGTTCCCGACGCGATGTGCCCTCGGCGCCCAGCAGGCGTTCGACGACCATCTGCGTTGCAATGCCGGCGTGATCGGTACCCGGTTGCCAGAGCGTACGCGACCCCTGCATGCGCTGGTAGCGCGTCAGGGCATCCATGATCGTATCCTGGAACGCGTGCCCCATGTGCAGCACCCCCGTAACGTTGGGCGGCGGGATCACGATGCAGTAGGGGTCGCCGTCGCCGCGGGGCGCGAACCAGCCGTTTTCTTCCCACCACGCGTACAGGCGCTGTTCGATTTGTTCCGGCTGGTAGGACTTTTCCATCTCGTGCTGCCGCGGCCGATCGGCCGCCCGTTGCCTGTCAGAGGTTGTGGGTCTCGAGTTCGTGGCCGGCGTCGCGGTATTGCGCAAATCGCCGCCGGCCTGCCTGCCGGCAGGCGGGATCCGCGGTCACCAGTTCGGCGACGCGGGGGAAGGTGCCGGCAAAGGCGGGCACGTCGTCGTCCAGGTTGATCAGCAGGTCGCGCGCCGTCGTCTCACGGCAACCGATCGTGATCGGCGCATCGGGCTCGACGGTCGCATCGCCGAGGATTTCGTGCGGAACGAAACTGCCATCGCGGAAGGTCCAGAGCAGGTCGTCCAGCGAGGCCGCGTCTTCGGGCGACCCCGCGTGGATGTGCACGGTGTTCGCGAGCCGGTAAGCCTTCTCGGCGAGTCGGCAGGCGAAGGTCTGGCGCAGTCGCGGGCCGGCTTCGGCGAGGATGTAGAAATCCACCCGCGCCATCAGGGCAGGGCGCCCGCCCGCGCCAGCAAAAACTCGGTCAGCATCGGTACCGGGCGTCCCGATGCGCCCTTGTCGCTGCCCGATTTCCAGGCCGTGCCCGCGATGTCGAGGTGGGCCCAGTCGAGGCCCTTCGTGAACTTCGCGAGGAAGCAGCCGGCGGTGACGGCACCGCCGTCGCGGCCGCCGACGTTGGCGAAGTCCGCAAAGTTGCTCTTGAGCTGCTCGGCATACTCGTCGGCGAGCGGGAGGCGCCAGCCGCGGTCGTCGGCCGCGATGCCGGCCGCGATGATTTCATCGGCGAGCGCGTCGTCATGGCTCATGACCGCGGTGCGATGGTGGCCCAGCGCAACGACACAGGCGCCGGTCAGCGTCGCGACGTCCAGCACGACCGCGGGCTTGAAGCGCCGCGAATAGGTCAGCGCGTCGCAGAGGATCAGGCGGCCCTCGGCATCGGTATTCAGGATCTCGATCGTCTGTCCCGACATGCTCTTGACGATGTCGCCCGGCTTGGTCGCGCGACCGCTCGGCAGGTTCTCGACCGCGGGCACGATGACCGTCAGGTTGAGCTTGAGCCCCAGCGCGGCGACAGTCGCCATCGTGCCGATGACGCCGGCGGCGCCGCACATATCGAACTTCATCTCGTCCATGCCCGGCCCCGGCTTGATCGAGATACCGCCGGAATCGAAGGTCACGCCCTTGCCGATGAGGACGACGGGCTTCGCGCGCGCCGCGCCCTTGTAGTGCATGATGATGAACCTGGCCGGCTCGTCGGTGCCGGCCGTGACCGACAGCAGCGAGTGCATGCCGAGCTTCTTCATCTCGGCTTCGTTCAGCACGCGCGTCGTCAGCTTCTTGTACTTGCGGGCGAGCTTTTGCGCCTGCCGCGCGAGGTAAGTCGGCGTGCAGACGTTGGCCGGCAGGTTGCCCAGGTCCTTGGCCAGCGCGACACCGGTGACGATGGCCTGGCCGTGCTCGGCACCTTTCAGGGCCCGCGCGGTATCGCCACGTTCGAGCAGCGCGAGGCCGACGTCCGAGAGCGGCATCAGTTTTTCCTTCCGGCCGCTCTTCATGGCAGTGAACCGGTACAGGACTTCACCGACGCATTCGGCCGTATAGCGGGCGAGGTAGTAGGCATCGCAGCCGTCGACCGGCTCCAGCGTCAGGCCATTCAGGACCTGGGTCGCCCGGGTCTTCGCGATGGCCCGAAGCGCCGCGGACGTTGCGCGCCGGAATTGCCGGACGTCGAACTCGCCATACTTGCCGAGGCCCACCACGGCGACCCGCCGCGCGCGTACGCCGTCGAGGTCCCGCAGGATGGCGACGCGGCCGGCCTCGCCGGAGGCGTCGCCGCCCTTGATGAGTTCCCGGAGTACGCCTTTGCTCGCGGCATCGATGTCCGCAGCGGCGGCGCTCAGCTTGTCCTTGTCGTAGACTCCGACAATCACACAGTCGACAGCCCTGCGGGAGGGCCGTCCCGTGGTCGTGAAATAGTCCATAAGATGTCTTGTTGTTGTTGAAGAGCGCCGCGGTGGCGACGAGGGTCCGGGCTCGCCCGGCCAAAACAAAAGCGGTAGTCTAACTGATATCCCTCTGCCGATTAAGCTCGAAAAGCCTCCCGAATCCCCGCTGATGCTGCGCATTCTCGACCGCTACATCTTCCGCGAAATTGCGGCGACCTGGCTCGGTGTGACGATGGTCCTGCTGCTCGTGCTGCTGACCAACCAGTTCGCCCGGGTCCTGGGCGACGTCGCCAAGGGCAAGCTGCCGCGCGATGCCGCCTGGGACGTGATCGGCCTGACGGCACTGCAGTACCTGACGATCCTCGTGCCGATCGGGCTGTTTCTGGCCGTGATGCTGGCGCTAGGGCGCCTGTACCGGGACAGCGAGATGCCGGCCATGATGGCCTGCCGCATCGGGCCGGCCGGAATTTACCGACCGGTCCTTTTCGTGCTGCTGCCGCTAGCCGCCGCCGTGGCCTGGCTGTCGATCGACCTGGCGCCGCGCGCTCTTTACGCCGTCGACCGAATCGGGGCCGAAGCCCGGCGCGAGGCCGACCTGGCGAGCATCGAGCCGGGGCGCTTCACGACCATCGGGCCCGGCGCCGTGGTCTACGGCGAACGCGTACAGCGCAACGGCGTCATGGAAAACGTCTTCATGCAGCGGCGGGTCGGTGACGGCAAGGTCGAGGTCGTCGTCGCGCGGCGCGGCGAACAGGTCGACTCCGACGACCCGGACGTGCGGTTTTTGGTGCTGTACGACGGCCGGCGCTATGAGGGCATCCCCGGCACCTCGGAATTCCGCGTCGTCGAATTCGGCGAGCACGGGATCCCGTACCGGCTGCCGAGCCTCGAGCCGCCCGAGCCGTCGCCGCGGGCCATGCCGTTCGGCCGTCTCGTCGGCTCGGACGACAGCGAGCACGTTGCCGAGCTGCAGTGGCGACTCGGCGTGCCGCTCGCCACCGTGATCCTCAGCATCCTCGCCGTGCCGCTCGCGAAAACACAGCCGCGCGCCGGTCGCTACGGGCGGCTGGCGATCGGGCTGCTCGTCTTCATCATCTACCTGAACCTGATGAGCGCCTCGAAAGCCTGGATCGAGCAGGGCACCCTGCCGCCCGCGCTCGGTCTCTGGTGGGTGCACGGTGCGATGCTCGCGATCGCGCTCGGCCTGCTCGCGGTCCAGAACCAGCTCCACCGGCGGCTGTTCCGATGAACCCGATCCTCACGCAGTACCTGATGCGGACCATCCTGACGACGACCGTGCTCGTGCTCGTCGTGCTGCTTGCGCTGACGGGCCTGTTCGAGTTCATCGGCCAGCTCGACGACACGCAGGCGAACTACCAGACGCCGCAGGCGATCCTCTACACGCTGCTCCGGCTGCCGCAGCTCGCGTTCGAGATGCTGCCGGTAGCAACGCTGATCGGTTCGCTGCTCGGGCTCGGGGCCCTGGCGGCCGGCAGCGAGATCATCGTAATGCGCGCAGCCGGACTGTCGGTCGGGCGGCTGGCGGGCATGGTCGCCGTCACGGGACTGGTCCTGCTCACGCTGACGGCGCTTTTGGGCGAGTTCATCGGGCCGCCACTCGACTACTATGCGCGCAACATGCGCGTCGAGGCCCGCTTCGAGCAGGACGACGAACGACGCGGCAACGCGACCTGGATCAAGGAGGGCAACACGTTTTTGCATCTCGAGCGCGTCAATACCGAGTTCGAGTTCGGCAGCCTCTACATCTTTCGCTTCGACGACAAGCACCAGCTGGAAGCGATCGGCCGGGCGGGCAACTCGGGCATCGACGAAAACGACCAGTGGCGACTCGAGAATTTCCGCGAGACCCGGTTCCGCGACGACGGCGTGAATGCCGTCGCCTCGTCGCTCGCGGTCGAATCGTTCGAGATCGATCCCGAGGTACTGGGCATTTCGCTCGTCAAGCCGCAGAGCCTGTCCGGGCGCGGGCTCTACGACTACATCGGCTACCTGAAGCGCAACAGCCTCGACGCGAGCCTGTATGAGACCGAGTTCTGGTACCGGATCGCCCGGACCACGACCGTGATCGTCATGCCGGTGCTCGCGCTCGCGTTCGTGTTCGGGTCGTTGCGCACGGGCGGTGCCGGTGCACGCCTGATGATCGGGGTGGTGATCGGGCTCGCCTACTACCTCGCGAGCGAAATGCTCGCCAACTCCGGGCAGGTCTTCGACCTGAACCCGGCGCTCGTGGCCTGGCTGCCGTCGGCGCTGCTCGTCGTCGTCACGGCCTTCGCGCTCGGCCGCATTCGCTGATCCGGAGGCCTCAGCCGCCGTCCCGCATCGACTTCGTTTTCGGGTAATGACGAAGTCGCGTGCCGCTCGCCCGGTCGTGCCAGGCGAGCCCGTCGCGATCGACGAGGCTCCACAGGAAACCGATGCCGAGCGCGGCCCAGGAGATGATCGCAACCAGGAAGCGGACCGTCGCGGCGCGAACCGTGGGCAAGCCACCGTCGGCGGTCTCGAGACGCAGCCGCCAGGACTGCATGCCGAGCGTGCTGCCCGCGCGCGTCCAGTAGCCCACGAAGAACAGGTAGACGACGGCGCCGAGCGCGAGCTGGTATGCGGGGCTCGACCCGGGCTCGACGTGTTCGCCGCCGCGCAGGGCAATGAACGGGATCGTGGCCAGGAACAGCAGTGCGATGACGAGCAGCGTGTCGTAGACGATAGCGGCGAGACGCCGCGCGAGGCCCGCGTTCTGCACCGCTACAATGCCTCGAAGAAGGCGATCATGCGCCGCCGGGTCGCCGCATCCGGCAGCGCCCCGAATCCCGCCTGCAGGTTGTCCGCCATGTGTTCGGGCTTGCTGGTCGCCGGAATCGCGCAGGTGACCGCCGGGTGGCTCACGATGAACTTGAGGAAAAACTGCCCCCAGCTCGCCGCGAATTCCTGCGCCCAGCCCGGCAGCTCGCGGCCGCGCACGGCGCGGAACAGGCGCCCGGCCTGGTAGGGCCGGTTGATAATGACGGCGACGCCCTGGTCGGCCGCCAGCGGCAAAAGCCGCGCATCGGCTTCGCGCTCGCCCAGCGAATAGTTGATCTGGATGAAGTCCGGCCGGTGCCGCCGCATCGCATCCGCGAGCGCCGGCTGTGCGCCGGCCGTGTAGTGGGTGAGGCCGCTGTAGCGAATTCGGCCGGCCGCCTGCTGGTCCCGGATGGTCGCCATGTGCGCGGCGGTGTCGCGCAGGTTGTGCACCTGCATCAGGTCGACGACCTCCGTTCGCATCAGCTCGGCCGAGCGCCGCATCTGCCGGGCGCCTTCGGTTTTGCCGTCGGTCCAGACTTTCGTCGCGAGAAACAGCCGGTCGCGCTCGACCCCCGCGGCAACGAGATCGCCGATGACCCGTTCCGAGCGGTTGTACATCGGCGAGGTATCGACGACGCTGCCGCCGGCTTCGAGCAGCCGGTCCAGTATGCCGCGTCGCGCCGCCAGCTCGGCGGGCGTGCCGCTCACGTCGAAGACGTCGTAGGTGCCGAGGCCGATCACGGGCAGTGCCTCGCCGGTCGACGGTATCGCCCGCGTGCGCATCGTCCGCTGCGCTGCGACCAGGTCCGTGGGAAAGAGACTCGCCGCGGTGACCGCGAGAATCGTCTCCCTTCGTGTCCAGCCGGGTTCGCTCATGCCAGCCCCTTGTCTCTGAGTTCCCGGGCCCGGCGTCGGTAATCCCGGCCGAGCCACACCGCGATGGCCGTCCACGCGACCGCAAACGGGATCATCAGCAGGGAGACCACGGTCATGCCGGTGACCATCAGCAGGCGGATCGCCCAGATGCCGATGACGTCGCCGAAACGATAAACCGTCGTGTCGATGAAGTTCTTCGTCTTGTACTTTTCTTCGGATGTTACGACGGAGTACAGCATATCCGTCGACGGTTTGCCGAACGTGAACCCGGTAGCACGGCGCAGAATGTCGGCGTAGGCGACGACGATGAGCGTGGGGTCCAGTGCGACCCAGGCGAAGCAGAGAATGGACAACGCGGGCAGTATGGCCAGCGCCACGCCGATGCCGAAGCGCCGTACGACGTACCGGACCAGGAACATCTGGCCGATGATCGTCAGGAAGTTGGACGCGATGTTGATGTTCGAGAAGAACTGCGTGCGGAGATTGGCGTCCGCAATCGATACGGCGACCAGCTCGTTGCGGAAGAAATACAGCGCGGTGCCGAGCAGGCTCGCGATGATCGACGCGGCCGCGATGGCCCGGAAGTAGTTCGAGCTCGTCGCATGCGTAACGCCGCTGAGCACGCCGCCACCGAGCGACCCGGCGTGATCTGCCACGGTGGCGCTGGGCCCGGACTGCTCCGCCGAAGTCCAGGCCCCGAGTCGGCGTATGCAAAAAATGGCGAAAAGCAGCAGCAGGGCGGACAAAGGGAAAAGATTCTGGAAGCCGATGCGGGTAACCAGGAGGCTCGTCGCGATTCCTCCCAGCAGGGCGCCGATACTGCCGCCGGAGGAGAGCAGGCCGAACAGCCGTCGCCCCTGCTCCCGCGTGTAGATGTCCGCCATGAAGCTCCAGAACACCGACACGACGAACAGGTTGAACACGCTGATCCAGACGAAGAACATCCGGCCCAGCCAGACGTGGTCGCGCCCGTCATCGATCCGGTCGGCGAATACGGCCCAGAACATGACGATGTTGATGACGAAGAAGCCGTACACCCAGGGCAGGAACAGTCGGCGCGGATAGCGGGACGTGATCCACCCGAATACCGGCGTCGCCAGAAGCATGATGGCGAACGACGCCATGAACAGGAATGGGAGCGTGTTCGAGCCGCTGCCGACGCCCATCGTCTCGCGGACCGGCCGCAGCATGTAGTAGGCCGAGAGCACGCAGAAGAAGTAGACGAAAGACCAGGCGACGGGCGCGTACTCGTGGCGCTCCACGCCGAGGAGGCGGTTCAGCAGACCGGGGCCCGGTGCCGTGTCGGTCGGGGTGTGCATCGTGTCGGCCATAGTACCCGCAGGCCGGCAAAAGTCATTGATTATCGGTCGCGTAGCGCATTTGCTTTCGGCTATTGCAACTCAACGACTTACACTCTGAACCTGATGTGGATACTCACACCGGGATAGCCGGACAGGAGTAGACTGGGACGCTCTGACCGACCGGGGGACGGTCGGCCACCGGGAAGAACGAATCACAGGAGCGAACGGTGCATATTCAATTCAGGAACCAGATGACGAGGCTCGGCGTCCTTTCGATTGCCGCAATGCTGGTCGTCGCGTGCGGCCGGTCGGACGGGCCCGATGCGCCCGGCGCGGCGCCGCCCGGCGCCGACGGTGCCGCGGTGCCGGTAACCACGAATTCGGACGAAGCGCGGGCGCATTACGAGGCCGGACAGGAGCTGTTCGACGAGCTGAAATTCACGGAGGCCCACGCTGCGTTCGTGCAGGCCGTGGACGCGGATCCCGACTTCGCGATGGGTCACTCGATGGTGGCGACGACGGCGCTGTCGGCCGCGGAATTCTTTGACGAGGTCGCGAAGGCGGAGGCCCTGAAGGATCAGGTCAGCGAAGGCGAGCGGCTGATCATCGAGGCGCAGGCTGCCGGTGCCCAGAATGACCAGGCCACGCAGCTCGCGAAACTGAAGGCCCTCGTCAAGGCCTACCCGAAAGACGAGCGGACTCATAGCAGGCTCGGTATCTTTTTGTTCGGCCAGCAGGACTTTACGGAAGCCGCGAAGCATTTCGGCCACTCGACCCAGATCAACCCTGACTTCGCACCGGCTTACAACATGCTGGGCTACGCGAACCGCCAGCTCGGCAAGCTGGATGAGGCCAAGGCCGCGTTCGAGCGGTACATCGAACTGATCCCGGACGAGCCGAACCCGCACGATTCCTACGCGGAACTGCTGATGGAGACGGGCGATTACGACGGTGCCATCGAGCATTACCGGATGGCGCTCGAGAAAGACGAGTATTTCGGCTCGGCTTACGCGGGTGCATCCACGGCGCACGCGCTCAAGGGCGACATAGACGATGCGCTGGTCGCCGCGGAGCAAATGCTCGCTGCTGCCCGCACGTTCAACGAGCGCCAGGCGGCCCTGCTGCAGACGACGCGCGTGCACCTCGTTGCCGGTAATCTGGACGCCGCGATGGCGGCTGCCAAAAAGCGGCTGGCCGAGGCCGAGGTGAAGGGCGATCACGCCGTGATCGGGGACATCCACGAATACATGGGCGACATGACGCTCGACGCGGGCGACGGTGCGGGAGCGGAGACACACTACGACGCAGCGCTTGAACACCGGCTCCTGGCCGACATCAACGATGCCAACAAGGCTGCTGCCCGGCGCGCACACGTGTTCAAGACCGCGATTTGCGCAATGGTCGACGGCAAGAACGAGCTCGCGACGGAACGCACGGCGGAATACGTCGCCGCGGCGAGCGAGCACGGCACCGCCTTCGAGAAGCGCCGGATTCACGAGCTGCAGGGATTCCTTGCGATGCTGAACGAGGACACGGCGGGTACGGCGGAGCACCTGGCGCAGGCGAGCCAGACCAACCCCGTCGTGCTGTTCTGGGCCGCGATGGCGCACCGCGACCTCGGCAACCTCGAAAGGGCGAAGGAGCTTGCCGACCAGGCCGCGAACCGCAACACGCTGTCGAACCTGCTGCCGCTCGTCCGGAGCGAAGCGCAGGACCTGCTCGACGAGCTTGCTGCGGCCTGAGGCTGTAACCGGCTGCCCGGAAAGGCCCGCACCCGCGGGCCTTTCCCGTTATCGCTGCGGCGCCCGGTTGAACCAGTCGATCACTTCCGGCCACAGGCCGGCGGCCTCCGGCCGGAAATATCCGACGTGGCCGAGCGATGCGAGCCCGCGCTCCCGCGGCTCGATGTGCCGCCGCTCCACGTTCGGGTAGGCCGCCATCATCGCGTTAACGGCTTGTGGCCGGCCCCACTTGTCGTCGTCGATGCTGTAGGCAAGGACCGGGGCGCGGAATTCGGCATAGCGCGCGAGCGGCAACGACTCGTCGCCGAGCAGGTAGCGCGGATCGCGGCACCAGCGCGCCCATTGCAGCGCAACGCCTTTCGGCAGGTCTTCGGCGGACCCGATCCGGCTCCAGGGCACGTAGCCGAACAGGTGGGCGAGGAGCGGCAAGGTCAGGTGCACGTGCAGGCCGACCACGAGCTTCTGTTCCCCGCCCTGGATGCGCCAGTAGCCGCTCTGCGCGGAGACCGTGACCAGGCCGTCGATGCGGTGACCGTTGTCGAGCAGACCCGCCGTCTGCCCGCCGAAGCTGTGGCCCACCATGAACAATCGTGCGGGGTTCAGTTCCGAGACGGCCCAGTCGACGATGCCCGTCATGTCGGAGAGCGCCCAGTCGGTGGCCGTCGCTTCGAAGCCTCGCAGCGATGCCGGGCGCGAGCCGCCCGTGCCCCGGTAATCGAAGGTGATTGCTGCGAAGCCTGCCTCGGCCAGTGCCGTCGCGAAATGGCGGTAGAAGCGCCGTGGCACGGCGGTCGCGCCGCCGACGATGACGACGCGTTCCGGCGTGCCGCCGGCGGCGAACAGCGTCGCTCTAAGGCGCAGACCGTCGCGGGCCGGGATGTCGAGTTCTTTCGCTGAAACCATCGTTGCGCTCGCTGGCCGCGTAAAGGGTCATGCCTGCCATCGGATGCCGGGTACGGCGGCGGGACCCCGTCTATGGTAGCGTGCCGGCAGGCACTACGTTTCGGCTTCGAGGTTTCGGGAAGGCAGGCATGTTCGGCATCGACTGGTTTTCGGTAGGCGTTGCCGCCGGTTGCGGCGCGGTTGCCGCGGGTGTCGCGTCCTGGGTGGCCGGCAAGGTGGCAGGTGACAAGGCGAAGCCCGCGGTCACCGCCGTGGGTACCGCGATCCTGTTCGGGGCGCTCTATGCGTGGGCCAATTTGACGATCATTGCGCAGCACGAACGACAAAAGGCGCTCGGTGAATTCGATGCCCTCGTCGCCGCGCACCCGGCCTACCAGGCGCTGGCAGAATATGCGCCGGAGACGCTCGACGACATCCGGCTTTACGTACAGGTGGCCGTCGCGGAGGACCACGACCCGGTCCGCGTCGAGAATTCCATCCGGCAGATGCTCGGCAACGTCGTCGCCTCGAGGCTGCCGCAGGCTTCCGATGCCGCGGTACTGGATGCGATCGAACTGGCTGTCGACCAGATGTCGCTCCTGCACGCCGCCGGTGACGACAGCTGCTTCAGGTACCTTTTCCCCAGCGTCGACGGCGGCATCCGCGTGCTCGACTATTTCTCCGAGGACATGATGCAGCGTGACGCCGAAAGCACGCGCCGCGTCCTGGCGACGTACGACCCGGGCAGAAAATTGCCGTCACAGGATCAGGCGATGGCGGTGCTGGAACCGGTTTACGCAGACCTCTTCGCGACCTACGGCGCGGAAACCGTGGCGCAGTTCGATAACGTCGACGCGCCGGGCACGGACCGGACCCAGCTTTGTGCGATGTCGATCGACCTGTATCGCGGGATCCTCGCCAACACGGAAGAGGACGCAGCGCGCGCGCTGCGGTGGCTGCTGGGGCAGGGCGGGTAGGCAGTGGCAGGATTGCTGCTCTGCAGCGCGAGGGCCATTGCGCCCCGGTCATACCGCCTGGCTTCCGATCAGGAAATCCTGCGCAGGATGTCGCCCCGTGGCCCGCTCCAGCCGATAGCCGGAAGGACCGAGCCCTGGTGACCGACGAGCGCCCCGTCAGCCTGCGGCAGGAAAACATGTTCGAGAACAGGCGTGCGCGCCTGCTCGAGGATCACGTCGAACTGCGGATTGACAGCCGGTCGCTCGAAACGACCCTGGAATTTCCCTACGATGCGATCGGGCCGCGCATAACCTATCGGCGCGAGAAGCCGCAGCCGAATTACGCGCTGCACGTTCTGACGAGAAATGCAGCAATCATTCTGTTCTTCTGTTCCCTGTTCGGGGCGTTCGACGGATGGCGCTGGTTTCTCGCGATGTTGTTGTCCAGCATCGTGTTTTTTGTCATTCACGCCTGTTCATACAAGAGTCTGCTGACTATCGAGACCGACGGACCGGACGAGCTCGAACTGCTGAGGGAGCATCCCAGCAAGGAGCAAGTCGATCACTTTGTGCAGACACTTTTCGCCAAGCGGAATGAATATATCAGGCGCCTGTACACCGAGAAGAGTTTGGACCCGTCGACGGATCGCGCGTCGTGGCTCCGATGGATGCGAGACAGGAAAGTTCTCTCGCCCGCGGAGTACGAAGCGGAGTTGGCCGAAGTGCAGCGGAGTACCGAGGATAGTCGGCACTAGACACTCAGAACGTGAACCGCACTCCCAGGTTCCAGGTCGTGATCTTGCCGAACTCGTAGCCGGTGATAAATGCGATGTCAGGCCGGATGTACCAGCGTCCGTTCAGGCCGACCAGCGTGTCGGAGTCGAAGGTGCTGGCGCCCTCGGTGACGACCTCGCCGACCGATGTGTAGCGCACGTGGCCCTGCAGGTGGAGCGCTCGCGTCGCTGCCCAGATCATGCCGACCTCGCCGCCAAGGCCGGCGTCGTCGACGTCGGCGTCGAGATTGAAGCCGGCGACCCGTACATCCTTGAATTCGACGTTGTCAAAGCTGAGGCGGCCGTAAATGCTCGTTGTGGTCGAGAAAGGGTGGGCATAGCCGACACCGATCCGCCAGCGCACTACGTCGAATTCGCCATCGTCGGTGTCGATGCCGTCGCTGATCTCGAGTTCCTGGCCGGTCGACGAATAGTCGCCGAACAGGTGCACGTTTTGCCAGAACTGCCATGCACCGCCGATGAAGCCACCGCCGCCGGAATCGGTCTCGAGTTCGAACGTGCCGTCGTAGGTGAACGCCCCGGAGTCCTCCACGTCGTTGACGAAGCCGGCGATGAAGGCGCCGTCTAAGTAGGTGAAGCCGGGCTCCTGTGCCGCCGCAGTCATCGGCAAGCTGAGCGCGATTACCATGGCAAGAGCCGACTTTCTGTTTTGAGTGGACATGCATTCGCCCTCGGTTGAGATCGAAGGATGTTGCCGGCCATCCGGGCCTGGATGGTGTCGCCGCAGTAACAATCTTTTTCTACTTGTATCGGACAAACGATCGCCGCATTCTGGCGACCACGAGGAATTGTCGGCGACCGCAGACTTGCGCCTGTGGCTGTTTTCAAACTGCGAAGAATCCACTGTTCCAGTCAGTCCGGTGACGGTTTTCCGCGCTAATGGCCGCTCCGCGTTGCCGCGGCAACGTCGGCTGGTCGTAGATTCAATTTTCGGAGACGAATCGCGCCGGGGGAGGGTCGGTGGCGGCACTCCCTAGGGGATTGACTCGAATCGCCTAAGGGCGATTCTCGCCCCTGCGGGGCGCACTCACTGCGTTCGTGCGTCCAAAATGCTGGCGCATTTTGTCGAACCAGCGGCCCGTCTCCTCCAAAGGGAGCGCCAAACACATACAAAAACGCCCGCAATAAGCGGGCGTTTTCGCATGCATTTGGCACTCCCTAGGGGATTGACTCGAATCGCCTAAGGGCGATTCTCGCCCCTGCGGGGCGCACGCAATGCGGTGGGGCGTCCAAAATGATTGCGCATTTTTTAGAAACAGCGGCCCGGGTCCTCCAAAGGGAGCGCCAAACAAAAACAAAAAAGCCCGC
>JAWWBD010000051.1:0-16048 GCA_033721115.1 Woeseiaceae bacterium | reverse complement strand
CCTCCCGGGCGTCGCAAGTATCTGAAATTGCTGCGTAACAAATTTGCAACGCAGGCGTAATGGCCCTGTAAAGCCGGTGTGGTGTCGTCGGCTCTCCATTTCACGGAGTCCATGCATGACCCTGGCCTCGATACTCGTCGTCGATCCCGATACCGAGGCACGCCGGCTCATTGCCGGACAGCTTCGTGACGCCGGCCACGACGTAACCGAAACCAGCGATGCCGAATCCGCACTCCGGTCGGTCGCCGAGGCGCGCCCCGACCTGGTGGTCTGCGACTTCACGCTGCCCGACACGGCCGGCCTGCAGCTCCTGGGCGACGTGCGCCGCCGCGACGAATTCCGCCGGATTCGTGTCCTCATGACCTCCGCGCGCAAGGGGCCGGACGATGCGGTGCTGGCGCTGACGTCGGGGGCCGACGACTTCGTCGGCAAACCGATCGTCGTGCCCGAGTTCCTGGCCCGCGTCAGCGCGTGCCTCCGGCGCCCCGCGCAGGCAGCCGATGCCCGAAAGGTCGATGCCGGCGGCATCCGTGTAGATCGGCTCGGACACCGGGTCGTCGTTGACGGCGACTTCGTCATACTCGCGCCCCGCGAGTACCGGCTGCTCGATTTCCTCGTCGGCAACCCGGAGCGCGTGTTCTCGCGCAAGGAGCTGCTGGTCCACGTCTGGGACCGCGACGCACAAGTCGGTCCCCGAACGGTCGACGTGCACATAAGACGGTTACGGAGCGTGCTGGAGCCCTATGGCTACGATCGATACCTGCAGACCGTGCGTGGCGCAGGTTACCGCTTCTCCCTCGTCGGCTGAGTATCGTCATCGAACTGTAACCGGGCGGTAAAGGCGCTTAAACATCGGCCCCGTAAAGTCGCCTGCATCGTCGAGGGACGACACGAAAAAGCAGGCCGATCCGACGATCTGCTCCGACCGCCACACGGCGGGGGCGTCCCTTTACGCATAACCGAATGGAACTGGAGTCAGTAAGGATGAATCGCAAAGCTTTCCTGGGACCGCTGGTCGTCGCTACGCTCGTTGCCGCCTGCGACAGTGGAGACATCAACCTCTCGCCGACGAACATCGACAATTCGAACCAGGGCAATACGAGCACCAACCCGCCGCCGGCCGCCGCGAATCCCTGCGCCAGGTACGAGGACGCCGGGCAGACCTTCGAGGGAGCACTCGACGGCAACGGCAACTGCGTCTATGACACGTCCTTCGTCAGTGACTCGCGGCCGATCACGGTGAGCTCGATTCGCTTCCCGAATTTCGGCGGCCTGCACATCTTCGAGGACAGTCTTTTCATCGGTCGCGACGTCAGCGAGACGTCGGCGGCCGCCGGCGTACGCGTGCCCCAGGAAGGCGAGGGGACGCGGCTCATCATCGACGCGGGTAACACGATGGTCTTCACGGCACCGGACAGCTACGTCCGGATAGCGCGTGGCTCGCAGATCTTCGCCGAGGGTACGGCGGACGCGCCGATCGTCTTCACGGCCGACGAGGACGCGATCCTCGGCGCCGGCGACGAGAGCGCGCGGGGCCTCTGGGGCGGCCTGCAGATCAACGGCAACGGCATCACCAACAAGTGCCACGACGGGACCGCCACCGGCAACCTGCAGGACGCCGGCATCCCGAGCCAGTTCCTGCCCACGCCGGACAGCGTCAACCCGCACAACTGCCACGCAGAGGCCGAAGGTCGGCCTGCGGCCTACGGCGGCAACAACAACGCCGAAAACTCGGGCGTGCTGACCTACGTAGTCGTCAAACACGCCGGCTTCGAAGTCGTCGACGGTGACGAACTGAATGCGATCACGCTGAACGGCGTCGGCAGCGGAACGACGATCAGCCACGTGCAGGTCTACACGACGCTGGACGACGGTTTCGAGATGTTCGGCGGTGCGGTCAACCTCGATCACATCGTCGCGGTCAACGTCGGCGACGATTCGATCGACTACTCCGAGGGATACACGGGCGACATCCAGTACGCCGTCGTACTCCACACCTCGGGCGCGAACCGCTGCATCGAGGGTGACAACACCGGCGGCGGGCGCGACGACGGCATCACGCCGCGGACGAAACTGCGCATCTCCAACATGACCTGCATCACGTCGAACATCGATGAAAACGGCGGTGTCAACCCGAGTTCGAAAGGCTCTTCGGAGGGTCCACTGTTCCGCGAGGGCGCCTGGTTCGAAATGTACAACTCGATCGTAACCTCGAACGAGACTGTGATGACGAGCAACGAATGCCTCGAACTCGACGATTCGGAGGGCCCGGAGACGATCGACGGCGCACAATCCTTCGACAGCCTTGCATCGAGCAACGTCATTGCCTGCACCGAGGCATTGAAGACGGGTGCCGACGCAGCAAATGCGGGCTTCGACCTGGCTGCCTGGCTGGCCACGGCGCCGAACGCCGACAACATCGTCGAGGCGACGAACCTGCCTTTCGCCAGCCTGATAACGGACGGCGTCGGGGCCCGCGGCTACCTGACGGCCCCGGACATCCAGGATTCGACCGGCGCTGCCGTTTTCGACCAGGCAACCCAGCTGACGCCGGTCGGCGACGAACTCGGCGGGATCTTCGACAACCCGGCGTATCTCGGCGGCGCCAGCGCGGCCGACGACTGGCTCGCCGGCTGGACCGTCGGCTTCGACGCTCCGCTGAGCCCGTAGGCAGCCGGCCCGCCGGGCCCGACACCACTCGAGCGACGCAAGAGACAAGCAAGGGACAAGCAAATGCAGAATCCAGCAAGACTTTCCGCACTCCTGGCCGGCTGCCTCGTGGCAGCCGGCATTTTCGGCTCTGTCGCCGCTGCGCAGGCGCAGGACGGCGGGGCATCGGAGGCGGAGACCATCGACGAGGTCGTCACGACCGCGCGACTCAAGAGCGGGGCCGCAGCGCTGACCGACGAACGCATGGAGGTGCCGTTCTCGGCGGATTACCTGAGCTTCGAGGTCATGGCCCGGGCGGGCGATTCTGACATCGCGGCGGCCCTCCGGCGTGTGCCGGGCCTGACCGTCATAGACGGCAAGTTCGTCTACGTGCGGGGGCTCGGTGAGCGCTACTCCAGCGTCCAGGTGAACCGCGCTGCGGTGCCGTCGCCCGACCTGACCCGCAGCGTCATTCCCCTGGACCTATTCCCGGTCTCGATCGTCGAGGCCGTCAAGATCCAGAAGTCTCCCTCGCCCGACCAGCCGGCCTCGTTCGGCGGCGGTTCGATCGACATCCGCACGACGGGAATACCCGACGACTTCACAGCGAAGCTCAGCGTCGGCTTCGGCTTCAACGACATCAGCAATGACGACGGACTGGACTATCCCGGCACCGGATCTGCACTGCCCGGTGCGATTCGTGCGGCGATCCCGGAGTACCGCGGCGACATCAGCATCGGCAACATCTTCAGAACCCTGAACTTTGCCGGCGGCGCCACGCTGGCGCAGGCGGAGGCTCTGCACCAGGGACTCATCGACAGCCTCGACACCGATGTCGCCATTCGTTCGAAGTCGCTGGGACCGGATCTCGGCGGCAAGGTCGCGCTGGGCAACAGCTGGTACATGGGGCCGGCGGATGAGTGGCAGCTCGGCTTCCTGCTGAACGCGACCTACGACGAGAAGGCCCGCACGCAGAGCCAGCGCCGCGAAGGCATCGGTAACCCGGATGTCAACTTCGTCGATATCGAACGGACGGCCTTCGAGGAGCGGCTCGTCGGCGCGGCGAACGTCGGCCTGCGCTGGCGCGAGAGTCATGCCGTCCAGGCGAGCTACTACCTGCTGCAGAACGACGAGGATCAGGTCAGCGTGACGCGCGGCTTCGACCAGAACAACGAGTTCGAGGACGGTGACATGAAGACGCAATTCGATACGCGCCTCGAGGAGCGGGAACTCGAACTCGTGCAGGTGTCCGGCGATCATGCGTTCTTCGACACACCCGTGCTCGGCGCCGCGCTGGAGCGCCTGCGTCTCGGCGAGATGGAATTCGAATGGTTCGCCTCGGACAGCGAGGCGCGAACCGACATTCCGAACCAGACCAGCTTCCAGGGCGGTGCCGTGATCGATACCGAGACCGGTACCGTGCTGGGTGAGCAGCTGCTCGCGACAACCTCGATGGGCACTTTTTCGTTCCTCGAGCTCGACGACGAGCACTCGAGCTGGGGCGGCACGTTCAGCCTGCCCGTCGAATTCGCGAACGCGTATGCCACGGTGTCTGCCGGCTGGTGGGGCAGCAAGAAGTCCCGTTCCTACTACGGTTACAACGTAAACCTGAACTCCGTCGGCGTGCCGTCGGGACAGCTTTCCGGCGGCGTCGGCGACGTGCTCGATCCCGGCAATCTCACGGTCGACAACGGCTTCACCCTCTCACTCGGCACCGATACCGGCAACGAGAGCTACATCGCGGCGCAGAAGGTCGACGCCGGCTTCGGCATGGTCGACTGGACCTGGGACGAAACCTGGCGCGTCACGGCCGGCGCGCGCTGGGAGGATTACCAGCAGGCCGTGCTCCCGGTCGATCTCCTGGATTTCAGCGGCAACTCGATCCTGCTGCTGAACCAGCAGCTGGCGGCAGAAGGCCAGCGGCTCGCGATCCGCGAGGACGACGTCTACGCATCGCTGGGGCTCACCTACATGAATGCCGGTCTGTTCGGCGCCGACGACTACCAGTTCCGGTTCAGCTTCGGCGAGACGGTCGTCCGTCCGGACCTGCGCGAGATTTCCGACGTCAAGTACAACGACCCCGAGCTCGATATCCGGGTCGGGGGCAATCCGCTCCTCACCACGTCGCCGATCGATAACTTCGAACTGCGGGGCGAGTTCTACTATTCGGACGGCGACAACTTCACCGTCTCGGCCTTCTACAAGGGGATCGACAGCCCCATCGAGCGCATCCGCACGGCCGGTTCCGACGACAACATCGAGCTGACCTTCGTCAATGCGGAGGCGGGCGAGGTCTACGGTGTCGAGTTCGAGGGCCTCGTCTCGCTGCCCTGGAACCTGTTCGTTGCCGGCAACGTGACACTGAGTGACTCCGAGCTAGAAATCGACACCGGCGCGATCACGGGTGGCCCGACCAATTCGAAACGCCGCCTCACGGGCCATTCCGAATGGGTGGTCAACACCACGCTCGGATACGACGCGCCGAGCGGCCGGCACAGCGCATTCCTCAACTACAATGCCTACGGCGAACGGATCTTCTACGGCGGCGTTTCCGGCAACGACGACGCGTTCGAGCAGCCCTTCCACAGCCTGGGCCTGGTCTACAAGTTCTTTCCCACGGACCGGCTCGAATTCGACTTCCAGGTCGACAACCTGCTCGACGAGCAGCTCGAGTTCACCCAGGCGAACAGCGACGGCGCCGAGGCCGTGCTCATCCGGCAGGATATCGGCCTGACCTTTGGTGTGGCCGCCAGGCTGTCGTTCTGATCGGACCCGGCGCGAAGCCGTGTGCAGCAGGAGAGCCCCGCCGCGGCGGGGCTTTTTTTGTGTTATTTATGGTCCAGACTGTCGTCAATCCCGGCAAGGTAGGTACCATGCACAGAATCCCGGCTCTGCTCGCTTGCGCACTGCTCGCCGCATGCGCGGTCAACCCGGTCACGGGAGATCGCGACCTGATCCTGGTCTCGGGCCAGCAGGAACTCGCGATGGGTGCGCAGAACTACGCACCGCTCACCCAGTCGCAGGGTGGCGTCTACGACGTCGATCCCGCGCTCAACGCGTACGTCCGGACGGTCGGCGAGCGGCTGGCAGCGGTCAGCGACGCCGACCTGCCCTACGAATTCGTCATCATCAATAACTCGGTGCCCAATGCCTGGGCGCTCCCCGGCGGCAAGATCGGCATCAACCGCGGCCTCCTGACCGAGATGCAGTCGGAAGCCGAACTCGCCGCGGTGCTCGGGCACGAGATCGTCCACGCGGCTGCCCGGCACTCGGCGCAGCAGATGTCGAGAGGGATGCTGCTGCAGGGCCTCGTCGTCGCGACCAGCGTCGCCACCAACGACTCGAGCTACGGCAACCTCGCCGTCGGCGGCGCCGGGGTCGCGGCACAGCTCCTGTCGACGCGCTACGGGCGCGGCGCCGAGCTCGAATCAGACAAGTACGGCATGCGCTACATGTCCCGTGCCGGCTACGATCCGCAAGGGGCGGTCGAACTGCAGAAGACGTTCGTGCGCCTGTCCGAGGGGCGCAACCAGGACTGGCTCTCGGGGCTCTTCGCGAGCCACCCGCCGTCGCAGGAACGGGTCCAGGCGAACATCGAGACGGCGGCGAAGCTGCCGCCGGGTGGCGAGCTCGGTGTCGAGCGCTACCGGATGGCGCTCAAGCAAACCCGCGATGCCATGCCGGCCTACGAAGCCTACGACAAGGGCCGCAAGGCGCTGGCCGAGAAGAAAAACGACGAGGCGCTGGCACTCGCCGAGGAAGCGATCGAGAAATTCCCGGCCGAGGCCCACTTTCACGCGTTCCGCGGCGACGTACGCCTGATGAACAAGCAGTACGACATGGCCGTCACCAACTACGACCGCGCGATCAGCCGCCGCGGCGACTTTTTCTACTATCACCTGCAGCGCGGCATCGCGAAGCACGAGCTGGGGCAGGACGACGCGGCCGCCGCCGATCTGGAGCGCAGCATCGAGCTATTGCCGACCGCACCCGCGCACTACACGCTGGGCCGGATCGAGGCGCGCCGTGGCAATCGCGCGGCGGCCATCGAGCATTTCAAGGTGGTCGCCGCCGCCGGCGGCGAATACGGCAAGGCGGCGAGCGCCGAGCTCGTGCGCCTCGATCTCGCGTCGAATCCCGCGGACTACATCCCGCGCCGCTGCGACGCCGGCCGCAACGGCAACCTCGTCGTGTCGGTGAAAAACGAGACCAGCGTGCCGGTGCGTGGGGTGCGCGTCGCCGTCGACTACACGGACAGCCTCGGGCGTGCGCAGAGCCGGGTGCTCGGCGTCGGCGGCCGGCTCGCGCCGGGCGAGATCGCGAGCGTCGATACCGGGATGGGGCCCTACCAGGGCGGTAACTGCCCGGCGCGGGTGGTGGCCGCCGAGGTCGCGGACTAGGCGCGCGGGCACGAATCCCGGTCGCGGCGGTCGAAACCGGCATGACCATCCGCAATCCCGCGCTGATCCTGGGTGTCGTCGCCGCGGCCGGCCTGGCTTCTGCGGCGATCGTGCTGCAGTCGGGCGAGCCCGGCGCCGCGCCCCCGACCGCAGCCGATCCCGGGCTGGCGTTCGACCAGGCGGCGAGCACCCGGGAGCGGCTCGCGGCGCTGGAAGCCGCCGTCGCCGAGGAGCGCCGGGCGCGCCAGCTCCTGGAGGACGAGCTCCTCGCACTTTACGACGAGCTCGACCGGCTCGGTCCCGCGCCCCGCGGTGCCGAACCGGTCGCGACGAATGCCGAAGGCGAGCAGCCGACGGGGCCGTCGCGCGCCGAGCTCCGGGAGCGTCGCACGCGATTCGAGACGTCGGCCGAAGCACGCACGGAGGCGCTGCTTGCGGCGGGCTTCACGCCGGACCGCGCCGAGTGGATACGGCAGCGCGAGGACGAATTGCGCGTCGCGGCGATGCAGGCACGATTCGACGCGCAGCGGGCCGGCGACATGCAGGCGATGTTCCAGGCCGAAATGGACTCGGCCGCCGCGCTCAGGCAGGAGCTCGGCGACGCGGAGTACGAGCAGTACCTGGAGGCGATGGGCCGGCCGACCGCGGTGCGCGTCGGCAACGTGCTCGAGTCCTCGCCCGGGCAGGCGGCGGGGCTCAGGCGCGGCGACGAGATCGTCCGCTACGACGGGCTCCGGGTGTTCAGCTATACGGACCTCAACCGGCAGCAGCTCGAGGGCGCGGCCGGCGAGTCGGTCGTGGTCGACATCCTGCGCGACGGCGTGCCGATGCAGGTCGTCCTGCCGCGCGGGCCGATCGGCATCGAGGCGCAGCGGCGCTGGCGGCAGTAGGAGCGGCCCACGGCCGCGACCATCGGCCGCTGCCGCGGTGGTACTCGGCGGCGCTCCTAGGCAGAATGGGCGCTCGCCGGTTCGAGGGGGCATGCGCGGCCATTGAGCGTTCTCCGCTACACGATTCCCAACAGCTTCACGGCGCTGAGCCTGCTGCTCGGCCTCGGCTCGATCGTCACGATGCAGGTGGGCGACCTCGAGCTCGCGGCCTGGATGATCGTCTGGTGCGGCATCCTCGATACCTTTGATGGCTTCGCTGCGCGGGTCCTGAAGGCGACGTCCGGTTTCGGCGCGGAGTTCGACTCGATGGCTGATCTCGTGTCCTTCGGCGTCGCGCCGGCCATGCTGATCTTCACCGCCGGACTGCAGATCGCCGGCGTCGAGACCGGCTCCGGCCAGTTCTGGGTCCTGGTTACCGCGTCGGGCGTGTTCGTGCTGGCCGGTGCGATGCGGCTCGCCCGCTTCAACCTGACTTCCGACCAGCCCTCGGGCGGCTGGTTTACCGGTGTCCCGATCACCGCGGCGGGCGGCGGACTGGTCTCATCGATGGTGCTCGTCATGATCCGGCACGAGGAATTCGTCCAGGGCCAGCCGCTGCACCTGTACCTGCCGATCGCGGCCTTCGTGCTCGCGATGCTGATGGTCTCGCGCATCCGTTTCCCCAAGGCCGTGATCAGGGATAATCACTTCATCAATGCCTTCCAGGTCGTCAATGTCGCGCTGATCATCTACTGCGGCGTATTCAGGGTTTACCCGGAATACCTGTTCGGCATCGGTATCTTCGCCCTCGTCGCCGGCATCATCGCCGGCCGCATCACGCGCGACCGGGCGTGACGGGGCTGCCGGGGGAGCGCGTGTTCGGGCGCTGGCTGATCGTTGCGGCGCTGGCCGCTCTCGGCGCCTGCGGGGGCGGGAACGACAACGGTGCTGCCGGGCCCGATCCGGCCCGGGAGGTGCAGGAAGGTTTCGTCGACCTGCACTGGGATGCGGCGGGCGGCCGCCTGCTGTTCGAGGTCCGCGAACTCGACACGCCCTTCATCTACCAGAGTTCGCTGCCGCGCGGTGTCGGTTCCAACGACCTCGGCCTCGATCGCGGCCAGCTCGGCGCGACCCGGCTCGTGCGCTTCCTCAAGAGCGGCCCGAAGCTCCTGCTGATCGAGGACAACCTGGGCTACCGTGCGCGGACGGGCGACCCTGCCGAGCAGCAGGCCGTCGCCGAGTCCTTCGCGCGCTCGGTCGTCTGGGGCTTCGAGGTGGCGGAGGAAACGGCAGAAGGCGTGCTCGTCGACGGCACCGAGTTCTTTCTGCGCGACGCGCACGCGCTCGGCGCGCGCCTGACGGCGGCCGAAGAGGGCCAGTACGCGGCGGATCCGTCGCGCTCGGCGATCTACCTGCCGCGCACGAAGGCGTTCCCGGACAACACCGAGGTCGAGGCCATCGTCACGTTCACCGGCCAGCCGACCGGGCCGTACCTCCCGACCGTCGTCCCCGATCCGACCACGGTCAGCGTCCACGTCCACCATTCCTTCGTGCGGCTGCCGGAGCCGGGTTACGAGCCGCTGCCCTACGATCCGCGCGCCGGGATCATCGGGCTCGGCTACGACACGCCGGGCTTCGCGGACTACGCGGCGCCGATCGGCGATCCGCTGTTCGTCAACTACGGGCGCCGGCACCGGCTCGAGAAACGCAACCCGGCCGCCGAGGTCAGCGAGCCGGTGGAGCCCATCGTCTACTACGTCGACCCCGGCGCGCCCGAGCCGGTCCGGACCGCCCTGGTCGAGGGCGCGGCGTGGTGGAACGAGGCTTTCGAGGCCGCCGGCTACCGCGACGCTTTCCAGGTCCGCATGCTGCCGGCCGACGCGGACCCGATGGACGTGCGCTACAACGTGATCCAGTGGGTGCACCGCTCGACCCGCGGCTGGTCCTACGGCAGCTCGGTGCTCGATCCGCGCACGGGCGAGATCCTGAAGGGCCATGTCACGCTGGGCTCGCTCCGGGTCCGGCAGGACTACCTGATCGTCGAGGGTCTGCTCGCGCCCTATGCAGGCAGCGCCGTGCCGGACACGATGCTCGAGGTGGCGCTCGCGCGCATCCGGCAGTTGTCCGCACACGAGGTCGGGCACACGCTCGGCTTCGAACACAACTTCGCCGCGAGCACGCAGGATCGCGCGTCGGTCATGGACTACCCGTTCCCGCTTGTCAGCTTCGCCGAGGACGGCAGCCTCGATTTCTCGCAGGCCTACGACGAGGGCATCGGCGCCTGGGACAAGCGCACCGTCATGTACGCGTACAGCGACTTTCCCGAGGGCGTGGATGCCGACCAGGCACGGCGCGAGATCCTCGCCGAGACGATCTGGCAGGGCTTCCGCTACGTGGCGGACGCCGACGCGCGCGACGTCGCCACCGCGCACCCGGACGGCAACCTCTGGGACAACGGCGCCGATTCGATTGCAGAACTCGCGCACCTCGTGCGTCTCAGGGCACACGCGCTCGAGCGCTTCGGCGCCGCCAACGTCCGCCCGGGCCGGCCGCTCGCGCTGCTCGAGGAGGTGCTGGTGCCGGTCTACCTGCTGCACCGCTTCCAGCTCGAAGCCGTCGGCAAGCTCCTGGGCGGCGCCTATTTCGACTACGCGCTGCGCGGCGACGGGCGGCAGGCGACGGTGACGCCCGTGACCGGCGCGCGCCAGCAGGCGGCGCTGGACGCGCTGCTTGCGACCCTGGCGCCGGACTTCCTGCGTCTGCCGGAGGGGATCGGTGATGCGATCCCGCCGCGCCCGCCGGGCCACCCGGAGACGCGCGAGTCGTTCCCGGGCCACACCGGCAGCCTGTTCGACCCGCTCGGACCCGCCGCGAGCTCGGCGGCGCTGACGCTCGACGTCCTTCTGAACCCGGTGCGCGCCGCCCGCATGCAGCGGCAGGGCACACCCGGTTTCACCGCGGTCACCGAAGCGCTCCTCGCCGCGACCTGGCTCCAACCGTCGCCGGCGGCACGGACGGACGCCGCCATCAAGCGGCAGACCGAGTACCTGGTCCTGGAACGCCTGCTGGCACTCGCGAGCGACCCCGCCGCAGACGCCGAGGTGCGCGCCATCGCGCTTGGCGCGGTGAACCGGCTCGATACCCGGCTCGGTGCGCGCAGGCCGGACGGGGCGGTCGAGCGGGCCCACGACGAGCTGGCCAGACAGCTGATCGCGCGCTGGCGCGACGACCCCGCGATGCTCGAGACGCTGGAACCGGTCGCCGTGCCACCCGGTTCCCCGATCGGAACCACACCGGAGTAATTCATGACCGCCACCGTTGCCGTCGCCATCGTCTATCTCGGGCTGCTCGCCGGATTCGCAATCTGGAGCCGGCGCGAGACCCACACGCTGGCCGGCTACTACCTCGCCGGCCGCAAACTGCCCTACTGGGTGGTTGCGTTCAGCACCAACGCGACGGGCGAGAGCGGCTGGCTGCTGCTCGGGCTCACGGGCATGGGATACGCGGTCGGCGCCCAGGCGTACTGGGTCGTCGTCGGCGAAGTGGTCGGCGTCGGGCTGTCCTGGCTGCTCGTATCGCGGCGGCTCAAGCGGCTCGGCGACGAGACCGATTCGATCACCGTGCCGGACGTGCTGAGCGCCCGGTTCGCGGATCGCTGGCACCTGATCCGCGGCATCGCCGTCGTCATCATCCTGGTCATGGTGACGGCCTACGTGTCCGCGCAGATGATTGCGACGGGCAAGGCGATCGGCAGTTTCACGCCCCTGGACCAGGCGACCGGCATCATCGTCGGCGCGGTGATCATCATCGGCTACACCTTCGTCGGGGGCTACAAGGCCGTGTCCTATACCGACGTGCTGCAGGGTGTGCTGATGCTGGCCGGCCTCGTTTTCGTGCCACTGGTCGCCATTGCCTCGGCCGGCGGGTGGGACGCGATCGTGGCGCGCCTGCCGGCCGACGAACCCGGGTTCCTCGACATGTTTTCCGTCGGGGCAGGCGGCATCGAGGGCTGGGTCGTGATCGTCAGTTTCTTAGGCATCGGGCTGCCGTTCCTCGGTGTGCCCCAGCTGCTCGTGCGCTACATGTCCGCGCGCGACGACCGGGAACTGAAGCGTGCACGCTGGGTGTCGGTCGGCGTCATGCTGTTCTTCGGGATCGGCGCCGTCACGGCCGGCATCGCCGGGCGCGCGCTGTTCCCCGACCTCCCGGACCAGGAGACCATTTTCCCTGTGCTGTCCCGCGAGCTGTTCCCGCCCCTGATCACGGGGCTTCTGCTCGTCATCGTGCTCTCGGCGATCATGTCGACGGTCGACTCACTGCTGCTCCTCGCGTCGTCCGCCGTGGTACGCGACACCGTGCAGCGGATTTTCGGCAGCGCGAAGACCGACAGCCAGCTCTCCGACTACGGCAAGATCGTCACGCTCGTGGTCGGTGTCCTCGGCATCGTGCTCGCATTCCAGGTCGAGCAGCTGATCTTCTGGTTCGTGCTGTTCGCCTGGTCGGGGCTCGGTGCAGCGTTCGGGCCGGTGGTCCTGTGCCTGCTCTACTACAAGGGCACGACGGCGGCAGGCGTCATCGCGGGCATGCTGGGCGGCTTCCTGACCAGCGTGATCTGGGTCCTCGCCCTCAAGGCGGACACCTACGAGCTCTACGAGGCCGTGCCCGGTTTCATCGTCGGCATCGTGCTGACCCTCGTGGTCAGTGCGCTGACCCGGCAGGAATCTGCCGCCCGCGTGTAACCAAAGGGCGCGCCCGCGACTATAGGCAAGTATCGCACCGTCTGACCGAGGGCAACCGCATGCGCAAGATACGTTTTCTCCTGGCTCTGGCCGTACTCTGGGGGCCCGCCACGGGCTACGGCGCCGTCGACCTGCCGGCCGATGCAAAGTGGTACGTGCACGTCGATCTCGAGGCCATGCGCGAGTCGGCGGCGGGGCGGCAGGTCTACGCCTGGTTCAAGGCCGAGGCACTGGACGAGGTCCGGGACGAGATCGGCATCGATCTCGACCAGGAGGCCGACCGGGTGACCGCTTTCGCAGTGGGGGCAAACGCGGTCACGGTCATCGTCGAGGGCAACATCAGCCAGGCGAGCCGCGACAAACTGCTGGCGCTCGGCGCCGCGAGCGGAACCATGGACCGGCTCGAAACGGGCGGGGACACCTATTATCACGTCAAGGCCGGCGACACGGACGAGGCGCCGGTTGCGTCCGCTTACGCCGACCACGACTTCGAGCCGTTCAGCGAGGGAGCGTACTTCAGCTTCGCGGGGCAGGATCGCCTGATCGTCACCGCGACCGAGGCCGGGATGCAGGCGCTGCTCGCGGCGGGCGGCCGGGTGCGCCCGGCGGCGGGTGGCGAAATGCTCGTCCTCAGTGCGGACCAGAGCCTGCTGCAGGCGGGCCTGGAGCCGGCCGCGTTCGGCGACGAAATCGGCTGGGACTCGAACGTCGTTCGCAACACGAAGCAGGTCGCGCTGGCGATGGCGGACCGCGACGGCATGCTCGCCTTCACGGCGCGGCTCGTCGCCAGTGAAGCGAGCATGGCCGAGTCGCTTGCGAGCATCGTGCGGGGGCTCATCAGCCTGCAGGTATTCAACGCCGACATGGATCCCGAGCTCAGCAAGGTGCTGCAGAACACGACCGTTGCCGTGAGCGATGCCGCCCTGACCGTTTCGGTGCTGCTGGACCCGGCACTCGTCGTCGAGGCGCTCGAATAGCGGCCGGCCGGGACCGGGGCAACGCGTGAGCGGCGAAGCAGAGCTGGTCGAATCCGCGCGGGCCGGATCCGTGGCCGCTTTCACGCGGCTGGTCGACCGCTACTCCGAGGGCCTGCTGCGCTTCCTGGCGACGCGAACGCCGACGTTCGCCGACGCCGAGGATGCGCTGCAGGATACCTTCATCAATGCCTATCGCTACCTCGACAGCTACGACCCGCGCTGGCGTTTCAGTACCTGGCTGTACCGGATCGCGATCAACAACGCGAAGCGCAACGCGAGTCCCGTCATGGACGAAATAGGCGACCTGCCCGCCGACGCGGACGGGCCGCTCGCCGAATGCATCGCGGCACAGACGAGGGAGAATATCTGGGTCGCCGCCCGCCGGCTGCTGAGCGACGAAGTCGTCACGGCGCTCTGGCTGCGCTATGTCGAAGACATGTCGGTCAATGACATCGCCACCGTCCTCGAGCGCTCCGTGGCATGGACGAAGGTGAATCTGCACAGGGGTCGGCGTGCCCTGGAGCCGGAGATCGGGCACCTGCAGGACAACGAGAGGACAGAAGCATATGGATAAGTTCGCCGAACGCCTCCGCGACGACGCGGCGCGCATCGACGTTACCGTTGCGCCGGAACTCGAAGCGCGCATTCGCGCCTCGCTCGAGGCAACGGAACGCGCTGCGGGCGCGCCCGAACGCGAGCGAAAGGCTTCGCTGCCGCGCTGGTGGGCGACCACGCTGACGGGCGCAGCACTCGCCGCGGCCGTCATCGTCGCACTGAACCTCCGGCCGGGAAGTACGGTGGAACCGGCGATCGAATCCGGCGTGCCGGACCTCGCAGCGGTCGACCTGCCACGCGTCCCGCTGCGCGTCGAGCCGGCCGTGCTGACGAGCCCGCTCGAGGAGGAATATGCCCACCTCAAGTCCGACCTCGAGAAGGCAGAAAAGGCAGTGCGGGAGCAACTCGACAGCGTATTTTGATGCGGCGGAAACGAATTCCCGGCTGTGGAAATCCCCCCTTGATTCCTCTATCCTGACCGCGGGGAAAAACACCAAGGCCGCCCGAATCGCCGCGGCCGGATCAAGCCGGGCGCCCTGTCGCGCTCGAGACAATTCGGGGATGCTCGCGTATGGCCTTTGCTGTCGTTCTGATTCTGCTCGTCGTAGGCTCGGTGGTCTTCCACCTGCTGAGCCCGTGGACCTTCACCGAGCTGGCGTCCAACTGGGACAGGGTCGATGTCACCGTCGACATCACGCTGTACGTGACCGCCGCAATTTTCATCGCGGTGAACCTGTTCGTCGCCATCGCGATCATCAAGTACCGTTACCGCAAGGACGGCCGCGCGACCTACGAGCCCGAGAACAAGCGGCTCGAAGTCCTGCTCACCGTGCTCACTTCCGTCGGCGTTGCTGCGATGCTGACGCCCGGGCTGTTCGTCTGGGCCAAGTTCGTCGACGTCCCCGAGGAGGCGCACGTCGTCGAGGCGATCGGCCAGCAGTGGCACTGGACTTATCGTTACCCGGGCGACGACGGCCGGTTCGGCGAGGTCGACGCGGAACGCATCAGCTTCGACAACCCGTTCGGCATGGACCCGGACGACCCGGCCGGCAGGGACGACGTGCTGGTCTACAGCCCGGAAATGCGCCTGCCGGTCGGCAAGCCCGTCAAGATGCTGCTGCGCTCGAAGGACGTGCTGCACAATTTCACGGTCGCCCAGTTCCGCGTCAAGATGGACCTCGTCCCCGGCATGCAGACGTTCATGTGGTTTACGCCGACAAAGACGGGTCGCTTCGAGGTCCTTTGCGAGGAGCACTGCGGCATGGCGCACTTCACGATGCGCGGTGCCGTCATCGTCGACGAGCAGGACGACTTCGAGGCCTGGCTCGCGTCCAACCCCACGTACGCCGAAACGCTGGCCGCGCCCGCGGCCGACCCCGAGGCCGGTGCGCGGCGCTACGCGGTCTGCGCCTCGTGCCACGGCCAGCAGGGTGAGGGCCTGGTGGCGCTCAATGCGCCGAAGCTGGCCGGCCTGGGGTCCTGGTACATCGAGCGACAGCTGAAGAACTACAAGGCGGGACTGCGGGGCACGCACGAGGACGACATCTACGGGCGGCAGATGGCACCGATGGCGGCCGCGCTGAGCGAGCAGGACATGGCCAACATTGCCGCCTACATCGATACCTTCCCGGACGAGCCGGCGCCGGTCACGATCGAGGGCGACCTGGATCGCGGCCAGAAGCTCTATGCCGTCTGCGCCTACTGCCACGGCGCGGAGGGGCAGGGCAACCAGGCGCTGAATGCGCCGCGCGCGTCCGGCATGAGCGACTGGTACGTGGCGCGCCAGCTGCAGTACTTCAAGGACGGTATCCGCGGTGCGCACACCAGCGACTACTACGGGTTCCAGATGCGTTTCATGG
>JAWWBD010000050.1:0-16088 GCA_033721115.1 Woeseiaceae bacterium | reverse complement strand
TCGGGCGGGTTGGGCCGGTCGCCGGAGCGGCCGCGGATCTCGCGATTGTCCTGCGCGGATTCGGCCATCTCGTTGGCTTTTTCCTGCGCGGCAGCGGCCTGCGACAGTCCCTGGTTGCCCTCGATGCGATTGCGGTTCGCGGTCTCGAGGCCCTTCGCGGCTTCCGTTACCGCCGCCGTGTCTTCCTTGAGCGACTCGGGCAGCTTGATTTCCTTGAAGAAGGCCGCCGGGAGTTCCGCCTCGGAGTCACCCATCAGGCGGATCGTGGCCCGGGTCGGGTCGTCTTCCGTGTCGTCCTGCGTCCACGCGGGCGCGGCGGCCAGGAGCGCCGCGGCGGCAAGAACAACAGTCGAATGTTTAATCTTCATCACTTCTACCCATCCGGCAACTGGTTCCATAAACGTCGGAACAGAGAACCGGTTGTCCCGATTATCCATAATCAGCCTTCGTGCCGCAGCGCCACCAGGAACTCCTGCCGGCTCGCGGGGTGGTCCAGCTGCACGATGATCTGGCCGCCCGACTCATCGAGCGCGACCACCGGCAGCGTCAGCTTGTTGATGCCCGCATCGAGATCGGCGGTCCACTCGAGGTGCCGCCGCTTGCCGTAGCCGGCGAGTTCGATACCGCCGTACAGCGTCAGGCTCACCGTCGCACCGGGCAGCGCGGTTTCGGCGTCGATCGCGATGTTGAGGTCGCGTGGTTCGCCCAGCGACACGTAGAACTCGGCAATGCGGGCGTCCGGCGCGTCAGGCCCGTTCACGAGCCCGAGCGTGAGAGCTGCGGCGAACAACGCGGCTGCCGCGGCGGCCCCGATACCGGTGCCGAGCCAGAAACCGCCACGCCGCGAGCCGGTATCGGCAGCCGGTGTTGTCGCGGCTGCCATCGCGCGCGCAAACAGGTCCGACGCAGGTCGATCCACGGCCTGCCTGGCGAGCATCCGCGTCGCCTCGGCGCCGCGGAGCGCGTCGCGGCAGTCCACACAGCCGGCGACGTGTTCAGCGATCTCCCGGCTTACCGCGTCGTCCGGCCGCCCGGATTCGATCGCCTCCAGGCGCTCGATGACGTCTTCACATTTCACAGCACGATCTCCTGCGGGCCCGGCGGCTGTTCGGCCCGGGCACTTCCTTCGAGCATCTTGCGGAGCTCCGCTCTGACCGTCTTGACGTTCTTGCGGATCGTGTCGTCCGGCAGGCCCGTCGTTTCCGTGAGCGACTCGACGCTCAGGCCCTCGACGTCGTGCAGCCGCACGAGCTCGTATTCGTCGCGAAGCAGAAGTTTCGCGACCTGGATGACTTTCTCGGTGCGGAGCACGCGTTCCGTGCGCGACTCCGGGGGCAGGTGTCCGGCCATGAGCCGGCCCAGCCAGTCGATAACCCTGTCCACTTTCATGCCGAGCCTCCCACCAGCTTCAGTTTGACGCTCTTCAACTGCTTGTTCTTGAGCAGCCGTCCCAGCTTGCTGCGCGTACGGTATAGCTGCGACTTGATCGTATTCTCCGGCAGCTCCGTCAGCTCGCTCAGTTCGGAGATGCTGAACCCGTCCACGTCGTGCATTGCGAGCAGCGCACACTGTTCACTGTCGAGCAGCGCCATGGCGCCGAGTACGCGCTCGACGCGCAGCATGCGCTCCGCCTGCCGCTCGGGTTGCTTTTCGTCGTCATCGGCCAGCGTCACCGCCGCATCCGCGTCGATCGAGCTGGCCAGGTCCGACGGCGCGCGACTGCTGACGCGCTGCCGGTCCACGAACTGGTGATAGAGGACCCGCAGCAGCCAGGCTCGCGGGTGTTCCATTCGCTCCAGGTCATCGATGTTCTGGAATGCTTTCACACAGACGTCCTGCACCAGGTCCTCGGCATCCGCCTCGTTCAGCGCGAAGCGCCGCGCCGATGCGTACAGCGCATCGAAATGCGGCCGCATCAGCGTCTCGAAGCGGTCGGGCGCCGAGCGCCTGTGTCCAAGTGTCAGCACCGGTGCCATGTCGCCCGTTCGCCGTCTTCCTCGATAAACGTCGCCAGGATGCGACGCGTTGCCCGGATTTTACATAATAGATAGCGCGGCCCGCTGTGCGCCGTGTCACGAATGGCCTTTGGTTCCGAGGTCCTGCGCATCGACGGCCCTTTGCGTTATGTAAAAACCCGGCAACGCCGGCGTCCGGGCCAGCGTCTTACCCGTCGTCACAAGAATGATGCTCCGATCGGGGCCAGAGGAGAACAGGGATGAATCACTCGAACGTAAGAGCCGCGCTCGCGGTGCTGTCTGCGGGCATGCTCATCGCAGCCGGCTGCAGCGGGTCCGGGTCCGGGGCGAAGACCGGCCGGATCAACCTCGGCGTCAGCGATCACCCGATTCACGATGCGACCAAGGTCTGCATCGCCTTCACGGGCGTGGAGATCAAGCCCAAGGAAGGCCCCGCGATCATGGCAACGCCGGTCATGGACGAAGTCTCCAACATCAACCTGCTGGATTTCCAGGGCATGAACGCGGCGCCGCTCCTGATGAACTACGAGCTGCCGGCCGGCGAAGTGAGCTGGATACGGCTGGCCGTCAACGCGGTGCGCGGCGGCATCGGCGGCACGGGCGACGACCCGACCACGACGGAGTGTCAGGGCGACGAGTCGTACATCGCGATGGAGAGCACGACCCACAACCTCTACATCCCGAGCGGCGCGCAAAGCGGCCTCAAGCTGCACGGTAATATCGTCGTACCGCAGGGAGGTCTCGCAGACTTCACGGTTGAGTTCGACCTGATGAAATCCGTTGCCAGCCCGCCGGGCCTCGATCCGGACGCCGTGTTCCGGCCGACGCTGCGCCTGGTGAACAACGCCGAAGTCGGTGCGCTGACCGGGCAGGTCAGCAATGAACTCGTCGTCGCGGAATGCGCGCCGTCGGTCTACCTCTTCGAGGACGACGGTATGGATGCCGCGCTCGTTGCGGCCAACGCGCTGACCTCGGCGATGGTCGAGGAGCAGATGAACGAGCTGGAAATGACCGAGTATCATTACACGATCGGCTTCCTGCTCGGTGGTGACTACGAGATCGCGTTCAGCTGCGACGACGGGGTCACGCTCGATCCGGCGAACGGCAAGCCGGCCACCGTGGTCGCGGGCGAGGTGACCGAGGTCGATCTGCCGTAACGTTCAAGCAAGGCGGTAACAGCGAGCGGTGAGGTCCGGCCGGGCCTCGCCGCTCGTCATTTCACTCTGCCGCCGTCTCTCCGGCGAGCGCTTCATCCGGCAGGTCCACCAGCTCGTCCCGGCTGTAGCTGCACGGCCCCCGCCCGTTCAGCTGTACCAGGCCCTCCGGCCTTATCCGCCGTGTGCAACTACGGTATCCTTGTTCGTGGGTGCGGGAGGACAATGCCGGGAGTCATCGCCATGAGAAGAATAACGAAGTTCATCCTCCTTGCCGCGCTTGCGGTACCGGTGCTTGCCGCTGAGCCTGCCGATCTCGCCGCCGAGGTTCGCGCAGCAGTCCAGGCGTTCAACGATGCCTACGCCAACAACGCGGTGGAGGCCTACTTCGATCACTATGCCGATGGAGCATCCCTGTTCTTCTACGGCGAAAGGCACGATGTGTCGGCTTACCACGACGAATGGGCAGAGATGATCACGGCCGGCGGCGGAGTCGTGAAGAACGAACTGTCCGATGTTCGCATCCAGGTGCTGCCGGGCGACGCGGTCGCGATCGCCAGCTATTTCGTCGACTATGCCTTGCGTACGCCCGACGGCGAAGTTGCCGAGTCGAAAGGCTTCGAGTCCGAGGTCTGGCAAAAGATCGACGGCGAGTGGAAGGTGGTCAGCCTGCACTACACCGTGGTCGCGGACAACTCGTGACTGCCGGCGCCGAGGCGCCGGGGGAGGGCGATGAACGGTCGTGACCGGCGTCTCGGCATGGGCCGGGCCATCACGCGGCGGGATTTCGTAAACGGCGTCAGCGTCGCGATCGGCGCTGCGTTGCTGCCCGGCTGTACGCGGCCAGGAGCACCGGCCGCCGGCGGCGGCGCGGTCTACTACCCGCCGGCCCTGACCGGTATGCGCGGCTCGCACCCGGGTTCCTTCGAGGCGGCCCACGCGACCGTCCAGGGCAGGCGCTGGACCGGCGCCGCGACCGGCGAGCACTACGACCTCGTCGTCGTCGGCGGGGGCATCAGCGGCCTGTCTGCTGCCTACATCTACCGACGCGACGTCAACCCGGACGCGCGCGTGCTGGTGCTCGACAATCACGACGACTTCGGCGGCCACGCGAAGCGCAACGAGTTCACGCTCGACGAGCGCCTGTTCGTCGGCTATGGCGGCACGATGCTGATCGAGGCGCCGGCGACCTATCCCGACACCGCAAAGCAGGTGCTCCGGGAGCTTGGTATCGACACGAGTCGGAGCGCCGAGTTCTATCGCGATGACCTGTTCGCGGAGTACCGTATGGGCCGGGTCAGCTTTTTCGACCGGGAGACCTTCGGCGCCGACTTTCTCGCGCACGGCGAGCACGGCTTCGCGGCATCGCTCGACGAGCTGCCGTTGTCGGCAGCGGGCAAGGCGGACCTCGAGCGGCTGTTCGCCGACGAGAAGGACTATCTCCCGGGCATGACAGCGGTGGAGCGTCGCGGCGTGCTCGAATCGCTGAGCTGGCGCGAGTACCTCGAGCAACATGCCGGCATGGGCGACGAGGCGCTGGCCTTCGTGCAGAAATGGTCGCACGGCGTCTGGGCGATCGGTGCGGATGCGCTGCCGGCCTGGATGGCCTGGCAGCAGGGTTACCCGGGTTTCGCGGGCATGGACATCGGGCGCGAGATCGCCCACGGCGACGACGACGGTTTCTACTTCCCGGACGGCAATGCGTCGGTCGCGCGCCTGCTGGTGCAAAAGCTCGTGCCCGACGTCGCGCCGCTGCGCGCCATGGAGGACATTGCCGCCGCGCGTTTCGACTACTCGAAGCTCGACTCCCCGGAGAACGACGCCCGTATCCGGCTGAACAGCACGGTCGTCGACCTGCGCCACCGGGAGGCGGGGCCGGCCGGCGACGTCGACGTGACTTACGTCAACGGCGATGCCGCGCACACGGTAACCGCGAACCGGGTCGTCTGGGCCGCATATCACGCGATGCTGCCGCACGTGTGTCCCGACCTCCCGCCGGCCCAGGTCGCCGCGCTCGAGACGTCGGTGCGCGCGCCGCTCGTCTACACCAACGTGCTGATCCGCAACTGGCGGAGCCTGGCCGAGCTCGGCATGCGCCGGGCCTACTGCCCCGGCAGCTTCTTTCAGACCGTGATGTTCACGCATCCGGTCAGCATGGGCGATTACCGCTTTGCCGAATCGCCCGCCGAGCCGGTGATCCTGCACCTGCAGCACATCCCGCTCGCGCCGGGGCTGCCGGCGGCAGAGCAGTTCCGGGCGGGGCGGCGGGCGCTCATGGAGCTGCCCTTCGAGACGTTCGAGCGCAAGCTGCGCGACCAGCTCGGCCGCATGCTGGGGCCAGGCGGCTTCGACCCCGCGGAAGACATCGCCGGCATCACGGTCAATCGCTGGCCGCACGGTTACGCCTTCTCGGTCGATGCCGATTCGGGCGACGTGGCCTGGTGGCCCGACTGGTGGCCGGCGGAAAGCCGGCCGTGGGTGGCCGCGCGGCAGCCGGTGGGCAACATCGCTTTCGCGAACACCGACGCGGCGTCCAATGCGATGACCGAGTCCGCGATCGAGGAAGCGCACCGGGCCGTGCACGAGCTGGCCGACTGACGCGGGCGCCGGCCGGGAAAGGCCCGGCCGGCGGGCACATTCGCTGCTATGCTCGGTCGAGCATCACGCCGACCACCCGGCAATTCAGAGGGGATATGCCGATGCCCATCCAGTATTCACGCCGCGAGGTCTTCCAGGGTCTGATCGGGGGTGCCGTCGGACTGGCGCTCACGCCGATTTCGCTGGCGAGCCTCGGCCCGCCCGCGGGCATGATCGCGCTGCGCTACAACGAAAACCCGTACGGGCCCAGCCCGGCGGCGCTCGAGGCGGCCGAAAGAGCCGCGGCGCTCGGCGCCTACTACGCGGACGACCTGCAGCAACCGCTGCTCGAGACGATCGCGGCCCGGCAGGGCGTGGCGCTCGAGAACATGGTGCTGTGCTCGGGTTCCAACGAGGGCCTGCAGGCGGCGTTCGTGGCGTGGGGCCGGCAGGGCAGGATCGTCGTGCCGGGCCTGACCTACTCCGATCACTATGCATACGCGACCCGCATGGGGGCGGAGCTCGTGCGGGTGCCGTTGAAGGCCGACCTGACCATCGATCTCGAGGCGATGGCCGCCGCGGTCGGCGACGACGTGAGCCTGGTCTATATCTGCAATCCCAACAACCCGACCGGGCACACGCTGGACGGGGACCGGCTCCGGGACTTCTGCCGCGATGTCGGCAAGCGCGCCGTCGTCCTGATCGACGAGGCGTACAACGAGATCACGGACCGCCCCGAGTACACCTCGATGGTGGATCTAGTCCGCGCGGGCGAAAACGTCATCGTCATGCGCACGTTCTCGAAAATTTTCGGCATGGCGGGACTCCGCGTCGGCTACGGCATCGCGCGGCCCGACCTCGCACAGACCATCGACCGTCACGTGATGGCCTGGCCGAACGGTGTCGGCATGGCGGCCGCGCAGGCGAGTTACACCGACGACGAGTTCATCCGTTTCTCGCGTGCGAAGATCCTCGAGGGCCGCAAGATCGTCGTCGATGCGTTTCGGGAGCACGGCATCGAGGCGCTGCCGTCGCAGACCAACTTCGTGCTGGCCGACATCGGACGGAACGGCGCCGCGTTCCAGGACCGAATGGCCGAACGGGGAATCCTGATCCGGGGCCGCTTCAGCCCGATCCCGAACCACATCCGCGTCAGCATGGGCCGGATCGAGGACCTCGAGGTGTTCCGCGACGTGTTCGGCGAGCTGATCCGCACCTAGCCAGAAAAAGGTGTCAGGTTTATTTTTAGAGAAAAGACGTCAGGTTTATAACCAGGCGGGAAGAAAATTAAACCTGACACCTTTTTTCAGGCGGGAAGGAAAATAAACCTGACACCTTTTTGGCTTTCTGTCAGGCAGTCAGGTAGAGGATCAGGATCGTGTAGCCGGTGAACACGACCGAGAGCCCGGGGAACCACTTCGGCTTGAGGATCATCGCGATCATCAGGCTGGCGCCGAGCGCAGGAAACCCGTACGAGGGGAACGGCGGATTGTGGAACATCGTCAGATTTACGTAGGGGCCGACCGCGAAATAGCCGAGCATCGACAGCGCCGAGACGCGCCCGAGTGAACGGCTGTGCGCAAGAAAGTCGAGTTCGGTGTCGTCCGATATGTCGAAGTCCTCGGTCGGCAGCGCCAGTTCGGCGGCGCCATAGACGAATATCGCGCCGATCACCAGGGCGAAGAAGTCGACGATGGACCAGTCCGACACCAGGCGCAGCTCCCAGCCGACCCACCACAGTTGCAGTATGTAGATGAAAATGCAGGCGCCCCACAGCATGGTTGCCCAGTGATAGGTCACGCGACTGTGGGCGCGAACCAGCAGGGCCGCACTGTGCAGAAGGCGCGCCATCGCCAGGCCGAGCACGATCGAGATGGCGATGAAGATGTATTCGTGCTGGGTCATTCCGCCGATCCGCCGGTCCGGTCAGGCCACGGTGCCGGCGGCTTGCGCATCGTGTAGCAGAGCTCGCTTCTCATTTTCCAGTCGGCTTTCCAGCGCATGCCGGTCATGTAGCTGATCTCGTCGACGCGCAGCCGGCACGCTTCCTGGATCGTCTCGACGTTGAGCAGCTTGCCGAGGTTGCTGTAGTCGTTGTTGCTGCCCGCGTACAGCGCGACCATCTTGTTGCCGTGCAGCAATGACAGCGACACGGCCTGTTTCACGCCGTCGATTTCGATTGTCAGCGTGCGCAGCCGGCCGCTCTGCTTCAGCTCGTCGACGACACGCCGCACTTCGTTGGCATCCTCTTCCCTGGCGTAATCGGATTCCGCGCCGAAATTCTGGTTGACGAGCTCGATGAACCGGTCGGCCTCGTCGTCCTCGCTCCATTGCAGTTTCGGCTCGTGCTTGCGGATCTTGCGCAGGTCGTAGAGGAATTTCTGCTTCCTCTCGGAGGAAAAGGTGTCGATGTGATTGTAGAAGTCGAATCCGAATTCCGCCGGCACCAGGAAATACCGCGGCTCCTGCTCGGCAAAATTCGCTGCGTACTGCGGGTGATGCTCGAGCAGCGCGCTGCCCCAGCTCTGCCGGAGGTCGAAGAACACCGTCCGGTCCGGAAACGCCTCGAAGAACTCGGGAAAGTCCTCGACGCGCATCCACAATACCCGGCCCTCGGGATAGCTGCCGGCCATCAGCATGAAGCGGTCGAGCGTCGTGTCCTTCACGAGCGGAACCATGCCGTCTGGCGACCCGTCGGCCGCTTCATGTACGAGAAAATTGAACTCGTGCCTGGCCTCGTCGTGGAACGCGAACATCAGGTCCCAGTCGTCCCAGGGATCCTGCCCGGGCGAGAACTGGTCCCAGAGCTTCCTGCAATGCGCGGGGTCGGTTTCAGTTCGAATCACACGTGAGTCTCATCGGGAAGTGCGCAGAATATAACAGGCCGTGGGCCACGCTTCTTGTTCGGCCACGGGAGATTGCGGAAGATCCCCGGGCGGATGCGGGCCCGACCGATCGCTCGACTTTTGCCGTACCGGTCAGGGACTGCAACAATTGGCCAAGGCCTTCCTGCCGGGGCCAGTCGGAATCATCCGGTCTTCGGCGACTTCGGGTCGCAAACATCGTCAACAGGAGTTCAGATTGGCAAATCACGCCGAGGATCAAATTTCGCCCGGAAAAGGCCATTCGACCGGTCAGCGCGCCACCTACCTGCCGGCCATCGACGGCATCAGGTTCTTCGCGATCTTTCACATCTTCCTGTTTCACTTGTGGTCGGTGTGGGACGGCAGGCCGGAGGGAATGGACGGCCTGATGGCCAGCTTCGACCAGGCACCCGGTCCATTGCTCGCTTTTCTTTCGAACGGCTGGATGTCGACCAGCCTCTTTTTCCTGTTGTCCGGATTCATACTGGCTTACCTCTACTGGGGTGCAGACGGAAGTCTGAGCATGCCGCGGCGGCGATTCTGGGCATTGCGGTGTGCACGCATTTTCCCGATTCACCTGATCGTGATCCTGATCGTGATCCTGTTGCTGTTTCCCTGGTATCTGAGCCAGGGCCGGCCCCTGTCACTCCTGATTCCGAGCGCCCTGGCCCAGATCGCCCTCGTCCAGGCATGGGTGCCGCCCTGGGTGCCTATCTGGAGCTGGCCCACCTGGACGATCTCGGCGCTGCTTTTCCTGTATCTCATCATGCCGTGGCTGATGACGACGATGAACGGGTGGTCGCGGCGGCGGATGATATGGGCGCTCATTGCGATGCCCTTTGTCTCAATGTTACCGGCGCTCGGTTATGCGGCGTACATGGCGACCGGCAGATCTCCGAGCATGAATCTCGATATATTCATCGCGAACTTTCCGCTGTTCTGGGTTCCGTATTTCGTCGCGGGCATGCTGATGACCCGGGTGTTTGTATTGAGCCGGCACATATCGGCGTCGTCCAGCCCGACGCTGCTGGCGTGGGGCGATCTCGCGTTCCTCGTCGTCGTCGGGCTTGCGCTGGTGCCCGATATCGGGCAGCCGCTGAAGTTCTTTGTCCGGCAGGGACTGACGATGCCACTCTTCGTCGTTATCCTGCTGGATCTCGCGCGGGGCAGGGGAATAGTGGCACGGTTGTTCTCGTTGCCCGGTATGCGGTTTCTGGGCGAAACGGGTTACTCGATCTTCATCTGGCAGATCGTCGTGTTGATCGCCGCGAACATAAGTTACGCCGTGAATCCTGCGATAGGCCCGTACCAGATCTGGGTCTCGATCCTGCTGATGATGGCACTCGCGATACCGAGCACTTACGTCATTGAAAAACCGTTGACGCGGGCGATCCGAAAAAAGTGGATCGATCGTCGGATTTGAGGCGTAACGGCGCGCCCGGCTCGCCGTCCGTCGCTTATCGCGTCTCCCGCGCGCGCCGGCGGATGTAGTGCTGCAGGGCTTCGAGCTGCGCATCTGTAATGTCCGGCGTGCCGGGCATGCCGCGCGCGACGAGTGAGCCGTCGCGGACGACTGCCGCGAAGGCGTCCTTGTCCAGCGCGACTGCCGACTCCCGGAGATCCGGTGCCATGCCGGCCGCCAGCGCGTCGAGCCCGTGACAGGGCATGCAGCCGCCGAATTCCAGCGCGCCGCGATCGGCCAGTTCCGCGTCCACGACGAATTCCGGCGCCTCGAGCGGCTGTGCGTAATAGGGCGGTGGCTGTGGCGGCATGTCGACCGTCCCCTCGAGCGAAAACGTGACCAGCCGGCGCATGTGCTTGCCGTAGGCCCAGCCCAGGTGCCGCGGACTGACCTCTTCGGAACTGAACAGCGAGCCGATACCCGCGGCGCCGCCGCCCCAGCCGACGAGAATGGAGACGTACTGCCGGCCGTCGAGTTCCCAGGTGATCGGCGCAGCCGTCATGCCGAGGCCCATGTCGAAGTTCCAGAGTTCGTCGCCCGATGCGGCATCGTAGGCGATGAACCGGCCGTCGGCCCGACCCTGGAACAGGAGCCCGCCGGCGGTGGTCAGGGTGCCGCCGTTCGGCCCGCTCGCCTGCGGGATCTCCCAGGCGGCTTCCTGCCTGACCGGGTCCCACGCAATCAGCGACGCCGGGTACTCGCGGGGCGGCTCGGCCGGTAACGGGTTGACGCCGAAGCCGCCGACGAAGGGCTCCATCCTGAAGCCGTCGATGTCGAAGCCCAGGTCGGAGTAGTTGGTGGCGTAGTGCTGCGCGGGGATGTAGGCGAGGCCCGTCTGCGGGCTGTAGGACATCGCGTGCCAGCTGTGCCCGCCGTAGGCATTCGGCGTGATGTAGGCCGCATCGACCTCGTAGCGCGCGCCCGGTACCTCGACGGGGCGGCCGGTCTCGATGTCAATGTGCGTCGCCCACGTGGTCTCGACGTAGGCCTCGGCCGAGATCAACTTGCCGGTGGCGCGATCGATCACGTAAAAAAAGCCGTTCTTGGGTGCGTGCATCAGCGCCTTGACCGGCGCTTCGCCGCCGAGGTCGAGGTCGGCCAGCACGATGTCCATGTTGGAGTTGTAGTCCCAGGTCTCGCCCGGGGTCGTCTGGTAGTGCCAGAGGTACCGGCCCGTGTCGGCGTCCAGCGCGACGATCGAACAGAGGAACAGGTTGTCGCCGCCGCCGGGGCTGCGGATCTTGCGGTTCCACGGCGAGCCGTTGCCGGTGCCGATGTAGACCGCGTTGAACTCGGGGTCGTAGGTGAAGCCGTGCCAGGCGTTGCCGCCGCCGCCGTGCCGCCACCACTCGCCGGTCCAGGTCTTCGCGGCCATCGCCATGGCCTCGTTCTCGAAGCCGTCGGCCGGGTTGCCGGGCACGATATGGAATTTCCAGGCTTCCTCGCCGGTGTCGGCGTCGTAGGCCGTGACCCAGCCGCGCGTCGGCCCGCTCTCGGTGCCGCCGTTGCCGATCAGCACCTTGCCTGCGAACGCCTTGGGCGCCCCCGTGATGTAGAGCGCCTGATCGAGGCCGAACGTGCGCACCATCCAGAGTTCCTCGCCGCTTTTTGCATCGAGAGCGAACAGCCGGCCGTCCCAGGTCGCGGCGAACAGTTTGCCCTCGTAGAACGAGATGCCGCGGTTGTGCTTCCAGCCCGTGCGGCGCTTGCCGGCGATTTCCTTCGCGACCTGGGGATCGTAAGTCCAGAGGAGATTGCCGGTCCTGGCATCGACGGCGCGGATCACGTTCATCGTGCCGGTGAAATAGAGCGTTCCGTCAACGACCAGCGGCGTCGAGACGAGCCCGACGTCGCCCGGCAGGTCCAGGAACCAGTCGACCTTCAGGCTCGCGACGTTACTCGTGTCGATCTGGTCGGAAGGACTGAAGCGCCGTTCGTTGTGCGTGCGCCCGTAGGCGAGCCAGTTGGCCTTTTGTGTTTCGTCGGCGATGGCTGCGTCGTCGTAGACGGCGACATCCGGGTCTTTGCCGCAGGCAGTGATCAGCAGCAGGCAGGCGAGATACGGTAAAGACAGCGGAGGATTTCGCATTGTTGTTATCCCTCGAGCGAGTGAGCCGTCCGGAGCGGAATCGGGCTTCAGCGTCGAGAGTGCAGAACTTGGCGCAGGATGGCAATTCCCGTCGGGCCGGGCGTCGGCGAGTATGCCTTCACTGCGCTCGCAATCCGGAGCCGACGCTGCGGCCGAACGGCCCGGTTCCGCACCCGAACGTCGGGACATATTGGGTAGAATGGCCGGGTCAGGGCGGCTGCCGGCTGTCAGTGTGCGATTTGTAGAAGAACTCAAAAAACGCGGTGTCGTACGGACGGCGGTGCTCTACGTCGGCGCTGCCTTCGCCATCCTGCAGGGCGTCGAACTGCTCGTCGACGCGCTGCACCTGCCCGCAATCGTGCTGACCGCCGCGGCGATCGCCAGCGTGATAGGCCTGCCTGTCGCTCTCGTCGTCTCCTGGGCGCTGGATATCGGGCCGGACAGCCAGGCGTCGCCACGCCAGCGGGAGGGCTGGCTGAGCTGGCGCACGGTGGTCGCCGGCGCCGCCTTGCTGGTTGCCGGTGTTCTGCTTGGCATGGCGCCGCAATTTTTCGCTGCTACCGAGCCCGTCGCCGTCGCGGAGCCCGTTCGTCGCTATGAAATACGGCTGCCCGAGGAAGCGCCGGTCGATTTCGTCGGGTCCTCGCCACTGCGGACGCCCGTCCGCGCTTTTGCCATTACGCCGGACGGAGAGAGGCTCATCTACTCGGGGCCGGCAGGCGACGGTGTCTCGAAGCTGTTCGTGCGGCGGCTGGATGACTTCGACGTAGAGGCTGTGCAAGGCACCGAGGGCGCGTACCGACCGTTCGTATCGCCGAACGGCAGGCTCGTCGCGTTCTTCGCGCATGATGAACTGCGCGTAGTGCCCATAGATGGCGGCCCGGTTCGCAGGATCATCGCCGCGCCGAATCCGCGCGGTGGCGCGTGGCTGGGGAACGACCGGATCCTGTACAAGGACAGGGAAGGAACCCAGACGTGGATCATTGCGATCGACGGTGGCAACCGGCAGCCGGTCCGCGTACGCGAACCCGGGAACCCTGACGGTTCGCCGATTCACCTGATCGAAACGATGTATCCGACGCCCAACAACCGCGGCCTTCTCGTGATCGCGTTTCCCGGTAACGAGCGCTCCCCGGCGCTCATCGTCTGGGATCCGGATTCCGGCGCAGTGAACGAGGTCATCCAGATGCCCGTTTTCGCCCAGGCCGTCAATGGCGGACTGGTGTACGCCTATGGCAACGACCTGCTGGCGGTCGACTACGACGTCGAGTCGATGCGGGCCACGGGCGAGCCGCGCCGGGTCGGTACCGACCTGCGCCGCGACGGCCCGCTGCCGCAGTTCGTGTTGTCGGAAAAGACGTTGATCTATGCGACCGGCGCGCCCTACCGGCAGGTGCAGGTCGCACGCATCACGCCGGAGTGGCGGCTGGAAAGTACGGCGATTGCGCCGGGCCAGTACCGCGATCTCGCCGTCGCGCCGGACGGCGGGCGAGTGGCCGCGACGCTTGCGAGCGGCAGTTCCGACATCTGGGTGTATTCGCTGGCTGATGGCCAGGGTCGCAGGCTGACGCGCGGGGGTGCGAACCACCACCCCATGTGGTCGGACGACGGCGACACGATCTATTTTTTGCACGAGAACAGCGATGATCCGGTCGGCATGTACTACACGTCGAGTTCGAGCGCGACCTTCGAGAAGGAACTTGCTTACGAAACTCCCAATCACGCCGACGAAGTGCACTCCGGCGACCTCGCCATGATGGTCGTAACGGAGGGCGACGAATTCGACTACGCACTGGTCAACCTGCGGACCCGGGAAACGACCATGGTGTCGGACCAGGAGGGCGTGCATGAAACGCTCGGCAACCTGTCGCCGGATCGCCGCTGGGTTGCGCTGACGACTGACGCATCCGGACGGTACGAGGTGATCGTCAAGCCCGTCGACTCGAGCACGTCTCCGGTGCAGGTGTCCGTTAATGGCGGTGAGGAGCCGCGCTGGTCGGCGGACATGCGTGAGATCTACTATCGTTACGGGACGAAGCTGTTCAGTGCCCGGGTGTATACGGAGGAGGGCGCGCTGATGGTCTCCACACCGGCGGTGGTCTTCGAAGATTCGCAGTGGATCAACGTCGGCGGTTATTCCTACTGGCCGGATCCCGCAAACGGCGGGTTCCTGATCCTGCGGGCCGACGACCCACCGACGACGCGCTCTCTGCGGGTCGTCGAAGGCTGGCAGAGCATTCGACCGGAAACCGCCCGGTCCGGTGCCACGCACTGAATCACCGGACGAGAAACGGTGCCAAAAAAAGGTGTCAGGTTTATTTTCTTAAAAATAAACCTGACACCTTTTTTTGGTCGGGGTCTGAGCGTCGGGATGAACGGATTTTTAACAGGGCTCGTGGTTGGAGCCTGCCTGCTGTCGACCGCAGCAGCCCAGGACCGGCAGCCGGCGCGCGGCGAGCTGCTCGTCGCCACCGAGCAGGTGCAGGGCGACGTCTTCGGCCGCACCGTCGTACTGCTGCTGCATTACGAACGCAGCGGCGCGATGGGGCTCGTGATCAATCGCCCCACCGAGATCGACCTCGACGAACTCACCGACGATGACGACACGCGGTATGTGCAGGCAGGTCGCCTGTTCTGGGGCGGCCCCGTCCAGATGAACACGCTGCGGGCGCTGCTGCGCACGGATGCGCCGCCGGAGGGAGCGGAGGCGGTGGTCGGGTCGATTTACCAGGTCGAGGTCGACGCGGCGCTTGCCGGTCTGCCAACGGGCCCCGGCGAGCTGCGCGTGTTCATGGGTTATGCCGGCTGGGCGCCCGGCCAGCTCGATCACGAACTGGCCCGCGGCAGCTGGCACGTCGTGCCGGCATCGGATGAACTCGTGTTCGCAAAAGAGCCGCAGACGCTCTGGAAGCGACTGACGCCGTCGCTTCAGTATCGCGCGGCGATCGAGCCGCAGCGGTCAGCCGGTCGGGCTGACACGGGCTACTGCCGCGACCATCGCGACTATGGGACAAGGCACTCCGCTATCTAGTTTGCCGTGTGGGGCAGCTCGGCCGTATCGAGCTGGGTCAGCGCGGTGCCCGTATCGAATATCACGAGTTCCCTGGCCACCTTGCCGTCGGAAAACTGCATTCGCGAGATGCCCGTCACCTGCATGGAATTGCCCGTGGCATTCTCGCCGCGCCCCGTATCCGTGCCGGTAACGGTCCACTGCAAGAATACGCCATCGGGGCCGGCGGCCATGCCGTCATTGGTGATGCTGAAATCGGGGTAGGTCTGGTGAACCTGCTGGATGAAAGCCTTCAGCTCATCGAGACTCCCGGCGTTGAAGTCCGGGGCCGTACGCGTGTAACTGCTGTGCGCGACGGCATCGAGTCCGTCGACGACCCCGCTGTCCCACGCCTCGATCCAGGCGTCTGCGGCCGCGATATGCGCATCATAATTCGCCATCTCGGCGATCTTTGCCTCGGCGGCAGCCAGCGCCTCGCTTGCGCCGTCATCCGGCGTCACCTTGCTTTCGCATGCGCTTATGACGAGCGCCGAAAAAACGATCGCCACGGGCGCTAGATTTCCATTATTCACAGGCTTCCCCTTATTGATATTGTTGTTGCTTGCTTGATCGCATGAACCGGTATGGACGATACACTGATGTGCACAGTCAGTCGAACTCGATCCAGGTCGTTTTCAGTTCCGTATAGTCGTCGAAGGCATGCATCGACTTATCGCGCCCGTTGCCGCTTTGCTTGAAGCCGCCGAACGGCACCGTGATGTCGCCGCCGAAGTAGTTGTTGATGCCCATCGTGCCGACGCGCTCGGCTTTGGCATCCTTGTGCGCCGTGTTGATGTCGCGGCTCCAGACGGCGCCGGCCAGGCCGTAGATCGAATCATTGGCGATTGCGACCGCCTCGGCTGCATCCCGGAACGCGATGATCGACATGACCGGACCGAAGATCTCCTCGCGTGCGA
>JAWWBD010000049.1:0-16377 GCA_033721115.1 Woeseiaceae bacterium | reverse complement strand
TGTTTGGCCACGAGCGCGGTCTGGCGCGGGGGAAGGATCAGGATTCCGGTGACGAAACCCAGATGATCGGTGACGGCTGCCATGAAACTGTATAAGAGAAAGGGGGAGTAAAAAGAGTCCTCGTAGGTGTAGGGCCCGCGCCGCTTCATGATCGCGGCGACCTCGCCGTCGCTCAGAAAGTTGATCTTGCCGAGCGAGTTGGCCTGGATCTGCAGCTGCGCATTGACCTCGAGATAGATCGCACTGAAGACGACCTCGCGCACCGACTTGCCGACGACGACGCAGCCGTGGCCGCGCATCAGCGCGGCGCGCCGGTCGCCCAGGCAGGCAGCGAGATCCCCACCCATCTCCATATTGGTCACGAGCAGCGTCGTGTCGCCGAACTTCGTCCGCGAATCCCAGAGCGGGACGTCCGAACCCATGCCGGCCGCCATGTGCAGGAGCGGCTTCAGGTCCGTGCCGGTCACTCCGAACGGGATTACGCTCGGGCTGTGGTTGTGCACGACAGCCATGACCTCCGGCCTGGCCTTGTAGACGGAGCCGTGGATTGCGCGCTCGGCATACGGGTCCCTGCCCTGCGGGTCGACCGGTTCACCGTCCAGCGTGAACTCCATGATGTCGGCCACCTCAATGATCTCGGGCGCGCGCGAGCACGACAGCAGGTAGCGCTCGGGATTGTCCGGATGCCGGACGCTGATGTGGCCGAAGGTATCGACAACGCCGTGGTTGGCGAGTATGCGGTTCGCCGTGACGAGTTCTTCGCGCGTTGCGCTGAGTATCGACATGGTCACTCCTTATTCATAGGGTCAATCGCGGATGTCCTGCAGGAACCACTCGGTCGGGATCTCGCGACCCATGCCGCGTTCCCTCGCCTTCTCGTAGACCAGCCCGCCGACGGCGGAAAACTGCAGGCCCTGGTTGCCGACGTTGCGGTAGAACGTGATCTGGTCCGGGCGCGTCCTGCCCTCGGCCTTGCCGCTCACGAGATCCGCGAAGTCCGGCTTGTCGCCACCCTTGCCCCGGTCCGTGAACTCGGGGGAGTCGCCGCCGAAGCCCGGTTCCGGGTTCTTCTCGGGCAGACGCTTCATCTCCTCCACCGTGCCGCCGATGAACGCCGCCGGCGACAGGCCGCGCTCGGCCTGGAAGCGCTCGGTCTGCTTCATCTGCAGGCCGGCCGTACCCTGCCGGATCACCACGTCGAAGCGTTCCGCGGCGGCATCCGGCATCTCGCGGCGCCCGACGTTGGTGACGTGCATCCCGGGCTCGAGCCAGGCGGCGTCGTAGACCGGCTGCATGCTGTCGGTCGCCGTCGCGAGGATGTCGGCGCCGCGGAAAACGTCGCGCGGCCGGTCGCAGACCTCGATCTCGATGCCGAGCTTCGCGCGCATCTCGTCGGCATAGGCCTCGCAGTTCTCCCGCGTCGGGCTGTAGACCCGGCAGAGCTCAATGTCACGCACGCAGGTGAAGCCCTCGAGGAAAGTGCGTGCCATGCCGCCGGAGCCCAGCATGCCGACGACCTTGCTGTCCTCGCGCGACAGGTACTTGGTGCCGATCGCCGCCCCGCCGCCGACGCGCATGTGCTGGATCGCGCCGTCATTGATGAAGGCGAGCGGCTCGGCATTCCTGGTTGAACACAGGAACACGAGGCCGCAGTAGGTCCCCGGCTCCCGGCAGTACTTGTCCTCGGTGAAGCCGCCGTCGGCCGACTCGGGCCAGACGATGATGTCCGATTTCATGCGGATCGCGAAATAGCCGTCGTTCGCGCCCTCCATCGTGCCCCAGCGGTAATAGCCGTCCTCGCGCTCGCAGGGGAAATACATGTCGATGCGCGGCCGGTGGATCGCGCCGCCGGTCGGCAGCTTCCTGAACGCCGCTTCCTGTGCGCGGATGCACTCCGCCATCGTCAGCAGCTCGAAGACGTCGTCGTTGTTGATGATCAGCACTGCTTTCTCCTTCGGTCTAATCGAATTCTCTTGCGGCCGAACGCCCGGCCAGCCGCCCGAATACGGCCCCCGAGGTGAGCCCGGAGCCGCCCGGGTAGCCGCCTCTGAACACGTCCCCGACCATCTCGCCGCAGGCATACAGGCCCTCGATTGCCGTGCCGTCCGGACGCAGCACCGCGGCGGCATCATCGATGGCCACGCCCGCGTAGGTGAACGTGATGCCGCAGGTCACGGGATAGGCGCGGTACGGCGGCGTGTCGATGCGATTGGCCCAGTTGGTCTTGTCGATCGCGAGCCCGCGCGTCCGCCGCGCGTCGAGCACGGTGGGGTCGAAGGCGGCCGACATGTCGACCGCCGCGTTGAATTCTTCGAGCGTTGCCAGTGCCGTATCGGCATCGACGCCGTCCATTTCAGCCACGAGTTGCTCGAGCGTATCCGCCTCGACAAACGAAGCATGGCGAAACCGGTATTCGTCATAGAGCAGCGGCAGGACCTTCGCGTCGAACACCTGCCAGGCGACCTGGCCCGGCTGCTCGAGGATCGCCCGGCCGAACTGGGCGTAAGTGTAATTCCGGAAATTCTCGCCCTCGTTCACGAATCGGCGGCCGCGGGCATTGAGCATGACGCCGAGAAAATAGCAGATCTTGCGATAGTGCTTGCGCTCGATCATCGGCAGCTCGAGATTGCCGAAATCGGGCATGTCGCGGTCCATCGGCACCGCGTGGCAGCCGTCGGGCCGTCCGGCGAGTGCGGCACCCGCGGCAAGCGCCATGGTGAGGCCCTGGCCGAGGTTGTGGGGCGTGCCGCGCACCTTCGCGTGCCGCCAGCGCTCGCCCATGAGTTCGGCGCGAAGCTTCGGGCTTGCCTCAAACCCGCCGCAGCCGAGAATCACGGCGTGGCCGGTTGCAGTCTTCGACCCGCCGTCGGCGAGGTAGCGCATACCCGTCACGCGGCCATCCTCGACGACGAGTTCGCGGCATTCCGCACCGAAAACGACGTCGCCGCCGAGGCGCCGGAATTCCGCCAGCTCGGCGTCCACGAGGCCGACACCCTCGCCCTCGGCCTCGAGCGTCAGCCCGCCCCAGAAGACCAGCTTCCCGTCGCGTTCATAGGCCTGCCGGGACCAGATCGGCGCCAAGCGCACTCCGTGCCGTTCCAGCCACTCCATCGTGGCGTAGCTCTCGTCGATCAGCCGCCGCTGGCGCGCGTTGAGCGGCGCGCCGGCATTGAACGCCAGCATGTCCCTTTCGAAGGCCGACACGGGATAGCGGCCGAAGTCGGTCCTGGTAATCCGCGGGTCGTCCGGGTCGGCCAGGAGCGCGAGGATGTCTTCCCGCGAACCGTAGGCGAAACGCATCGCGCCCGCCGTGTAACGGCTGTTGCCGCCGGCCAGCGATGCATCGGCCTTCTCGAGGAGGGTCACGCGTGCGCCGGACTCGAGCGCCGCGATGCCGGCGCAAAGTGCGGCATTGCCGCTGCCGGCGATGATGACATGCCGCGCGCTCACCGGATCGCCAGGTAAAGAAAATTGAGAATCATGAGCACGGTCAGGATATCGATGATCATGCGATGGTCGCTGTCGGCCATTTTCCGGAGGACCCGGCGGCCGGCCCAGTTGCCCGGGATCGTCAGGACACCGATGCCGGCGCCGAGAATAGCAAGCTCCGCGGTAACGAGGTCGGTCGCCCCGAAGACACCGGCTTTTACGACATTCATGACGAGCGTCACGGTCGCGAGCGTGCCGACGAAGGTCAGCCGGTTCATGCCGGTACCGAGCAGGAACGGCGCGAGAAAAAAGCCGGGTCCGATGACGTTGCCCGCCAGCATGCCCCAGACGGCGCTCGCGCCGGCGAGGAGCTTCGGCCCCGTTCGTACCTCGTGTTTTCTCGCCCAGGCCTTGACCGGGAACGAAGCGGCCAGGAAAGCCGCGAACACGAGCGAGACGGCCACGGGGCTGATGAGGCCGAACACGATGGCGCCGAGCACGATCGTGGGACAGCCGTAGAGCAGCACGCGTCCGGCGATGCCCCAGTCGGTGTCACGCGCATAGAGCAGCGCCCGGCTGAGATGGCTGATGATCAGCGCCACGGTCATGACGGGCACCGCCGCCTTGACGCCGAGCGGGTGCGCGAGGAAGGCCGCCATCACGACACCGCCCGCCATTCCCGTCGTGCCGTGCAGCATGCCGCTCGCGAAGGCCGCGACCGCAATCGCGGCGAGCATGGGCAGTCCGAGGTCCGCGATCATCGCCTGGCCCGCCGTTCGAGTATTCGCGCCAGCCGCCCGCCGAACAGCGAGAGTCCGAGGAGCACGACCAGCGCGAGCGCGACCGGCCGTTCGAGCAGGTAGGTCCATTTTCCGCCCGAGATCTGCCAGGTATAGATCAGCTGGTCCTCCGCGATGCCGCCGAGCAGGATGCCGACGACGGCCGCCGGTACGCTGTAGCCGAAGCGCCCGAAAACCCAGCCCGCGACCGCGAACACCAGCACGGTCACGGGTCCGCTCATGTCGCCCGTCAGTCCGAACGCACCGAACACGACGACGGCTAGGACCGAGGGCACGAGGTAATTCATCGGCACCTTGATGACCGTCGCGAGCAGGGGAATCGTCAAAAGGCCCAGGCCAATGAGCAGGAACGCCTGGCCGAAGTTCGCGATGATGATCGCATAGACCACGTCGGTCTGTTCGCGGATGAACTGCGGACCGCCCGTGATGTTGTGCATCGCGAAAGCGGCGAGCATGACCGCGGTCGCGCCGCCCCCCGGGATGCCGAGCGCGAGCAGGGTCGCCATCGAGCCGGCCTCGGACGTGCTGTTCGCCGCCTCGGAGGCGACGACGCCGGCGGGATTACCCTTGCCGAAAGACCGCGGATCCCGGCTGCGGCGGCGGGTCTCCATGTAGGAGACCAGGTTCGCGATCGAGGAGCCGACGCCCGGGATCGCGCCGACGAAAACGCCGATCAGGCTGCCGCGGACGACGATGCCCGGGCGCCCGAGCGACGTGGTGAATCCGTCGAGCACGCGGCGCGGGCGCACCCTGCGCAGCGCCTCGTCGTCCACGAGGTAGCGCTGCCCGGTCAGGCGGAACAGTTCGGCGGCAGCGAACATCCCGATCATCGCGGGAATGACGGGCACGCCGTCCAGCAGGTTGGGAATGCCGAGCGTGCCGCGCGCGACGCCGGCCTCGCTGTAGCCGATCGTCCCGACCAGGAGGCCCGCGCACCCGGACAGCAGGCCCTTGAGCAGGCTGCCCGCGCTCAGCGTGCCGATCAGCGTGATGCCCCAGAAGATCACCATGATCATCTCGGCCGGTCCCACGCGCAGCACGGCCTCGGACAGCGGCCCGATCAGGAGGAACAGGATCGTGTAGCCGATGAGCACGCCGGCGCAGGATGCGCCGAGCGCGAGCCCGAGCGCCGTGTTGTGCTCGCCCCGCCGCGCCATCGGGTGGCCGTCGAACGCGGTCGCGATCGCCGACGAGGTACCCGGTATGTTGATCAGGATGGCCGGGATGCTGCCACCGAAGCTGCCACCGGTGAAGATCGCGGTCAGGAACAGCATGGCCTGCATGAAATCCATGTACAGCGTCATGGGCAGAAATATCGCCATGGCCATGGAAATCTGCAGGCCGGGGATGGCGCCCAGCACGAGCCCGATCAGCAGTCCCGGCACGACGACGAGCCAGGGCGTCGCGCTCGAAAAGAGCATGCCGAGCGCCGAGCCGACCGCGTGCGCGTCGATCACGGCTCAGCCCGCGCCCGGTGCCGGCAGGAGCATGGGCATCGGGTACGGCAGGAGAGCGGAGAAACCGAGTGCGAGTCCCAGGCTGAAGGCCAGTGCATAGATCACGATGCGCAGCCAGCTCGACTCGCCGTGGAGCCTCAGGAATGCCGCAATGAACAGGAACGTCGCGCCGTCGAAACCCAGCCAGGGCAAGGCTGCCACGAACGCGGTGAAGAGGCCGATGGCGATGAGCGCGCCGGCAGCCTCGTCGCGCGGCGCCCCGCCGGCGCCCGCATCGGCGGCCGGTCGCGTGGCGAGCGTTCGCACCAGGACCAGCAGGCACAGCGCGAGAATCAGCACGGCCAGCGGCGCCACGAGGATCAGGTGCAGGAACGCAGTCGAGGCACGCACGGCATCCCAGAGGTACAGCCCCGTGAGCAGCCCGAGGAGCGCGACGACCGCGATATCGGCAATCTGTCGCCGGGCGCCGTTGGTTGCGGGCTCGTGCATTCCGCCTACTCGGACAGCAGCCAGGAATAGTCCCTGAAGATCCGGTACGTCTCGCGCATGATCGCCTCCGAGCGCTCGGGCCCGGTCCAGCGCCTGCCGATCGAGCCCGCGTCGAGTTGCCGGGCAAGATCCGGGTCAGCGAGCGCATCGCGGAATGCCGCGACCAGGCGCGCGAAGCGCTCCGGGTGGCGGTCGCGGAATGCTGCGCTGGTGCCGAACCCGCGGATCGAGCCCGGCAGCACCGGCACGCGGATGCCCGCGGGCGCCAGCGCCTCGTTGATCGGCGGCGCGTCCCAGGCGGGATTGCCCTCGTCGCTGACGATGGCGAGCGGCCTGATGTAGTCGCGGATCGTCTCCGTGCCGGCGGCGCTGATCACGATGAAATCCACGACACCGCCGGCGACGGCGGCCCGGGCGAGCCCGCCGCCGTTGTAGGTCACGAGGTTCAGGTTCTGCTGCGGAATGCCGCTGACCTCGAGCAGCATCTTCGCGACCAGGTGTCCGCCGGAACCGCGCACGACGGCGGCGCGCACGGTCTTCGGCTGCGCCCTGATCGTATCGAGCAGCTCCGGCAGCGAGCCGTAGCGGGCGTGGCGGTGGACCGCGATCAGGTCCTCGTCGAACCACTGGAAGTTCAGGTACGCGAAGTCGTCGATCGTATAATCTGCGCCGCCCTCGAGGATCGTATTCGAGAGGTAGGGGGAAAAACCCGACGCGAGAACGGTGTAGCCGTCGTGCGGCTGCTCCAGCAGGTAGCTGGCGGCAAGCTGAGTGCCCGCCCCGCCCCTGTTGACGACCGGGACCGGCTGACCCAGCGCGGTGGCCAGGAACGGTGCCATCGTCCGCGTCATGCGGTCCGCGCTGCCGCCGACGCCGAAGGCGACGACGATCGTGACGGGACGCTCCGGGTAGGCGTCGGCACCCGCGGGCAGCGACAGGACCAGCGCCGCGATGCAGACGAGCACGCGGGCCGGTGCCATTCGCCTCAACGCTCCGCCGCGACGGGCTCCAGCCCGGTCTCGGCAATGACGGGCGCCACGCCGACCCAGGCCAGGTAGTCCAGCAGGCGCCGCGCGGCCGCGGGGTTTGCTGCATCTGTCGTGATGCCGGCGCCGAAAGTCGTGACCTTCTGGTATTCCCCGGGGATCGGCCCGACCAGCACGGCGCCCTCGACGCCGACGATCTCGCTCACTTGCTGGAATCCGATCTCGACCTCGCCGCGGGCGACCACGGCTGCCACGCGCTCGCTCTCGATGCGCACACTCTTTGCGGCGAGCTCGTCTGAAAGCCCCAGCCGCGGAAAGAGCCCGGTCGCGAGATAGGTGCCGGAGACGCTCGCGGACAGGCCGATGGATTCCGCGTCGAGCAGTGCCTGCCGGAAGGCTTCCGGCGTAGCGATATCGGGCACGGTGGCACCCTCGCGCACGGCAATACCGATCCGGGAGCGCGCGAGGTCGGTGCGTGATGCGGGCACGACATGGCCGGCCTCGGTCAGCGCATCCAGCGACTCGCGCGACAGGATGACGAGGTCGAAGTGTTCCCCCCTGGCCAGGCGCTCGGGGATCGAATCCGGCGCGCCACCGGTCGAGGCGCCGTACTCGGTCGTGATGTCGATACCGGTCGCCTCCGCGAAGCGCGGCGCGAGCCGGGCGTAGGCCTGGGCGAAGCCGCCGGACGTAACGACGCGCAACCGTTCGTCAGCGTCGTCGTCGGTCCCGGCGCCACAGGCAGCGACGAGCGCGAACGCAAGGAGCAGACAGAGCCGCCGCATCAGTAGCCGCGCTCGAGATCGACGACGTTCAGCATCCTGTCGCCCGCAACCCAGCGGCGCAGGTTCTCGACGTAGACCGCCCAGCGCCGCCAGCGGCCCTCGTCGGTCTCGGCGGCGACGTGCGGCGTGATCAGCACGTTGGGCAGCGTCCACAGTTCGTGGCCGGGCGGCAGCGGCTCCGGATCGGTGACGTCGAGGCCTGCCGCGGTCAGGCGGCCATCCTTCAGCGCGGCGATCAGGTCGGCGGTCACCGTGCTTTCGCCGCGGCCGATCGAGATGAAGATCGCGCCCCGTTTCGCGGCATCGAAGAACTCCGCATCGAAGAGCCCGTGCGTTGCCTCGGTCAGCGGCAACGCGTTGACGATGAAGTCGGCCTCGCCGGCCAGCGTGAAGAGTTCTTCCGAGAGTCCGACGTATTCGACGAAATCAGGGCCGGCCCGGCGCGAGTTCCGGATCGCGAGCACGCGCATGCCGAGCCCCGCCGCGCGCCGTGCGACCTCGGTGCCGACACCGCCGAGGCCGACGACCAGGATCGTCCTGCCGCCGACCTCGAGCATCGGGAAACCTTCCGGGTCACCGGTCCAGCGGCCCTCGAGCTGGAATGCGTGGTAGCGGTGCAGTCCCCGCGCGAGTGCCAGCATCATCGCGACGGCGTGGTCACCCATCGGCGGGCCCGACGTATGCTGGGCGTTGGTCAGCAGGAATTCCTTGTCGGTGATTTCCGGGATCATGCAGGAGTCGACACCGTGGCGGGAGTCCTGCAGCCAGCGCAGGTTGGCGGCCTCGCGGATGATGCGCGGCGTGCAGCGCGCAAGCAGCACCTCGGCCTCTGCGATCACGTCATCGGGGATCGGGTAGGCGATCGGCACGAGTTCGACGTCGCCGATCGCGGCCTGCGCCTCCGCGACCTGGCGCGCCCGTTCCTCGTCGGTATAGCCGGGCGGCACCATGTGGATCTTTTCGGGTTTTTTCCAGAAAGGCAGCTCGCGCGCGGGCACGGCCGACTCGTCGAGCTTCAGTTGCTCGACGATCGACCTCGCGTCGCCGTCCTGCGCGGCCGCAGCCAGCGGTACGATGAACAACAGCAGTAAAAAAAAGCGCAAGATCATCACCTCGTTGCAGCAGGAAGGGAAAAGACGTAGACCGCGTTCTGACCCCGCGGCACGGTGAGTCCGGCCATCTCGACCGGGTTGCGCGTAGCCGAGTTGCCCTCGCCGGTCATGACGAGGACGTACTGCCGGCCGTCGACCGCGTAGGTGATCGTGCTCATCTGGATGATCCCGCCGAGGATCGTCTCCCAGAGGATCGCCCCGCTCTCGGCATCGAATGCGCGGAAGCGGCGATTCATGTCGCCCCAGAAGACGAGATCGCCGGCCGTCGCCAGGACGGCGCCGTTGCCCGGCACCCCGCCCTCGTAGAGCCGCGTCGTGCGCCCCGTCGCGAGCTCGACCCGCGCGAGCGCATAGGCCCTGGCCGGCTCGACACCCGGGCGCAGCACGCCGGAGCGGTCCCGGAATCCGCTCTCGCGCGAGAGATCCGCCGTCATCTCCAGGCAGTAGTCGTGGAACGCGACGTAGACCGAGTTCGTCAGCGGATGGTAGGCCATCGGCCAGTAGCTCCGCGTGTTGTGATAACAGGTCAGGACGGTCTGCCCGTCTTCCTTGAACACGTTGTTCCAATTGATCTCGGTCGCGCCCGTCTCGACGTCGATGTCGGCGATGTTGAACTCGGGCACGTCCTCGGGAAACGGCTTCGCCCAGAGGAACTCGCCGTCGGCCGCGTCGAGTACCCAGAGCCCGCCCCCCTCGCCGACGTGCACGACGACGTCGCGCTCCTCGCCGGGCACCAGGCCGGGGTTGATCCACTTGGCGTGCGCCGGGTCCGGGGCCAGCGCGGTGCGCACCAGCACCCGCTCGTGCGTGTGGTCCGCGTCCCAGTCGTCGCCCGGCAGGTGCTGGTAGTACCACGCGAGCTCGCCCGTTTTCGCGTCGAGGGCAATGGTCGAGTTGCTGTAGAGATCGGCGGGCGCGGCGCGCGAGGTGCCGTCGGCCGCGCCGTGCCGGGACAGGCGCGTATAGGGCTTGGGGTTGGCGGTACCCCAGTAGATCAGCCCCCTGGCCGGGTCGTAGGAACCGGGCAGGCCCCAGGGCGATGCCACGCGGGCCTCCGACGGCACGTCCCCCCAGGTGTCCCCGCCCGGTTCGCCGGCGCCGGCTGCCGTGTAGAAGCGCCAGGCCTCCTCGCCGGTCAGCGCATCGTGCGCCGCGATGTAGCACTCGGCCCGCGCCGGACACGCGCGCGCCGTGATGACCTTGCCGTCGACGACGATCGGTGCCGACGTGTTCTTCGCGCCCGAGCCGGGCGTGTAGGACTCGACCTCCCAGCGCACGCTGCCGTCCCGCGCATCGAGCGCGACGAGATAGCCGTCGGGCGACGTGTAGAAGATCAGGTCCTGGTAGATCGCGAGCGACTTGGAACTGGTGGATGCGATCCGGCGCGGCTCGATTCCGGCCGCCGCCTCGCGCTCATAGCGCCAGACGAGATCGCCGGTCGTGGCATCGAGCGCATGGACCGCGTTGGCCGGCACGACGAGATAGACGACACCGTCGTAGACGATCGGGATGGTCGACTCGGTGCCGTCCGGCAGGCCGCGCGCCCAGGCGAGCGCCAGCGCCGCGACGTTGCCCCGATGAATCTGGCCCAGCGGACTGAAGCGCTGCTGGTCGTAGGTCCTGCCCAGCATGAGCCAGTCGCCGGGATCCGGGTTCTCCAGCATCGGCGTCGTCACGGGAACGAAGTCGTCATCCCCGACGGCAATGCCGGGGCCGAGCCCGAGCACCAGCGCGGCAATGCACATCCGGGTGCCGCTGGTGACGAATCGGTCGGCCATCGTGGCTCGCTCCTTTCGGCTGGCTGGGCGATTCAATGTACCGGGCAATTTAACTTACAGGCTCAACCTTTTCATACGAAATGAAGACCTGCACGGTATATTGCCGGGACAGGCGAATGCTGCCGCCCGAGCAGCAGAGGTCCTGCCAGACAGAGGGGGTATCATGCTGAACGATTCGATTCGTGCCGGAATACTCGCGGCCGCCGTTCTCGGTGCAGTCATGCTGGCGGTCGCCGGCGCACCGGCCATCGCCGGTGTTTCGCCTTACGCGGAGACGGTCATCGTCAACGGCCAGGTCATCACGGCCGACAACGACGATCCCGCCCGGGTCACGATTGCGGAGGCGGTCGCGATCCGCGGCGACAAGATCATCGCGGTCGGCAGCAACGAGCAGATCGAGGCGCTGACGGCGGACTGGACCGAGGTCATCGATGCCGGCGGCCGCTCCGTGATTCCCGGCCTGATCGATACCCACAATCACCTGTACGAGCACACGCTCGACTTTCCCTGGGTCATCCGCAGCATCCCGGAGATGCTCGAACTCCGGATCCGCGTCGAGGACCCGGATGCGCTCGTCGGCACCGTCGAACAGGCGATCGCCGCCCGCGCGCGGCAAATTCCCGAGGGCAACTGGATCCGCGTCAACGCACGGCCGCCCGACGCCGCGGTCAGGGCCTTCGGCACGACGCTGTCGCGCGCGCGGCTCGACGATCTGGCCCCGAATCACCCGACTTACGTGACAACCCGCGGCGGCTCGGTGCTGAACACTGCCGCAATCGAGGCCTTCGAGGACTACTACGGCAACGAGCTGCCGGCCGACTACTGGCTTGTCGACCGCGAGACCGGCACCTCGGGCGAATACAACGATTTCGACCGCTGCGCGAAGATCGACATCATCAACACGCAGACCGGCAGCTTCGACCGCTACATCAAGGGCTATCTCGAAGCCATGCAGGTCAACGTCCAGCTCGGCGTCACGACGCACAAGACCCACCTCCAGTGCGAGGGTGGCTTCAGTGCGTCGGCCCACCTCGACCGCAACGACATGATGCCGATGCGTCTCGCCTGGGGCCACCGCTGGCTGCAGCCGTTCAGCTCCGACATCCGCGGTCACTATCGCCGCATCGGCGACTGGACCGGCTACGGGTCCGACTACTTCTGGAGCATCGGCTCGAGTGTCGGCGGCATCGATGCCGGCGGCGTGGGCTGGTGCGCGACGATGCCGGCCGACGGGTCGGTGAAGGCGCGCGAGCAGTGCCCGCCACTCACGGACTATCTCGAGATCGACGGCATCACCGAGGCGAACGTCGTGCCGAACCGCGGCCGCCGTCTCGAGCATCTCGAGACACTCGCGGAGCTCGCAGGCGAAGGCCGGCTCTCCGGCATTCCCGGCTGGCACGTCGCCGGCGACGGTGCCCTCGACGTACTCGTCAAGACCTACCAGGCCTTCATGCCCGACGAGCGCATCCGCCAGCTCAGGATCCAGGCCGATCACTGCTTCGGCGTGCGCCGCGACCAGATCGAGCTCGCCGCGCGCCTCGGCCAGACCTTTTCCTGCAACTTCGACACCGAGAACACGGAGATCATCGAGAAGGACTACGGCGAGGAATACCTGACGATGAACGCGCCGGTCGCGAGCATGCTCGCCGCCGGCGTCAATGCCGTGATCGGCACCTTCGGCAACTACGGCCGGCTGCGCGCATCGCCGTTCGAGGACGGCGTCAACTGGCTGACCCGCATGGACGACGAGGGCAAGCCGTGGGGACTGGCCGAGGAGGCCGTGCCGGACCGCATCACGCTGCTGCTGATGATGACCCGCTACGGCGCCTACCCGCTCTGGAAGGAACACGCGCTCGGTTCGATCGAGCCCGGCAAGATCGCCGACCTCGTGATCCTGAACGGCAACTACCTCGAAACGCCCGTCGAGGATCTCGACACGCTGACGTCGGTCATGACGTTCAGCGGCGGAAGGATCGGTTACGAAGACCCCGTGCTGCGGGGCAACACGCTGCGCTTCGACGTCGACACCGCGACGTGGACGTTCGACAAGAAGACCCCGACGTCGGCCTGGCGCTGGGAAACGCCCCCGGACGTGCCGCCGTTCCTCGAGGGCGCGAGCGGCTACTAGGCCGGTGACGCGCAGCACGCCACTAGCGATTGCGTTCACGGCGACGCTGCTCGCCGTCGCCGTCGCCGTCGCGCGGGCGAACGTCGAGCAGGTCGCGGGCTACGACTGGATCCGTGTTTCGAAACCCGAGCTCGCGGCGCTTTCCGACGAGGTACTCGCGCGGCCCGCGAACGCGGTCGTTGCGACCGACGTCGTGCACCGCGTGCGCGCGGTCGGGATGGACTGGGACATGGCGGGCGCCGTCTACGTACCCGCGGACCCGGCCGCCGTCCCCACGGGACCCGACGGCAGGAAGATCGGTATCTTCCTCCTGCACGGCGGCTCCGGCGATCATCGCAGCAAGGACGGGTTCGCCCGCTTCCTGGCGGCCCGCTTCGGCGCGAAGGTCGTGACCATGTCCTACCCGGGGCGTTACAACTTCGCCGATCCCGCCGGTGACTGGCCGGGCGACACCATCCGCGGCGACGGCTCGGTCCGGACGCCGGTCTGGCTGCGCGGCGAGGCGATCGGCCCGGACCAGTACGACGTCGTGAAAGACACGGAACCTGCGCGCCGCGCGCGCTGGGGCACGCTGCACCTCGCCTGCGCGAAACCGGGCACCGTGTTCTACGACCGGATGGCCGGCTGGCCCGCCGCACACGAAGCGGGCGCCCGCGAGTTCATCCGCCGCCACCTGCCGGCCGCCGAGTATTCGGTCTACGTCCACGGCCACTCGACGGGCGGCCCGATGAGCATGATGCTCACGCAGCGGATCGACAACATCGTCGGCGTGCTCGGCATGGAGAGCTCGCCCTTCGGTTCGCTGTACGGCGCGATGACCCGCGAGCTGCAGGGCATCCCGGAGCCCTGGGCCATGCCGTTCAGCTGCCTGCGCGTCCGGTCCTGGCGCGACACGGCCCGCTACTACGGCTACGAACTGGCCGAGGACGAGGGCGTCGACGCGCTCAGGCGGCTCGCGATGGTCATGGAGGAAGTGCACGCGAGCTGGGCGAAACGCACGACGCAGCCGAACTTCAAGGCCGAGAACATCCTGCACTTCGACAGCCCGGGCGAGCTCGAGGCCGCGGCCCGCGCCGCCGCGGCGCGCAGCGGTCTCGGCGCCGCGGCCACCACCGCGCTCGTCGAGCGCTACCTCGGCTACCTGCGCGGGCTGTCCGGCCCCGGCGTGAAGCCCGTGCCGCCGATCATCCTCATCATTACCGACAACAGCCGCGACCACCGGCCCGCGTTCTACCGCGAGGTCTACCTGCCGGGTTACGCGGCCATGGACCCGCCGCCCCCCGTCCGGCTGTACGAGTTCGCGGCGGGCATTCACAACTACAGCGCGCCGGAAGACGGCCTGCCGCAGGGCGTCGCCCCCGCCGGCGCGGCGCTCTGGTTCGATGCCATCCACGCAGGCTTTTTCACCGGCGCCGCCGGCCCGGTCGACAGGAGTAAACGATGATCCGACTGCCACGACGCTTTCCGCTGGTCGCCTTGCTGGGCGCCGGCGCCCTGCTTGGCACGGCGCCGGCCGCGGCCGGCGTCTCGCCGTACGCCGAGACCATCATCGTCAACGGCAAGGTCATCACGCTCGATGCCGACGACATCGACGCCATCAGCTTTGCGGAGGCGGTCGCGATCCGCGGCAACGAGATCATCGCGGTCGGCAGCAACGCGGACATGGCACCGCTCACCGCGGACTGGACCGAGACCATCGACGCAGGTGGCCGCACCGTGATACCGGGGCTCATTGACACCCACAACCATCTGTACGAGAACACGCTGCAGGCGTTCCCCTGGGTGCTCGAGGCCATCCCGGAGCTCGTGCAGGTGCAGATTCGCGCCGAGACGCCGGAACAGATGGTCGAGTACGTGAAAGCGGCCGTGCGGGCGCGGGTCGCGCAGATCCCGGACGGCCAGTGGGTGCAGGTCAGCCTGAATCCTGCCCAGGTCGCGGTGCAGACCTTCGGCCAGGGGCTCACCCTGCAGGTGCTCGACGAGGTCGCGCCCGACAACCCGGTCCTGGCGCGCACCCGCGGCGGCGCCGTCTACAACTCGCTCGGCGTACGCTCGATCGCCGAGCGCTACCGGAACCCCATCCCCGACGACTTCTGGATCGACGAGGCGAAAGGCTGGTCGGGCGACTACACGGACGGGCCGCGTTGCGTGCGGGGCGACATCATGGTGCCCGCCGCCGGCCGCGTAAACGACTATATCCGGTCGTACCACGAAGTGCTGCAGCTCAACGCGCAGACCGGCGTCACGACCCACAAGACCCACCTCCAGTGCGAGGGCGGCTTCAACGCGTCGGTACACCTCGACCGCAACGAGCTGATGCCGATCCGGCTCGCCTGGGGGCACCGCTGGATGCAGCCCTTCAACCCGCGCATCGAGGAGACCTACTGGCGCATCGGCGACTGGGTCGGCTACGGCTCCGAGATGATGTGGAGCATCGGCTCGAGCGCGGGCGCGCTGGACGGCGGCGGCGTCGCCTGGTGCACCTCGATCCCGGCCGACGACAACATCAAGCGCCGCGAGCTGTGCCCGACCATGGAATCGAGCCCGCCCAACGTCCGGCGCCTGAGCCATCACAAGGTGCTGGCGGAACTCGCCGCGGCGGGCCGCCAGACCGGCATTCCCGGCTGGCACGTCGCGGGCGACGGCGCGATCCAGGCGTTCATCGACACGCTGTTCGAGGCCGGCATTTCGCTCGAGAAGCTGCGCTCGCTGAGGCTGCAGGTCGATCACTGCCACTCGGTCACGCAGGAACAGATCGAGATTGCAGCGCGCATCAACATGGCGTTTTCCTGTGACGCGACCCGCGTGCCGAGCCAGGTCATCGAGGAGGACTACGGCGAGGAATACCTCGTCATGAACGCCCCGGTCCGCAGCATGCTCGACAAGGGTGCACGCGCGCTGGTCAGCGAGTTCGGCAGCCAGTCGGAGATCCGTCACTCGCCGTTCGAGGACGGCGTGATGTGGATGACCAGGAAGATCGACGGCAAGAATTTCGGCGTGCCGGAGGAAGCCGTGCCCGATCGCATGACGCTGCTCCTGATGATGAGCCGCTGGGGCGCCTATGCGCTGTGGCGCGAGGACGAGATCGGCTCGATCGAGCCCCGCAAATGGGCCGACATCGTGATCCTGAACGGCGACTACATGGCGGTCGAGGTCGAGGACCTCGACACGCTCAGGCCCGTCATGACCATGGTCGGCGGCAAGGTCGTGTTCGAGAGCCCCGAGCTCCGGAACAACCTCCTGAAATTCAACACAGACACGGCCGAGTGGGAGTCCGCCCGGAACACGCCGACCGACCTCTGGCGCTGGGAGACCGTACCGCCCGCCATCCCGGTCTACTGACGCGAAAGGGGTCAGAGCCCTTTCGAAAAGGGCTCTGACCCCTTTTCGGTATAGGATACGGCCATGACGCG